>WTIT01000044.1:6606-17199 GCA_011526375.1 Methanobacteriota archaeon
GTTGAAGATGAAAACCAAGTAATTACTACGGTTTACTGGCATATTTTAGACCATTCAAGAAACCAAGGAAAGTGGCAACCACCTATTGCTAACTCTATACTGAATCACTAAAAACCGCCAATTTAGCCAATGTTCATGTTCAGTCAACTAAACTGGGGCAAACCTCAAACATGGCATCAAACAATTTCTTCAAAGGAATCAACAATTCTTGAGAGAGCCATATCAATCTCATTTTTCGCTGGATTGACTGCGTTGTGTGCTCAAATCGCATTTTCTGTACCATGGACTCCAGTGCCCTATACTTTCCAAACCTTTGCGGTACTGGCAACCGGAGTATATCTACGTAGAAACGATGCATTCATTTCCGGTTGTCTATACTTGCTAGTTGGTGCTCTGGGCGCGCCAGTTTTTGCCGAGGGCGGTAGTCAATTATTTGATAGTGGCAAACTGATTGCTAGCGGCGGCTACCTCATGGCGTTCCCATTTGCCTCAGCACTTGTTGCAGAAGGGCTTGACAGGTCAAGGTCTGCTGGTGTTGCGGATATCAAAGCACAACTCATTTGCTGGACTCTAGCAATGATTCCAGTTTATGTTATCGGGACCATCTGGCTAGCCGAATCATACTCAGTTGATTTTGCTCAGGCATATGAATGGGGCGTTGAACCATTCTTGGTTTGGGATTTAGGCAAGATTGTGGTAATGGCGTTAGTCACTACCAAATTGTGGTCATACAGTCAGCCAGAAAACTAAATCTGAGCGATTAAGAGTTAATTTACCAGTAGATGTGAAATCATGAGCACCGAACTATTAGCCTCAATCAGCGGTAATTTAATTGGACTGGTAGCGTGTTTAAGCTACATGATTTATTGCCTTGCCAATCAAAGAGTATTCATTCGTAGTAAAGGTTGGAGGACCAAAGAAGAGGCGCCGGGAGCGTATAAATTCACAATTGGGTTGATGCTATTCATTGCGATAGGCTCGTTTGCAGCATTAGTCTATCGAGTATATGCCTTCTATCAACTTTGAACCAAGTTTATTTGGAAATAATATCTAGGACACTGTGATAGGGATGGAACCGAAATCAGAATCCGAAGCAAAACTAGAACAAAGCGATGGCTTTTGGCAGCAGCCTGAGATGCAAGGCGTGATGCCTCAGGCTCAACATACAATAGCTGGTGAGGTTCAACAAGCCCAATTAATACCGCTAGGAGCCACCCATTTTGCTATGTTTCCTCAAACCAATGCAATACTAGCCTTAGTTTTAGCAATCGCTTCTTTTGCGTGTGGTGGGCTGTTGTTGTCAATTCCAGCATTACTTGTCGCAATATCTGCCAAGAAGATTACCGATCAAAATCCAGCCCATCCAGATAGGGGAATAGCGACGGCTGCATACATTACCGCAATCGTGAACATATGCATCTCAGCGCTAATCATTCTAGCATATGTGGTCGCTATTGTTGCCTATACATCTGCCTGATTATTCTCTTCGAGATAAGAAAGCTGCAGCACCTGCAAGAGCAACGACTGCTGCGATAGCAGCGAAACCGGGTGTCGATTCAGATTCTTTATCATCGTCAGAGGCTTTTGATGCGTCAATACCAGTACCTACAATGATTTCACCTTTCATTCCCATAGTAATGTGTGGTTCACAAGCATAGTAGAAGGTAGTGTTCTCAGTGAAAGTGTAAGAGAAATCAACAGTTGCTGCTGCAGCGCCTGAGTAAACGCCGCCTGCCAATCTCTCATTGCTGCCGATCTCAGCGATTTCCGCAACATTGTGGGGCATGTCTGAATCAGTCCACTTCCAGCAAACTGTTTGGCCAACATCGATAGTCACTGATACCTTGTCGTATGCAAGACCAGAATCACCGATGCCGATTGTAACATCACAGTCGTCAGCAGGGGTTTCGTCAACAGGTTCGTCTGCGGGTGGCATTAGTATTTTGTCGATGACGTGGATTATACCGTTACTGGCTTCGACGTCTGCTGAGGTAACGGTTGCTTCACCGACCATTACGGACCCATCGATGACTGTGAATGTTAAGGTGTCAGTGTTTGCTGCTTCAGCGGTCATACCATCAGTTACATTAGCAGAATCTACCGCAGCACCAGATATTACATGGTATAGCAGAATGTCTTTGAGTGTCTCGTTTTCTGCGTCGGTATCATAGTCATCTAGGTTAACACCAGCATCGGTAAATGCTTGGTCAGTTGGGGCAAAGACAGTGAATGGCCCTTCAGAGTTTAGTGTTACATCTAGGCCGACGTGGGCTAATGCAGCGACTAGAGTATCGTGATTTTCTGTTCCGCTGGCTACATCCACTATGGTTTGTTCATTATTTTCATCCTGTGCCTGTACTACAGCAAGCGTTTGAGCAAGAAATAGCGCGGCTATGGTAATCGTCAATAGTCTGTTCATGTCTAAAAGCCGATTTGGCGCTCTTATAAACCACTGTAAATCTCACAATCGGTCCTCTTGTGTGATGTGGTATCTTAGCCGATCTGCCATGCCATACAGAGACTCCACAACTCTCGTTTCGGGCTTGAGATTTTTCTGGAGAATTGTCCTAATTTCTTGGTCCACACTCATGTCAAAACTTTGCATCAAATTGGCAAGTTTTCTTTGCAGGCGGCCTCCGGTTCTGTCCCAATCCATCAACAAACAAACCGAAGAACCTCCCGTTGACTCATTTCTCGTGCCATAGGTTTCATACAAATGTGCTACAACCCTCTCGATTGTCCAACCGCGATTTAACACCTCCACGGGGCCAGTGAAGCCGAGCGCCAATAATGCTCTCTTATCTCGCGGTCCTTCGACGATTATTGGCCAGTTGTATAATCGATTTTTTCTTCTAGCCTCGCCTATTGCTTGTCCAGCATTACTGAATCGTAACTCATAGTTTCCTAGGCCACTTCCATCATTACGATTTTGGCCTGCCATATTATCATCCCAGAATACGATTTAACTCGCTTTTAATCAGTTGTTTGTTGGTATTCATGACCTTTACTTTCTTCTTTCTTGATTTAAGGCCACTAACTATTTGCAAATCTTCGGTTGGAATTTGGAGAATTTCTGCGATTGCGTGGATTAGGGCATAATTCGCTTTACCGCCTTCAGCTCTTGCTTTAACACTTATTTTCAGGCTTTTTGTCCACAGGTCATATTCAACTAATCCTGTTTGTTTTGCTCCTGGATTTACCGTTACGCTCAGTAAAACATCACCATTCAAGGTCATCTGCATGCATTCATTCAATTCCAAACTATCCTACCGTTTCAAGTTAGAATCAGACGGCTGATAAATTGTCTTGATTTTATCCTTCGGCGGAATGTCTAAAGGAAAAACTAAACTTCATATACTATGGGTGAAAATGTGATACTGCTAAGCACCTCGGGGTGTTGCAAAACATTGAGCCAATGGCATTTTTCGACAAATGCTTAAGGGGTACAATATGGGCGCTCAATCAGGTCAAGTCCATGGTGGCAGAGGATACCGTTTTTTCAGTACTTTACGACAAATTTCTTTTTTGGGGAATTCTGGTTGGAATTATCACGTTTGCGTGGATGTTCTATGCAATGATTAGATACCGTGCTAGCATTATTCCAGATACTACTGAAGTCGACCATATTGTGGTAGGTTCATTCCCTGTTGACCGACATAACACCAAGGTTGAGGTTATGTTCTATGTGCTTCCAACTATTATTGTTGTGTGGCTAGTCGTCCTTGCCTTAGCATCTAACACCGCAGTGTGGGTAATTCCAGATGAGGACGAAGCATTTGATGTCGAAGTTATCGGACAACAGTGGTTCTGGGAGTTCGAATACAAAGACCAACTAACTTGGCAAGATGATCCAAGAATCTCAGGCATTGATGTTACATGGGGCGATGCTGATTCAAACACCGATGATTTCCTTACAGTGCAGCATACGACTAATACTGAAGCAACTAATATGACGGTAATAATCAATGGCGATTCAAACACTTATTCGCTTGATACTGTCGCAGGTTCAACAACGGTTCAAACGCAGTTCAACAGATTTGTTCCATCATCTGTAATCATTGAAGATGCTGAAGGCAACGAGTTACATCGCTATGGTCACATACCGATTAATCATAAGTTGTCCACAGCTGCGGGCGACCATCTAATTGTACCATGTGACGATGAAGTTGTGTTGAACCTGTTCTCTTACACATCAGATTACAGCCAGTTAAACAGCACCTATTGGGGCGTTCAACATTCATTCTGGTTACCAGAATGGGGTGTTAAGGAAGACCTTGTCCCTGGCTTAGAAGGCGGCACTGTGATGTGGTTCCTGCCAGATGACCCGGGAACCTTCAACATTCGCTGTGCAGAATATTGTGGTTTAGATCATTCAAAGATGGTAGGCTATGTAGATGTAGTCTCTCCATACAATGAGGAGACTAGAGAATATCAGAACTGTGATGCTGACACAGGGGTAAAGAAAGAAGGAGGTGCGAATTGATGCGTACTAGAACCATCGCCTTGTTGTCGCTAGTACTGATTTCACTAGTGATGGTTCCCCAGCTTGATGCTGCACCTGGCGGTATCGGCTCCGCCGGTGACAATGGCTGTTCATGTCACGGAGGGCCTTCTTCAGATACTGTAGTATCTGTAACCGGTCTGCCAGAGACTTACAATTCTAGCGAAACCTACACCTTTACCGTGACTGTTACTAACGATGTAATGACTCTTCACAATGATGGTAGTACTGAAGGCGCAGACCCGTGGAACGGCCGAGCTGGCGGTTTCAGAATTTTGGCGTCAAAGGGTACTGTAACCGCTGTTGACCCGGCTATGGCACAAGAGATGGACGGAGGATTAACCCACACTTCAGTAAGTAATACTGTAAGGACTTGGGAATTTGAATGGACTGCTCCTGCTGACGATTCTAAGTTCGTAGATTTCAAAATCTACGGTAATGCGGTAAATGGCGGTAATGGTTTCAACGGCGACATGTGGAATAGCTATGAGACGACTATTGCAGGAATTTCTGCCGGTGAAATGGCTCCAAGCGTTAGAGCACTCGTGCTGTTGTTAACTGCTGTCGGACTTGCACTTGGATTGATTTTGCTTGCCGTTATGTGGGTTTACTACTCGAGGTCACCTGAAACATTCAGCATCTACAATTTCTGGAGTTATCTGAAGCCTTGGCTTACTACGACAGATCACAAAGAAGTCGGTATCATGTACTTCTTGTATGGTTTCTTTTTCTTCTTAGTTGGTGGATTCCTAGCACTGTTGTTCAGAATACAACTAGCTGTACCTGAGAATACATTCCTTACCGAAACCGAATACAATTCATTCTTTACTCTGCATGGAACTACCATGATTTTCCTTGCTGCTATGCCAATGATTGCTGGTTTCATGAATTATGTCTTGCCACTACAAATTGGTGCTAAGGACTTAGCCTTCCCTAGAATCAACGCTATGGGATTGTGGCTGTTGGTGTTCTCCAGTCCACTAATCTACACCGGTATATGGTCTGGCGAGGCAGCTGACATTACCTGGGTTATGTATCCACCATATTCCTCATTGACTGAAGCCAACCTTGGTGAAGGTCTGTCCCAATACGGATCAAATCTGGGTACTACTGCGTTCTTGTCTGGTATGTTTATGCTTGGAGCATCATCAACACTTGGTGGTGTCAACTTCATTACCACGGTATTCACCATGCGCGCTCCAGGAGTAACATGGATGAAGATGCCATTGTTCTCTTGGTCAGTATTCGTTAGTGTATTTATGCTGTATATGTCCTTACCAGCACTGATTATTGGTCTAGTGTTCTTACTATTCGACCATACTATTGGTACGGTATTCTTTACCAGTGGTGGAGACAGTTTACTATTCCAGCACCTATTCTGGTTCTTTGGCCATCCTGAGGTTTATGTCGTTATTATTCCGGCCTTTGGTATTGTTTCAGAAGTTCTAGCAACAAGCGCAAGACGTTCTATCTTCGGTTACAAATCAATGGTATTCGCTATGGCTGGTATCGGTGTGGTAGGATTCATCGTTTGGGGACACCACATGCTCACTTCTGGTATGGATGCCTTCTGGCGTGCCGCCTTCATGATAACAACCATGGCGGTAGCGATACCAACCGGTGCTAAGATCTTCAACTGGTTAGCAACCATATGGGGCGGCAGTTTAGTAATGAAAACGCACACATTGTGGTCTCTTGGTTTCCTAGTAACTTTCACACTTGGAGGTATTTCTGGAATGTTCTTCCCAGTTGCAGGTTTGGATGTTCACTTCCATGATTCCTACTTCGTTGTTGCTCACTTCCACTATGTATTCATCGGCGGTACCGTCTTTGGATTATTATCCGGTGTCTATTACTGGTACCCTAAGGTTACCGGACGAAAACTCAATGAAAAGCTTGGACTATGGCACTTCCTAATCGGTTTCTCATCCTATAACGCAGCATTCTGGCCAATGCACAAACTCGGTATTATGGGAATGCCAAGAAGAACTCACTCATATCTAGAGGAAACTGGCTTTGCAGAGTACAACATGGCTGTGAGCATATTTGCTTTCATCTTTGGATTGAGCCAACTATTGTTGGTATGGAATATCTTCTCATCCGGTCGTAATGGCGAGCCAGTAGGTAAGGATCCGTGGGGCGGATGGTCCCTTGAGTGGTCTACAACCTCACCACCACCAACACCATCATTCCATGATATTCCAACTCAGGGAGACATGAATGAATTATACGGCCACCACCATGATGGCGGCGATAAGAAATCGGTTGCCGAAAAATTATGGAAAGCCAAACCAAAGGGGGCTGAAGAATGAGCGGAGGACACAATAATCACGTCGACAACTCCGTTTGGAGTCGAGCCATCTTTATGGCGGGAGCAATATTGACCATCGGTATAGTTGCCTTTGCTGCACTCGGATTGGGCGTTGGTAGCGTCAAGCACGACACCTATGACGATGCCAAGGCAGCTTACTATGATGCAATGGATGACCCAACAGTTAGTGAAGCTGAATTAGAACATCTACATCATGAAGAGATTGATGCCCATCTTTCCTACCTAACATACTGGGTTGCTGGAATCACCATTTTGATTATTAGCGCAATTTATGCAATATTCCTTGGTATTGGCGGTTTCATCAATCTGATACAACCACAAGATGACCATCATGACGATCATCACGATGACCATCATGATGAACACCACGGCTCAGCGTCACCAATTATTTTCTGTCTTGGTGTACTATTGTTCTTGATGGGCTTCCCTGACTTTGTTGAAGCATTACGCGCTCTAATGTCTCAAGGCGGCACCTTTGCTGCTGGCGATTTGGTATTGAGTACACTTGGTCTAACCGTCATCATGATCGGTGTTGCAAACTGGTGGCGTGAAGACCTACCGTTCATTGGTCACGGCGAGCAAATCGCTACTTCAGCACCGTTTGAAGGCGAGCACATCAGGAAGGCTGGACTTTGGGTATTCATTATGTCTGAAGTAATGGTTTTCGCAACATTCTTCTCATCTTACTTGAGAGTTAGAACCGAATGGTGTACAAAGTGGGCTTTCGATGACGGCAAGTGTTCTGTGGGAGCAACTGAAGGAGATATTGTTCTTACCGCTTCAGACTATCTAAGACCAGGTGGTGCAGCGGGAACCGGTGATTTCTGGACTATGTTGCCAGGTGCAGTAAACACCTTTGCTTTGATTATTTCATCTTATACCATTGTTCTTGCATTGAAGACTGCTAAGTCAAAGGATTGGGAAGCACCAAAAGGTGTTCTGCGATACTTGTTGCCAGACAAGAAGACAGCAGTACGCAACTATCTAATTGCAACACTGCTACTTGGTTCGATGTTTATTGTTCTAAAACTCGTTGAATGGAGCCATTTGGTTGCTGAAGGATTTACCGTTGGAACAGTTCAAGGTTCAATTTTCTATGTTGCTACCGGAGCACACGGTTTGCACGTATTCGTAGGTTTGCTGATAATGCTGTATTTGGTGTTCAAAGCAGACACGATTGGTTATGATGAGGACAATGGCCAAGGAATCGAATATTTCGGTCTCTATTGGCACTTCGTCGATTTGGCTTGGGTAGTAATCTTCCCAGCATTCTATTTGTATTGAGGTGATTAAGTGGGAGAACATGCAGCAACAGGATTGGAAAAGTGGCTACTCGACAAAACAGGCAAAGACATCTATTTTTGGAACTTCCAGGTATTGATGTTCTTCACTTTGTTCGAAGTAGGGGCAGTATTCTTTGAGGTAATTCCAGGAACCGATATCGCAATTACTCGATTCATGGTTTGGGGTATCTTAATCGTCGTTGGTATCATCAAAGGCTACGGAATTGCCGCATACTTCATGCACTTGAAGGGCGACCCGAGAATCTATACTAGAACTGCCTTATTCCCGGTGTTATTTGTTCTACTAATGCTATGGGGAATTGGATTATCCAATCCTGAGGCAGTAACAGAACTACCATCATGGTGTACGCCAGATTGGGATTACGCAACAAAGAGATGAAGCATTGATATAATTCACGCCTCAGCATTATCCAATGTCAAGAAAGAGTATCATTACCGCATTGGTAATTTCGATGTTTTTGGTTTCGGTCATACCGACCGCTAATGCCTACAAAGGATACCAACTATCACGAGGCCCAGTTGATGATTTTACGCTAACCAACCAAAATAACGAATTGATGAACCTCAGTGACTTTCGTGGCGATGTTGTGGTAGTAGCATTTATTTTCACCAAGTGCCCAGATGTATGTCCAATTATCACGCAATTGTTGCGTTCAGTCGATGAGGGATTGACAACAGAGTATCAAGAACACGTGTCAATTATTTCGATAAGCGTTGATCCTGAATATGATTCTCCTGAAATGCTCAAACAATACACTGAATTGCACGGTGTTGATTGGCCGCATCTAACAGGTGACAAGGCTGAAATGGAACCAATTTGGAGTTCCTTCGGCTTAGTAGTGCAGAAGAATGTCATCGATGCGCACCTAAATGACATAAACGGTCACCAAGCCGAAGATTCAACCCTAACGTTTGTCAACAAATCAGGGGTTGCTACTGAATTGATGAATACACCAACAGCGTGGTCAACTACGAAATTTGCTGCAGCAGAAGCTGATTGGGAATTAAACTACTCGATACATCCAGACTTCGGCACTATGCTGACTGGAATCGAGGGCGTTGATGCACCCGATGATTATTCATGGTGGTGGAAACTAATGACTTACAACAAAACTTCCGAATCTTGGGAAGATTCGATGGTTGGAGTTGATTCGGTGGAATATCCACTGAGTAAGAATGTCGCTTGGGTTGCATCCAGTGCTGATCATTCACTACTGAATACTCCAGATATGGACAATTCCTCAGTTTCAGTGGTATTCCCAGACAACACAACAGCCCATCAACAAATCACAGACAACACCGGCTGGCACTTAACATCCTCAGCGTTTGACGGTGCCGGAATCAGTTTTTCAGCACCTGATTCTCAATGGGGTCACTATTTGGAATCTGTTGGCGGTGAAAACCCTGCAGACGATAACAATAGTTGGTGGTGGGAACTACATGAATGGAATGAAACTGCGATGAATTGGGAAGCAAGTAGTGTCGGTATGGACTCAATAGAAAATCCATCCTATCTTGCGTGGGCACCTAATTCGACTGATGATTCTACAATACCAATGCCTGGAGTATTTGCTGAAGACGATGACGTGGTATGTGATGGACACGGCTGGGAGATGGGCAGTGGCGCTGGTAAGCATTGTATGTGCGATGAAGGTTATGAATGGCCAGAAGACACTATGCTGTCTTGCGTCTTAGCAGACGTAACCGAGGAATATTATGTTGGGCATTCCACAACAACATTGATTCTAGATACACAAAGAAAGCCAGTTATTGCGTGGACTGGAGATAGTTGGCAGCCTGAGGAATTTATTGAAGACATAGAAGCTTTAGTCCAAGATGAAGGTTTAGTCGAGGTAGAATCCTCAGGAATCCCTGGTTTCACCGCTGCAGTTGGTATCGCAGCAATATCTCTCGCAGCAATTAGAATTAGTAACAATAGGGATGATAACGATCAGTAATCTGACTATTTTTGTTCCCCTAAATTAGGGCAAAAGACTAGAAAGAGGAGTCTTTGCGCTAAGTCGTTGCAGAGATCGCATAGCCCGGTAGTGCGGTGGACTTGAAATCCACTGTCGTCAGACGCGGGGGTTCGAATCCCTCTCTCTGCGCCATGTTAATCCACAGAGAAACTGGCCAATTTTGATGGAAGAGTTCTCAAACTAAATCCCCTTTAGGCTCAATATGCGGAGGGCTCGACTCGCACTGCTCCTGGTCTGTACGATGTTTCTTGCAGGCTGCCTAGGCCCCGATACAGCAGAGTGGGGCAGCGGCGGAATTGAAGTCGATATCGACCAAAACCCCGCAACAGAGGCTAGTATAACTACAAACCTTGGCGCATCAAAATCTACCTTCGAGAGTTTATCACCAGTCGGCTGTGATGTTGGAGAAGAGATTGTAACTGCTAAGAATGCCAGTGACAGAATCAAATTCACCGGATATTTGTCTGCCAGCGTTTT
>WTIT01000044.1:17299-22030 GCA_011526375.1 Methanobacteriota archaeon
AATTGTAATCTTAACGTTGGAATCAACAATCTTCAATCGGTATATGTCCTAGTTGATGAAATCGAAATTGATGGAAGAGTTGTCAGCTCGAATGGTAATGACGGTGATGAATGGAAACTCGGACATGTACCATTTATTGGCCGAGGCGGCTTCATTACTTTCTTTATTGTAGTCGGCATTGGTGGCTCAGTTGGTATGTTTTTGCTTTCACAAATGATTGTCAGACAAGGTGCTAGAGAGACAATGAAGACCTTGCTTGGCGAAGAAGGATTAGCTAAAATTAAGAAAGTCGCTGCAGATTTGAAGCGTGACAAAAAGTCAGGCTCAATTTCTCCTACAGAACGCAAACGACAATATGATAGAGAAGATAAGAAAATCGGCAGCCAGAAACCTAAGATATCATCAAAGAAAGATGATGCGGGAATTTCAGGTTTTGACTTAGACAGTGCCCTTTCAGGCGGTTCATCTGATGGACCTTCGGAGTTTGGTGGCAGTTCATCCTCTGTAGTGGTAACCGAGGAATCGATGAAACTGGAAAAGGAAATGTCTGAATCAGACGTCGCCGGAGGACCCGCATTTGGTCAACAAGACATCTGGACTCCACCACCTAAGCGTGATAGTGCGCCAGTTAGCAATGTTGTCTCAAGTGAGCGAGCCCCAAAACGTACCGAACATTTCTCAAGTGTCCGCCAAGATTCCTCTCCTAAACCTAAACCAAAATCAGCCAAGGCACCGGTTAAGCGTCGAGCGGCGAAGAAGCGTAAGGCGGCATCACCCGCACCCAGAGAGGCTGAGCCAGAATATGAGGCAAAACCAGAGCCGCAAACCTTTGAAGACGACGATGACTTCTCAGATTTCTCATTCTGATCAACGAATGATCTTCAACGCACTAGGCAAAACTTCCATCTTTAGTGGAGTTGAACCAATATTTTCACCATCGACATTGATAGCAGTCGGCTTCGGAGTTGATATTTCCAACGTTTTGAATCGATAATAATCTACCATTGGATGGAATACATGTCGCCCCTCTTTCTTTAACTGGCCAAAGGCTTTCAAAATCTGTCCACGTTTCATTTTCTTCAAAATTCCAATATCCATCAATCCATCATCTAGTGTCGCCCCAGGAGCGAGAGGAAGTAGCGAGCCACCTGTTTGGCTATTTTGAATTAAGAATAAGGTGAAGTCATCCTCGATTGGATAACCGTCAATTGTTAACGTTGCATGACGTCGATTGTTGGCCATAATTGCCATTAAGATTCCAACATCATATCGCATTGGACCCATCCAACGCATGCCTTCAGCTTTGATAGTCGAGTCAACACCAAGTCCCCATGTGACTAAGTTTGCACTGTAGCGAGTTAATTCACCGTTTTCATGCCCAGGTAGTCCAGCAACCATATCGACCTTAGCAAGGTCTAGCAACTGATAATTTCCGGCAACAATCCGCGATATCGCTTCATCGGTATCCTTGATTTTCAAGTCGTTAGCCATTGAATTTCCAGTTCCTGCGGGAATTAAACCAACTCTGCAGGTAGATTTTGCCTGCATCAATCCGGTTATGACTTCGGATAAACTTCCATCGCCGCCAACAACTGCAACTACATCATCCTCTTTGGTGGCAAGGCCAGCAGCGAGCTCAATTAATTCACCAGAAAAGGTTGACAGGTGCATATTGACCTCAAGTCCTTGCTGTTCAAAAGCCTCTTTCGCCCGTTGAGCAATTTTCTCACCCTGCTTTTTGCCGGAAAACGGATTGACCATTAAGTGTATGACTTTGACATCGTTTCCTTTAGCGATTTCCTTGGTGAACACTTTAGCGTAAACTGGTCGATGTACACCCTTCTTTTTCTTGGTCGTCAAGTCGGGCAAAAACTCGATTATTTCCGGTCCATTGCCACTTGAGGCCATATTACCCGATACGGGTTTGACGCATGAATCCTTCTCTTTGGCGTAAAGCAAGCACTCAATTATGCAAAGCCACACGCTCCTACTGGTGCAGACTGTGGAATGGAGTGAAGCAGACCTACAATTCATGACCCGCGCTCTTGAAGTTGCGGAAATTGGGCGAGGTCGAGTTTCTCCAAATCCAATGGTTGGTTGTGTACTGGTCAAAGATGGCGAAATAATCGCTGAAGGTTGGCACGACCATTTAGGAGGCTTGCACGCAGAGCAGATGGCAATCCATGATGCAGAAAAGAAAGGCCATTCACCAAATGGCGCAACTGCCTATGTCACTCTTGAGCCGTGCAACCATTTTGGGCGCACTCCACCATGTACTGAGTCACTTCTTTGGGCAGGCATCAAGCGAGTAATAGTTTCACATCATGACCCAAATCCAACGGTTCGTGGCAAAGGAATCCAAGTTCTTGAGGAGGCTGGAATTGAGGTTGCAACTGGTTTATTGGAGTCTGATTCAGCTATACAAATGCGTGAATTCTTGCACTGGTGTGAACACAGAAGACCGATTGTTACGGTAAAACTTGCAGTTGACAAACATGGCTCAGTTGACGACCGTAGCCAATCCGCCGGCCGCTTTACTTCTGAAGGCTGCCTGGATGCCGTTCATCAATTACGTAAAGAGTGCGATGCAATCCTAGTCGGTGTTGAGACAATCATCCGTGATGACCCTTCACTGAACATCCGTCGAGTACCTTCAGCGCGACAGCCTCTACGTATCGTAATCGATCCCAATGGCAGGATTCCTCAAGATTCGAAAGTATTGACAGATGGCGGTGAAACAATGGTATTGAATGAAGATTTCACTAACTTGCCTGCCTTATTGAACCGACTTGGCGATATGGAAATACAGCGACTTATGGTTGAGGGTGGACCGGTTACCATCAAGCATTTCTTGAACGCAGGACTGGTTGATGAATTCTATTTGGTCCAAGCAGAAGTTGAGCATCAGAAACCATACCCATCAGGAATTAGTACTAAGCATCTAGATGACGCTGGTCTTAAACACAACTCAGACTTACAATGGGGCAGTAACGTTGTACAACTTTTCAATCGCTTCTGAACAACTTTCTGTTTCTTAATTTGTTGTAACCTAAAAAACAGCCTATTATAACTGGAAGGAATAAATCTCTAGAATATGAGAAAAACCCTAGTATGTTTGATTATGACCTGTCTATTGGCTTCCAGTCTGCCGGTTTCTAGCGCCGATGGAACCGAAGATATCCCAACTGTGGCTGCGGGAACAACCGTTCACGATAGTTTAGTAGCCGCACTAACTCATGTTGATTTGGTAACCACCTTGCAAGGATCAGGACCTTTCACAGTATTTGCACCAACTGACCAAGCATTTACTGATGCAGGAATTGACCTAGCAAACTTCCAAACTCAGGAAGAAAAAGATACACTAACCCAAATCTTGTTGTTCCACGTTTTCGATGGTTCAGTACCAGCAAGTGCCGTAACCGATGGCATGATGGCAGAGATGATGAATGGTGACAAGGTAGCTTTCACCAATGATGGAACCACCGTAACTGTAGGTGGTGCAACCGTCACTCAAGCAGATGTCGCAGCATCTAATGGTATAATCCACGTTATTGACAAGGTATTGATGCCACCCACAGACATCCCAACAACAGCATCGGGTACAGGAATTCACAACACGCTAGTTAACGCAGTTGTCGACGCTGGACTACTATCTACTTTAGCAGGTGAAGGGCCGTTCACTGTCTTTGCACCTACCGACCAAGCATTTACCGACTTAGGTGTCGATTTATCGACGCTAAGCCAGTCAGAACTTTCTGACATTCTGCTCTATCACGTTGTAGGAGCAGAAGTACCAGCGTCTGCAGTAACCGACTGTATGTCAGCCGATGCGGCAAATACGCAACCTCTGTCCTTTACCGTCGGCGAATCTGGGGTAATGGTAAATGATGCTAATGTAATTATGACCGATGTCATTTCAAGCAATGGGCTGATACACGTAATTGACAAAGTATTGATGCCAACCGACACTCCAAGAGATATTCCTCGAACTGCCCAATGCACGACAATTCATGATTCACTTGTTGCAGCGGTTATACAGGCTGAATTATTGACAACCCTACAAGGAGACGGCCCGTTCACCGTCTTCGCTCCAACCGACCAAGCGTTTACTGATGCAGGAATCGACCTTGCAGCACTTGATACTCCCGAAGGTAAGGATACCTTGCAAGACATACTTTTGTATCACGTTGTTGATTCTGAAGTTCCATCTAGCGCATTGAGTGATGGTATGGTTGCAACAGCAGTCAACGGTGACGACCTAACTTTTGATTTGAGCAGCGGTGTAATGGTCAACGGCGCTAGCGTAACCACTGCAGATATTCCAACAAGCAATGGCGTAATTCACGTGATTGACAAGGTATTGATGCCACCAGCAGATCCGGTAGACATTCCAACCACAGCTGCAGGTACTGGCATTCATAATGCGCTAGTTGATGCAGTAATCCAAGCAGACCTGTTGGCAACACTGCAGGGCGACGGTCCATTCACCGTCTTTGCCCCAACGGACGATGCTTTCACTGCTGCGGGAATTGACCTGGCAGCACTTGACACCCCCGAAGGTAAGCAAACCTTGAGCGATATACTGCTATACCACGTGGTAGCATCTTCAGTTCCTGCTAGTGCAGTAACCGATTGTATGTCTGCCAACGCAGTAAATGGTCAGCCATTATCGTTCACAGTTGGTGATGGCGTAATGGTCAATGATGCTAACGTAATCCAAGCAGATGTAAT
>WTIT01000074.1 GCA_011526375.1 Methanobacteriota archaeon
TTGTTTCGGTATGGTAAGTTCATAAGCCGTCGAAAGCGCAATGGTTTCTAGAGAGGGGTGCTATCTCATGTTGAACGTCACAGCCCGATTAGACCTGATGAGCAAGATTTTGGATACGTTAAAAGCCGTTGTTGAAGACGCTAAGTTTGATTTTAAAGAAAACAGTCTTCACATAAGGGTAGTTGACCATTCCCATGTTGCAATGATTCAGATGGACATAGACTCAGCAGCATTTGATACATGGGAACTTGATGAAACATCATTAGCGTTCGAGATTGATGTGGTTAGGAACCTAGTCAGTTTGGGAACACCGGAAGAGATGTTGAATCTAAGAGCTGATGAAGGAACTGGTATGCTTCATGCAAAGTTAGGTAACGTAGAAGGTGAACTAAGAACAATCGACCCATCAACAATTACTGTTCCAGCACTACCGCCACTTGACCCAAAGTGTAAGGTTCACCTCAGTGGTAACGATTTCATTAGAATTCTGAAAGCTGCAGCATTGGGTGGTGACATGATGACATTATCAATTGGCGGTGATCAGTTTACCGTTAGTGCAAGCGGTACCAACAGCAACATACAAGTCAATTTCCACAAGGATGACTTACAACTATTTGAGTATGACAATCCAGCCCACAGCCAATACTCGCTTGGTTACCTACAACCACTGAACAAGGTAATTGGCAGAGTTGAGACTCTTGAGATTGGTTTTGGTGAAAATTACCCACTTGCAATCAATTTTGCATTCCACGATGGTGCTGTTGAAGTCAAGTACTTCCTTGCGCCAAGAGTTGAAGGCGATATTTGATTAGTATTCTCGCCAACCATTACCGCAATCTTTGCAGGTTAACATTCTAGTTTCTGGTTCATCAGATGAACGTGTTTGCTCTAGGTATGCAAATACTTCTACACAGTCACACTTAGGGCACATGTAGGTGTCTTTGGTCAATATGCCTTGCATCTTATCTGAATCTTTGATGACTTCGTATTCACGTTTCTTGGATTCTGTTTTAGATTTAACGTTGGAAAGGTCTACTTCTTCACCGTCAGTACCTTTGATAACGAGTTTTGCCGGTCCATTATAGCCACATTTGTAGTTTGTACAACTAATGTTACCGCTAGGGTTTGGGAATGATAGTGTTCCACATTTTGGGCAAAACATAGGTCATCCTCCAGTTTCCAATTAATTAATGTATGCAAAAAACCCTATTTTAACAGGTAAATTACCGATATTTGGTAATTCTACGATTGACAATTAATTCAATTATTTGTGGCAAGCGTGAAAACCTCAACCCGTTTGCCTCCAACTATGTGGCTATGGTATGATTGGCAAGCAGCAGCAGTTGCTGATGATGACGGAGTCATTCATGACCAAGCGATTTGGGATGGGTTTTTTGACCAAAGAGCACTGATTGAAAGACTACACTGTATCGCAAATGGTGGCCTTACACAAGAAGCAATGCTGTTACATGAGCGGTTTCCAGATGCTAAACCCCTAATTCACGGCGATGAGCAACTACCCGAAGCAGACTGGCCATTACCCTCTGATGAGGCTCTACAAGCTGCAGATAAGGCGGCAACTGAAATGGCACGACAAGGAGTCGCAATGGCTGCAGGTGACCCTGACAAAAGGTTGGAGCATTTGCTCCGAGCCAGTGATGAGATGCGAGCAACCTTCTTGACAATGGAAGCGAGACTGGTCGAATGGGTAGGCCTATTCTTACCTGAGGTCAGATTTGGCAAAGATCGTTCTAGTTTGCCCAAGTTAGTTGGCGAAGCAGATTCTTTGGCTACCTTGGCCAGCAATCTATCAGTTTCAATGCCAGAAAACGGCCCATCTAAATCCGAGTGGAAAACCCTGCGAGAGTGGGGTGAGTCGACTGCAACATTTAGGGGCAAATTAGACCGTTTGGAAAATGCAATTAGAGAATTATCAGAATCTCATCTGCCCTCGTTATCAATTATGTTAGGGCCACTACTTGCTGCACGACTATGTGTTGAGGCTCACGGCAGAATGAGACTTGCTAGATTGCCTGCTGGAACAGTTCAGGTTCTAGGGGCAGAAAAGGCATTCTTCAATCACCTCAAAACCGGTGCTGCACCACCAAAACACGGCCATATTTTCATGCATCCATGGATCTCTCGCTCACCAAGGTGGGTTAGGGGTAAGATTGCTCGAACTATTGCTGCCAAAGCGAGTATCGCGGCGAAAGTTGATGCATTCGAAGGTGAGCCATGGAGTCAATCTATGGTTGATGAAATAGATGCGAAAATTGAATCGATTAAGGCTGCTAATCCGAAGCCAAAACGCCGACAAAGGTAGGTGTTAATCTGGGTAAAAATCGAGGCAATCGCTACGATATGTTATCGTGGGCGGTGCGACTTGAAGGTCGAGCATTGTGGAGTGAAAATGCTGATGCTGGCGTTGCTGTTTACGGTGAATCATTACGTAATTTCGGCGGAACTGAGTATCGAAGATGGGATCCGAGTCGCTCAAAGTTAGGTGCAGGAATAATGCGTACCAAGCGTGACAAATCGTTATTGCTGCCTGAAGAAGGCTCTACAGTACTATATTTGGGCGCTGGCCATGGCACTTCTATCAGTCATTTGCATGACCACCTGTGTGGTGCTGATAATGACCTCGGTGGGAGACTTGTAGCGGTTGATTTAGCACCTAGGTGCCTTAGGGATTTGACTCACTTGGCCAAGACAAGACCAGGCTTAGTGCCAGTGCTTGGCGATGCTCGCAAACATTCTGCATGGGGTGTATTACTGCCACGTAAAGTAAATTGGTTATTCCAAGATGTTGCTCAGTCTGGCCAAGTGGAGATTTTTATCAAAGCCTGTCAACGATTCCTGAATGTTGACGGGGTTGGTCTGTTATCTCTAAAAGCTGCTAGTGAGCGGTGGACTGGTGAAGGCGAAGATGTGCTATTTGGCAAAGTCGAGGAGCAGTTGGTGGAAAATGGCTTTGCAGTGGAAGAAAGCATCAAATTAACCGGCTATGAAGACAACCATGTTCTTTTTGTGACTCGTCGTGTTGAGTAGTTCATGCCCGAGTTACCAGAGGTTGAAACCGTCAAGACCGGCTTATCCAAAGCGTGGATTGGCAAGACGGTATCGAAGGTGATTTTGCGCCGTCCAAACCTTCGCTATCCTTTTCCTGATAACTTTGCTCAACAACTTGAGGGTCAAACAATAACCGGAATTAGAAGGCGAGCCAAGTATCTCCTAATCGATACTGATGGTGATTTAGTATTCTTATCTCATTTAGGAATGTCTGGTAAATACACAATCTTCGATGCTGAAAAAGTCAGCAATTACGACCTTAGTGGCCCGGATAATGATTCGGCATTTGGAGAAAAGACCGGCTTTGAGGGTCGCCATGACCACATGGAGATTCGCTTTACTGACGGCTCGATTTCGGTTTATACTGACCCACGTCGATTTGGTATTGTCAAATTATTTCATCGAGCCGAAGAATCGATACAACCGCTACTTGAGGTATTAGGTCCAGAACCATTTGATGATTGGAACGCACAGATTGCTGCTGATAGATGCCGAGGCAAACGCTCACCGATCAAGACCACATTGCTAGACCAAAGATTCGTTGTCGGTGTCGGCAATATCTACGCTTGTGAGGCATTACACAATTCAGGTATTTCCCCAACTAAATTAGCCGCTAAATTGGTTACAAAGAATGGAAAGCCAACCAAAGCCCTTGAGAGGCTAGTGGATGAAGTCAAGATTGTACTCAATAAAGCGATAGCTGCAGGGGGCTCAACGCTGAATGACTTTGCTGACGTAGAAGGAAACTTAGGCTATTTTTCGCACCATTTTACGATATATGGGCGAGAAGATGAACCGTGTTTGAAAGAAGGTTGTGGTGGCACAGTAGAGCGAATCGTCCAATCTAATCGCTCGACATTTTGGTGCCCAAGGTGCCAAAAGTAATCACACTAATGTCACTACAACTGAAGCGGCAAACAGCCATAATGCTACTGCAGTAATTCGATAGATAAGCACACCTTTGGCGCGTAACCAGTCAACTGCTCCGGTTCCAGTCAAGGCTAATGCGACAATAAGGTACCAACCCATATCGATACTCATGCCAAGTAATCCAATCGCTAATTTGGTTCCCATGCCCATGCCAGGTTCGAGTACTTGTGCTAGAACTGCGACTAAAAACAGGGCAATTTTTGGATTAAAGAAGGCGATAGAGAATCCTTCAATGAAACCTTGACGCCTGATTTTACCTTCATCAACATCTTGCTTTTCATCTAAATTGACTTCATCATTCCACATCAGATAACCGTACCAAGTCAGCAATCCAACGCCGATTAGTTGGAGGATTAGGAAGGCATCTGGTGCATTTTCAAGTAATACAATAAGGCCAAAAACTGCACTGCCGGCATAGATGCCAAAGCCGATGCCGTGGCCTATGGCACAGGCTACGCCTTGTGATCTGCCCCCAACGATAGTATTCCTAATGACGACCATTACGCTTGGGCCGGGTGAAATTGCTCCGAGAAAAAAGAATGTGCCTGCGGCAAGAATTGCTTCCCATGCCAACCCCTCCATGGGTGGTGGGCATGGTTGATTGAATCAATACTTCCGGTCAAAATCCGTACAGCATGAATGAACCACGACCTTCCTGTAGTCGCAATGCCGTTTCAAGAGATGCTCGCATAATGTCATTACGAATTTCGATTTGACTTCTTACTCGTTCTAGCGCTCTCTCAAAGGTAACCTTAGGAGGCGCCTTGCTGGCGGTTTTATCTGGTTGGCTCTCCATGAATGAGCCAACACCTTCGAGGGTAATAAAGGTATGGCTTTCGGGGATTTACAACAATAAAACGCCGAATTACGGCAAATAAGTGCCAAAATAACCTGTTTTCCTTAATTTATCAGTTGCTTATTATCAATAGTTTCAATAACTTTCAGCACGGGATTTCTTTGTTTGCTGCGATAGTAACTGAATGAATGTGGCCCGGGCAGATGAGGTCGCTCACGGTTTTTCTCAGTTCCCGGCCCGAGCCTAATGGTTCGCCCATTATGTTGCCACTCATCATTAATCTCAACCTCAGTTGCTCTACTATCCTTAGCACGTTTGGTGATTCTGCGCCAGGTAAACGGTCTGCGTTGCTGGGCTATCTTGTAACCATCAACGGACGGAATCAACAGCCCTATCCGGTTGATATCTTCTCTCGCTCTATCTTCAGCCGTGATGTTGCGCTTGATTCGCTCTCGTAGTGCTTTCAAGCCAAAACTATCCGCAACTGTAGATTCTTTTCGATTACCAGGCATTTTCCAGCGCTTGGCCCGCTGACGAATTTTACCAAGGTAGCGTGATGGTTTCTTGGGCTTGTCAAACCAGCGGTCTTCTCGCAAAGTGGTCTGTTTAATCACCTTTAGAGTCGCAAGATTTACTGCTGCTAGTCCCGGATTTACGTGATTGTAAGCACCGGTATCCATGGCAACCCATGCTGGCCTACCGTCACTAAGGGTGAATTTTGATCTAGCAAT
>WTIT01000133.1:0-38978 GCA_011526375.1 Methanobacteriota archaeon
GGTGATACTGTTAATTGCATGATCACTCCATATGATGGAACATCGTACGGACCTGCCGTTTCTAGTAACTCCATAACAATCCAAAATAGCGCACCGAGTATCAGTTCAGTTGCTATCGGATATTCAACACAGCAACATACTTCTGGAACCTTCGCTGGAGACCAACTGACCTGTACTCCATCTGGAGGTTCAGATGCTGATGGTGATGTACTAACTTATGCTTACACATGGTATCTCAATGGTGTTTCACACAGCACAACACAAAATCTTGATACAACCGGTATGAGCTCTGGCGATGTTGTCTATTGTTCCGTAGTTGCTAATGATGGTACCGACAATTCAGCAGCCGTGAATTCTGCTTCCACTACAGTTTACACTATCCATAATATCAACATACAGAACATGGCATACAGTCCATCAAGTATTACCATTACCCAAGGTGATATCCTGATTTGGACCAATTTGGATAGTGTAGGACATACAGTAACTGCAGATGGCTCAACTCCATTGTTTAACTCCGGAACACTGACCAACGGTCAAACTTACACCCTTACCGGATTGAGTGCTGGAACTTACACTTACCACTGCCAACCTCATCCATCGATGACTGGAACCATCATTGTCCAGTAATCTTTAGCGTGCTTCAATACGAAGGGCAATAACAGGGCTGTGCCCTGTTATGTTTGGGCAGAGCCATGCAGTTCGACGGCAGACTCGGGATAATCAGTGGACGGTACCACTCTCTCGATGCTTCCAACGGCGGTAAAGACCACCAAACCATCCTCGAAGTATTTGGTCGCTGTGAAGACGGTCGCTCGATTTGCCTGCTCATCAAAGGCTTACAACCAAGTTTCGAAATTACTCCACTATCTGCTTGGCAAGCCGGTCAGGAAATCCCTGAACAACTGAAAGCACGAGTCAAAGTCATCGCTGACAAAGAGGATGTTGTCAAGATAGACGGGCCAACCATGAAACTCACCGATCTCGGCATGCGACCAATTTGGCAAGTTACTACACGTCAACCATATGTGGTACCAAACCTGCGTAAGTCGCTAGAAAAGCAGGGCTGGGGCGTCTACTCTGGCGATATTCCGTTTCTCAATCGACTATTCTTAGATTTAGATTTGGGTATGCACATCCACGCTAAGGGTGAGATAATCGATACCATTGATGCGCCCAATAATGACATGCAGCAAACTACCAAAGTGCGGGCTGCTGGTGGTGCTGGACGTTATAGTGTTGACATTACGGTAGCCTGTACAATCGATGACTTATCTGATACAGATGCTTTTCAGGTACCATTCAAAGTATTCTCCTTCGATTTAGAAACCAGTATCAAAGATGAATCGGTTTTGTGCGCAGCTGGATGGATTGAAGACATGGGCACGGGCATCCGACAGAAGTACGCTTTACAAGGTGAAGAAGGCCATATTTTGGAGCAACTGACACTAATCGTTCGCTCGCAAGACCCAGACATAATCACCGGTTACAATATCGATAATTTCGATTTACCGAGACTCAGAGACAGAGCCGATGAACTCAGTAAGAGAGGCGGCTGGCGTCGCAAGGCAGCACTATTTGGTTGGGGCAGAGTCGAGCAATCGGAACAAGAACTCAAGCGAACTCGAACTGGATTGCTACCTCGTCGGCAAAGCAACCGTGCCTGGAATCTTGCCGGTCGAAGCGTAGTTGATGCTTGGTGGCAAACTCGCATGACCATTAGACCTCAGCGTGAAACCCTATCATACGTTGCCAAGTTACTGTTTCCAGATGATGAGGACCGCCACAAAATGGACGTTGATGCCTCGAAGATGGACGAAGAATGGGCGGCACGCCCAGATGTGGTAATGGAATACTGTATCCGAGATGCCGAACTTCCCCTCGATATTTTAGAGGAATTACAAGCCATTCGCCGTAAGGAAGCGACTGCAGCAGTAGCCAAAGTCAATTTCGATACCGCAGCCAATGGTAGTTCAAGCCAATTGGTTGATTCCCTAATCATTAGACTCGCCGATAGAGAACACGTCGCAGTTCCCCTTACCGGTTCAGCCGAGCCGAAAGAAGGCCAAATCACCGGTGGCTATGTTCACGATGTTGATGCTGGACTTCATCCATGGATTGCCGTACTCGATTTCAAGAGTATGTATCCTTCAATCATGATTGGCAGCAATGTCTGTTATACAACTAGAATCGACCCAATTCAATCAGACCAACCGGCTGAGGATGAGCCGGTTCACGTCGCACCAACTGGCGCCCGGTTCCGGCATCAAAGCGTTCGCAAAGGTTTGGTGCCGACCCTGTTAGAGAATTTGATGGCACAGCGTGATGTCCACAAAGCGGCACTTAAGGAAGCAAAACAGAGTCAAGATTCTGCCAGAATCATGTTCCACGATTCCATGCAGTATGCGGTAAAAATTCTCATGAATACCTTTTACGGAGTATTTGCTAGTGGTTTTTACCGCTTCACGCATCGTGATTTGGGCTCTTCAATTACCGCATGGGCCCGTTTCAACATCAAGGACATCATCGCCCAATTAGACGCTGAAGGTCATCACGTTGTCTACTCTGATACCGATTCGATATTCGTTCGTTCCCCAGTTCCAGAAGGCTCACCATCAACCATCAGACCAGATGAACAAGCCGCAGCAGATGCTGGTGATGAAACAGCACTTGCCAAGATAGCGGCATGGGAGGCCGCCAAGCAGAGTATGATCGACTTTGGTTTGGAAATCGCCGAACGTTACAGTAAAGATTCAGCGGTATTAGAGTATGAAAAAGGCCTTTCAGTATTCTTTTCTCACGGAGCAAAAAAGCGCTATGTTGGCCAAGTAGTCTATCCTAGTGATGAGATGTTAATCCGCGGATATGAGACCCAGCGCACCGATTCTTTTGCCTATCTTACCAAGACAATGAAGGAACTTTTCACCTTTGCTTTGGCAGACCAAGAGAATGAATTGGTTAAATGTGCTCTTGATAGAGTAAAGGCACTCAAGAATAACGAGGTTGACCCAACGGAACTAATCTTAGCAAAATCCTGCAAAGGAACGGTAAGAAAAGACGGTAGCGTTGATTTCTCCAAGGCTTACGCTAATCCAGATAGCATGGCACAAGTGAGAGTTGCTAAAGCTAGAATTGCCCTTGGATTAGGTTTCACTTCTGGTATGAAGGTCTCATACGTAGTAACCGATGCCTCTCGCTCACCAATGACGGTTGAGCCGTGGTTAGAATCTGAAGAAGATGGCGGAATTTCTGACTATGATGGCAAATTCTACGCCGAACGTTTGGCCGCAGCATTGGGCCGAATTACCGAAGCATTTGGTTGGAACGCCAAGGAATTAATGGCAGGCAATAAACAGAGTTCGTTGTTTTCTTTTTGAAATAGCGCAATTCGTGGAAGCACTTTTGATGGATAAACCCTCCAGTCTACATGATGAAGGCGACATTTCAGCCACTAATGATTGTACTTTTGATGGTCTGTGCCAGTTTATCTGGATGTATCCTAGCCAGCGATGATGAGGCCGAGGTAAATGTTACAGCAGTGTTCGATTACTCACCAAAAAACGACATTCGAACCGGTGATAGTGTTCAGATGGATGCTTCTAGTTCACTGCCGCAAGACGGCTCCTTAACCTACAGTTGGGATTGTGATGGCGATGGTGCGACCGATAAAACCGGCCAAAAAGTCTCATGCAGTTGGGAATTAGAAGGCACATACAGCGTAACATTGACCGTAGTATCAGGCAGTAAGAGCAGTTCACAAACCAAGGACGTAACAGTTTCAGAGGCACCAGTTGGTTCGCCAACCGCCGAAATCACTCAGTACACTGATGAAGAGGACTGTTTGTACGAGGAAATTGACAACACTCGTGACATCATCTTGTGGATTTGTGCTATGGACAAAGACCCTGGCTCCGACCGAGAAATACAAGACACTCGAGACATTATGCTAGATGCTTATGATACCGAGGCCGGTGGTGAAGACCAATACATTACTGAGTACAACTGGGACTTAGACTTACTAGTTGATTCAGATGGCGATGGCAATACTGAAAATGATGCTGACCTTACTGGCGAATCTGTAGAGTGGAAGGATGTTGCACCAGGAGAATACCAAATCAACCTATCAGTAACTAACAGTGCTGGCAAGATGGACGGTGACAAAATCAAGGTCTATGTGTCATTTTATGGCCACTGGTCCGACACAGACTGGGAAATTGCTAGTGGCAACTCCAATGATCCAGAGGAGATTCAATTCGATGTACCAGTTGTCTATGATAAAGACCAAGGCAATACGATTAGAAAGGTAGAGGTGATTCTAATTTACCCACAAATCGACGATGATTGTCAAGACATTACTCCCGGTGAGGGAAATAACTGTCGCAATAAAATAGACATTTATGCTTACAATGAGGAAGATGAAGAGGCTAGGAACACCACAGAAACGCCACTCGATGGTCGTGAACATGGTGATTGCGATGATGACAATGACTGTTTACAACTTCTGTTGAGTTCATACATGTTTACCGAAACTGAATCTACCTTTGGTGATGGAGAATGGGTTATTGCAATCCATAACGAAAAGGTAAATGACCAAAAAATCGAGTCATTTGTAATAATTCTTCATTACAAGTGATTTATCGTAATATATTGAGAAAGCCCTTTCATGGGTAGCCAGCGAGGATTAACCATGCGAAGAACTCGTATCGTCGCAACTATCGGTCCTGCATCGGATGATGACAAGACCTTACTGTCCCTGCTAAAAGGTGGCGTGAACGTATGCCGTTTGAATTATTCACACGGTGAGCCAGAGCAGAAAACCGAACTCTATCACCGCATCAGGGCACTAGAATCTAAAATCGGCCGGCCAACCTGTATTCTAGCAGACCTACCCGGACCAAAACTCAGGCTTGGCGAATTCGAAGGAATACACGTCTTAGGTATGAGGAAAAAAGTCGAACTGCATTGTGGTATTTCTTACATGGAAGATGCAAGCAACAAGAAATTACCAGTACAGTATGCCGGGCTCTCTGCTGAGTTGAAGAAAGGCGACCCAGTGCTGCTTGCTGATGGGCTAATTCGACTCAAAGTACTCTCAACCACCGGTGAAGCGGGTGGAATAGTAACGTGCCGTATACAAGACGGTGGACCGATAAGTTCGAGAAAGGGTATCAATGTACCAGGGACCTTGGTTGACCTGCCAGCGATTGGGCCAAAAGATGAGCGTGCTCTCAAGCACGCGCTAGATACAGGTGCAGATGTGGTCGCAGTATCATATGTCAGAACGGCAAAAGATTTGCAACCGGCCAAAGAGACCATCAAGAAGCGAGGTCTATCGACATGGATCGTTGCAAAAATAGAACATCCAATGGCCTTGGATCACTTAGACGAAATTCTGGATATCGCCGATGCGGTAATGGTGGCAAGAGGCGATTTAGGGGTGGAAATTCCTCTAGAAGAAGTACCAATTGCTCAACAAAAAATCATTGATAGTGCATTAGAGCGCGGCATGCCGGTAATCGTCGCTACTCAGATGCTTGAAACCATGACAGTCAATCCAAGACCGACCCGGGCGGAAGTTAGCGATATCTCAACCGCTATTAGACAAGGAGCTACTGGAGTTATGCTTTCAGGCGAGACTGCTTCAGGCAAATACCCGCTAAAATCAGTTCAAACGATGGCTAAAATCGCTCAATCAACTGAGCAAGGCCTAGAATCGAGTGACCTTAAACCAGAATCTGTCAACAAATATCGCTCAACCCGGGCGGTTGCTCATGCCGGTGTTGAATTAGCCAAAATGGCCAATGCATCACGCATCTTGGTTGCTACAGAACGTGGTAATGCACCTAGATTGGTATCGCTGCATCAACCCGGTATGCCAGTCACCGCAGTAACTAACAGTATCGAGACTGCACGCAAGGTGCAAATTTTACCCGGCATTGATAGTATAGTGGTCGAAGAATATGAACGAGGCTCCAAGACCATGCAGAATGCGCTTTCTTTGTTGGTAGAAACTGGAGCAGTAAAACCCGGACACAAAGTAGTCGCTATATCTGGCTCGCCAAAAGCGATAAGCGGTCTTACTAGTACGGCAAGGTTGTACAAAGTTTCCAAAGAGGGCGAGATTGTAGGCACGGAGTGAAAAATCTCAGTAAATTGGCGAACAGTGTTTGGTTTTTTCCACATATACAACATAATTTACCATGCGTCGCTTTCAAATAGGGGTTGCATGTCGGAAGGCTCGATAAGGAGTTATTATTATGCCATCTCAATGGGAAGACAAGAGTAAGCCACACCGTAATATTGTATTCGTAGGTCACGTAGATCACGGAAAGTCGACAACCGTAGGTCGTCTACTTCTGGATTCAGGCCACATCGAAGAACACGTAATTGAAAAGAACGAAAAGCTAGCAGCAGAAGCCGGTAAGGCTGGTTTTGGTCTAGCATACGTTATGGACGGATTGAAGGAAGAGAGAGAGCGTGGAATTACCATCGACGTTGCTCACAAGGAATTCTTCACCCCTAAGTACTACTGGACTATCATCGATGCTCCAGGTCACCGTGACTTCGTAAAGAACATGATTACTGGTGCTTCACAAGCTGACACCGCTGTTCTACTATGTGCTGCTAACGATGGTGTTAACGCACAAACCAAGGAACACGCTTTCCTAGCAAAGGTTCTGGGTGTCAAGGAACTTATTGTCCACGTTAACAAGATGGACATTTCCGGTGTCGACTGGTCAGAAGACAAGTACAAGGCTGCTTGTACAGAAGTTTCCAACCTACTAAAGATGGCTGGATTCGGTTCTCAACTAGACAACATCCCAATGATCCCAGCATCATCTCTAAAGGGCGACAACGTTTACAAGAAGTCTGAAAACACACCATGGTACAATGGACCAACACTATTCGAAGCTATTGACGCTGCTGCTATGCCAGACAAGCCAGTCGACAAGCCTCTAAGACTACCTATCCAAGACGTGTACAAGATTTCCGGTATCGGTACTGTACCAGTCGGTAAGATTGAAACAGGTACTCTAAACGTTGGTAAGACTGTTGTTTTCAACCCATCACAAAAGTCTGCTGAAGTTAAGTCAATTGAAATGCACCACACAATGGTACCAAAGGCTGAGCCAGGTGACAACGTAGGTTTCAACGTTCGTGGACTAGCTGCTGACGACATCCGCCGTGGTGACGTTGCTGGTTACACTGACAGTGAGCCAACCTATGTCAGACACGATGAGCACTTCGTCGGACAAATCCAGTTGATGGACATTCCAAAGGCCGTTTCCGTAGGATACACTCCAGTATTCCACGCACACACCGCACAAGTTGCTGTCAAGTTCATGGAACTTCTAGAAAAGACCAACAAGTCCGGTAAGGAAGCCAACCCATCATTCTTGAAGACTGGTGACGCATGTCTAATTCGTTTCCAACCAACCAAGCCTCTTGCTATCGAGCAGATGGACACATTCCCAGAACTGTCCCGTTTCGCTATCCGTGACATGGGTAAGACAGTAGCTGCTGGTGTCTGTTTGAAGATCGAGAAGAAGTGAATCTAAGATTTGAGGTTTGACAGGTTGGAGGATTAAATTTGGCTGCAGTAACAATCATCAAATTGACTGGTGAAAACCACCAAGATATCGATAGAGTTGCTAGCCAAATTAAGACAATCTGTGACGCTGGTGGAATCTCCCTAAGAGGTCCAATTCCACTACCAACTAGAAGACTGGTTGTACCAGTTCGCAAATCGCCAGATGGTGAAGGTAGTGAAACATACGATCACTGGGAATTAAGAGTTCACAAGCGTCTGCTTGAGATGGATATCAACTCAGGTAAAGATGAGTCTGCTCTAAGACAAGTCACTAGAATCGAGATTCCAGATACAGTAAGTATCGAACTTTCGATGAGAGTTGCCAACTGAGTTAGAGATTTTCTACCTCAGCAACACCTGATTCAACTAACCAATCAGCTGTGTCTTTGTCAATAAAGTGGATATCATCCTGTTCAAGATTTATCTCCAGCCCATCACCTAACATAATTGGCTCCGGCAACGATTGTAGGATTCTTATCCTTATCATTTCATTGCTCTCTGCTGCAGTCGCTTCTTCAGCAGGGGATGGCTCTTCAGCAGCCTCGATTGGCAATTGTTCGGTCCAGGTTTGACTTTTCTTCTTTGATGGAGCTAATTCCATAGCCGCCATGTGTTTCTCAGTCTTTTCAGCCGGCTTTTGAATAACTTTTTCATCCTCTTCCGGCTTAGTTTCTAATCCTGATTTAACATATTCATCAATATCAGGCCACTCTTCATTGAATATTCGCTCTTCCTCATCATACTGTGAATCAACCATTTCGATATCAGGTTCATCATCTTCAATTACCAATTCTGGCGGTGACTGGCCGGTTAAGCCTTCAGGACTTTCAATGAATGAATCTAGTTGCATAGTGCCTCTCGAGTGCTTTCTTCTTTCAACCAATCCTTCTCCCAGTAAGCCTCTTTGCATTGATTCCCAATCAATCGCTTTTTTGAAACGGTCCATCTGAGTGACTATCCCAGTGTAAAACGCCTTTTCTGCAGGATCGTGACGCGCCCAGTCCATCGGTTGCAGTTCTTGATTTGCCCCTAATTGGGAGTCAGTTCTCAGTGATTGACTAGCAAGGTATTGCATCATAGTAACAAGTCGCTTACGAGATAATTCGGATGCAATTCTTCGAATATTTGCTTGACGTTTTTGGGCGTTTTGCAGTCTTAATCCGGTGATTCCGTTCATTAGCATTTCTTGGATATCAGCGTCGATTCCAGCCAACAGTTTACCAACCATTTCCCAAAAGTTCTGTCGAGGTAATGGTACAGGCATATTTCGTGAAGCTTGTTGCCTTCTTGTGGCGAATAATTCCTCTTCAATATCTCGCGCTTGCGCTTTGTCGAGATATCTATCCTCCGCCATAATCACCCCTCGGATATGAAAGGACTTGAACATTAATACTCAAACATCGTATCAACTGGTTCATAATCAAAGACCTCACCTCGCGTAGCGAGGTGGTATCAAGTGGCAAGCCAAGTTCACAGACAAAATCGTTCTGTTTTGGCATTCATTGCGACAATCTTGGTGGTCTTGATGATTGGGACCACAGCCTCAAACTTTGTCATCGATGGTTCACAAGCACTGGTACCCGACCAAGAAAACAACTACGAATATGAGGTGACATTTGAGCCTGAAGAAAACCTAACTTACGTCGAATACATAGATTCAGGAATCCTCCAAGTCCCTCGCAATCATACCATTACCAATGCTAATCTATCACTATCATCCGTATGGAATCCCGTTGCCTATCAGAACAGCACCTTTGGTAACAATCAATCTTTATCGTGGAGTGGTAGTTTATCCAATACCGAGGTATCACCAAAAAATCAAAACATAATTCTTGAGAGAGTTAATACTGCAAACACGGTAAATGATTTTGAAATTGCTTCACCCGTTCCCAGCGATGGTTGGTTGACAAGTGGGCCAAATGGAGATGTGTGGAATATTGTGCAAAATAACACCGTCTTGTTTAGCAATTCAAACATGAATTTGCCGATCAGTGGATACCAAAACACCTCTTTCTTATCGACAACAGGAAATGGCGACCTCAATTCGAATGTTGAAACCTGTCTCAGTAGTCCGAAGATTGATATTCCGAAGGTGATCAATAACTATTCACTGCAATTTCAACACTGGTTAGCACTTGATGCAACCGATACGGTAAGTGTTAGATATCTTGATTCAAACAATCTTTGGCAAAACCTTCCGTTTTCTAGCATGATTGCCAGTGCCCCTAATAGTAACAGTTGGCAGGTTGTTAACATCTCTCTCGATTCTTATTTCAGTATAACTTCACAGAGCACACATTTACAATTTTGCGTCACAACTAGCCAAGTTCCTCTACCTCGAGGCGGATGGTTCATCGATGAATTGAGTTTGTTCAATGAAGGCGGTGATAAAGGCGCATGGTTCCATGGTAACCTATCTGGAGATTATTTGCCATATGCCGCCTCGGAGTTCATAATACCAGCAAATCTAACCAGTTTCCCGTATCTTGATGAGTTGGAAATTAATGCCAATTGGGATATTCAAGGATATCTCCATGACTATCTAACGGTCGAATTTTCATTTGATAATGGGGCGACTTGGAATGCTATATCGGGCAATTATGGTATTCCCGGATTAGGTATTTGGCACAACGGCAACTTGTATTATGGTGAGTCAAAAGAGTGGGTGCCAATTTATTTGCCAATCGTTCACAATTTCTCAACCTCTGGCGGTCTAAATCGTACATTATTCAAATTCACTGTATTCACCAATGCTGGAATTAATTTTGGTGGTGCCTCTTCCTCTGGTTGGGAAGGTATCGCAATAGACCAGCTAATTTTCCATCATAACCGGGGTACTGCAAATGGCCAACAACTGGTCTTCAAAGATTTCAATACACAACCAACAACTGGATTTAATTCGCCAGATGGTTGGTTGACCAACGGTATCCAAGCCCAGAATCAATGGCAATGGACACAAAGCATGGGTCTTGATTCACAACAAAGCCAACAATTCTCTTTCAATACTTTTGACACACTACCATCTGGTTGGGCAGTTTCATCACGAGACAACAACGAGTGGGCACATGGAGGAATACCACTTAGAGCAATTTACGGACCTGATGCCTGGAGTTCTGGACAATATGGCATTGGCATTGAATTAGGTGGCAAATATACCAATGAAATGTACACTCACTTAGTATCTCCAGAATATACAATTCCGCCAAGCGCATCAGCAAGGTTGACCTTCAATAGTTGGGTTTGTACAGAAGCAAATTGGGACGGAGGAGCAGTTTCAGTATCAACAGATGGCGGAATAAATTGGTGGTATCTACCCGCTAGAGTTGGTGACTTCCACGATCAAATTTCAACCGCCAATACAAATTCACCATTTTTTGGTGAGGGAATTTTTGATGGCTCGACCATTGCCAATGGGTGTCGAAATTCATCACTACCTTTCCAATTAAAGCAATATGATATATCGAACTTGTCGGGTAATGATGTGCGGTTTAGATTCAGTTTCTTTTCCGATCAATTAATTGAGTTGGATGGTTGGTATATTGATGATGTTGGTATTGAAATTGACGTTTTCGAGCAAAGTGGTGAATGGCTATCACAACCAATCTATGCTGACCCAAATTTTGGCTGGGCGCAAATCGATGGCTTAGTTACAGAACCTTCGGGCACTCAGGTGACTTTTGATGTTGTTAATCCATCCACTGGTTTAGTAATCGATGGGTACACAAATCGAACCTTACCGATTGAATTATTGTTTGACCCTGCAGAAATTCCACATATCCAGATTAAGGCTAGATTATTGAGCGACGATCATTATGTCACGCCTGAGATTGAAAGAATTGAAATGGGTGTAGCATCATACTTCGACGCTTATCATGCAAATGCCTTACTGAGTGAAACAAATCACAATTTAGATATCGACCAACAGGGCCGCATTACCAGCAATTCTTTGATACAATTGCCATATAGTACATATTTTGGATGCCCCTCAATCGATGCGAAAATTACTACTTATGGCCGCAACATATCCTACTCGTCAGAATATTTTTCATTTGATTATAATTATCAACAGGCAGATTCTGTAATTACTGAATTTACTAACGAATATTTACTTCCAACACTTGCTGAAAATATTTCAGTCGCCGTAGATAGTACATCCAGTTTGGATTATTTCCACTATATGCCACAATGCGTTTTACCAACCGAAAATGTTTCAATTGGCTTAGTCAATTCCACCAATCAAATCTACGCTGATACTTTACATTCAAGTCTACCATCTATTTTCCAGACTGATGCATTTTCATCAGTCTTGCTTGACGATGTTCCACAAACGGCTGATAATTACGGTAATTATGTCATTAATCTCCAACCAAACCAAATTCTAAATTTGAGTTATCAAATGCTAGATTTTATCTCATCTAGACCCAGTATGACTAACTCTGCACTGCAATTGAGTGCTGAAATCGAGTCAAATTCAATCGGTGAGTTGACTAATTTAGGTTCTAATGAGGTTGTAGCACACTACGATACGGAGCAATTATTGTACAATATTTTCAATCAAGAAAATTGTCACTCACGTGATACAGCTTTCAACGCAATCGGCGATAATGCCGGCATTTTCATATGCACAATTTCGCTTCAGTCTAGTACCGAAATAGATCTCAAAATTAATCGGTTCTTGGCGCTATCCTCAGTAAACAATTTCACTATTGACTTAGACATAAATCAACTAAATTCAATCAAGCATGAATTAGAAAATATTTCGATAATTGAAACCATTGATTTTCCAATTGTTGTGAAAACCGATTATGGTTCAGTAACTACCAACTTTGGTTATAAATCGTATCTTCATCAAATAGACCGGATAATTAGTATCGACAAGGAGCAGTGGTTGCCAGGCCAAGAAATCTCACTGCAAACCTCACATTGGCGATTTGACCCAGTCACTATGACTGATAGTGGATTTGGATTTGACAACATCATCTTGAGTGCATCGACTGATTCAACAGATGAGGGTAAGCGATTTACCGTTGAAGCAAATTATCTAGATTCAATCAATCCAGTTTTCGATGTAACCTTTGGCACAGAAAAAGTGAGTGTAAACCAAAGTAAGTCAAATGTTTCTTGCGATGAGGGCTATTGTTTAGTTAACTGGACACTGAGGAGTACATGGCATTTAGATGATGTTAACGATATCGCATGGATGGTAAATTCTACCGATAACGATGGTTTAGTCACTGGTCCTGCAGTAGTAACAAGGGACACTCAATTCAATGAAATCGAGAACGATCTAGAGATTTTTGAGTTGTCAATTTATGATTCCTCAAACAACAGAATAAATGATTGGACAAACCAAAACTGGCCATATCGTTTATCAGATCTCAAAGACCTAGCAGTTTCAGGAACGGTTCGGTTTGAGGGAATAAACTCTGCACATTTGAGAGCAAATGATGCCGAGGTCGAGATTAGATTAACCGCAGTACCACCAATAAATGCTTCTGGCGGTCCAAATGAATGGGCTAATGGAGAGGTTAACTGGTCGGTTTCATGGTTTACTGAAATTGCAGACATGGGCTCTTTCACCACGCAAATAACCACGCCGGATATTGGTGATACTCCATCAAATACGACTATTGAGATATCAACACATATCTCGAGAATTGGTCCTTTAGATGAGATTAGTAGTAATGCATTAGACCAGACATCTGCAAGTATGAATACTCGGTTTATCTTTGATGTCGAAAGTCCGTTAATCACATCAGTGAATATTTACGACCCTGCGGGTCTTGTTCCTGCTGATGGTCATATCTGGACCCTAAATCAAGACATTCCAATTCAAGTTACAATTGAAGATACCTCTGGGCTTGCCACTGAATTAGTAGTATATTCCTGGTCGGAGTATGCCGATGATGTAAACGGAGATTCTGTAATGGATGCTGAGGAGTATAGGGTTACTACAGTGTCAGTAAATTATGCATCAAATTTTGCCGTACTAGACATCCCCGCGTTTTCTTGGCAGGAAATCAAGGGTCCTTTCACATCCGGCAGGTTAAGTCTCGTATTCTCGATGGTAGACTTGGCTGGTAATGCCTTAATTCAAGGAGGTAATTTTGGCGAATTTAATGATGCTGCAACAATAATTGTTCAAGATCAACTTCAAACATTAATGGATTCATCGACCCTTTCCCTAAATTTAGTAAACGGCTCATTGTTACCTTCCTATCAACATTATTTCACTTTTTCAATTACCGATTATAATGGTATAGAATCTCTCGACAAGATTAGCTTAGCTTTGACAGGAAGAGAATCACCAAATTTGTGTAACATTGATTACTTCCCTAAGACACTCAACATCGTCTATGATGTAACCTGTTTTTCCAGTCAACCTCAAGTCGAGGTATCTCAAATATCAGGTTTACAAAAGTGGTTTATTACTATCAATTTTGTTATTGATTGGCAAGCGGTACAAACTTACCCCGGTCTCTCTGGAATACCATCGCTGAAATTATTTGATGATGGCCAAGATTTGCAACTTGGGACCTCATATATTCGTGGCTTATCTTGGAACGTAAATGACGCAGTGTCTATTGAAAATATTGATTTTATCGACCATACCAGTCCGTATGGTAATTCCTTGCCAGGAGGACTATGGGCTAACCCAGGCGATTTAATCACGACTACTGCTAATCTTTTCCATAACGATTCTACAATACTGTTGAGCAGTTTATCACCCCATGATGAAATCGGTTGCAGAGTAAATAATGAGGAACAACTGACTGAATCAATAACGTTTGTAGATGGACAGATAAGATGTAACATCACTGTTCCAATCAATCCGTTGCAGGCAAGTATCCAAGTTGAATTGTGGAGCAATTCGAGTCAAGGAAATTACTATTCTTCAGTGATGGGTGTGATTTACATTGATACAGAGAACCCTCTTCTGTTCCTTGAACTGAAGGATTTACTTCGTCTTGATTCCACTGATTTGTCTAGTGTTGTGTTTGAAGGAACAGTCGTAGAGTCATCAACGCTAATGGAGGAAACTCTAGTCGTTAATTGGAACATAATTAGAGATGGTATAGTGATTAATGATGCCCCACATACTAGCAATCTATCATTACAACGAAGTGATGATGTTTATCTGTTCAGCAATTCTGTTAACTTCATGGATACTAGCAATGACACGATTACAGAGGGCGATGAGCTTGAAATATGGCTCACACTAAATGATAACTCTGGACAAGAATTGCAAGGCTTTGCAACTCAAGATGAGCCACTTTTGCCGAGGATAACCTGGATTGACTTTGAACCAAAATTGAGTCTTGTTGAATTGAGAACAGATAATCCTGTGGACGGGGAGTCGTTGATTATTGCAACCAGAGTAGTCAATGCCGGTCTTGGTTCGGGTAATGTTAGTATTGTGTTATCCGATGGTGAAGGGAAATTATTAGCAACTCGTACAATAGCACTTGATGGCGGTAAATGGGAATTGATTGAATGGGATATCGAAGCGTGGACCACAGGTGATATCGAGATCATTGTTTCCCTCGCAAACCACTCGGAATCACAATCAGTAGTGGTAAATGATGTCAAAGAATTTGAGTCAAAACAACAAGACTTGATGGGCACAATTGGTTTGGTAGTAATTTTCTTGATCATAGTTGTTGGTGGGTTCTCATATTCTTATCTTCAAAGAGCGAAACAATTGGAGCAGTACACCAAACACCATCTTGATCAAATAGCCATTAGAAAACAAGAACGCGATAGAAATTCACAGCCAATAGCGAGTGTTTCTGAAGAGGAATAGTCAAGAATAGAACCCACCACCGGTGGTATACTGGCGAGGTTCCCGAGCGGTCAAAGGGGGTGGACTCAAGATCCTCTGCGTAAAGCTTCGCAGGTTCGAATCCTGCCCTCGCCACCACATTATCAATAGTAAGCCAGTAGATTAAACACCAGTATCGCTAGGAAAATAATCGCAAATAAGATAGTAACTACCAGTGAAAATGTCGTACCGTTTGTCGATAACCCCATCGAAGTTTCCCAATCAGATTTACCCTTTAGGTACACGGCATCCAATATGAATGCGACAATGAAAGAACTACAACATAGGTAACTAGATATTTCAAACAACTCATACATATCCGTCTCTAGGCCAATAAATGGCAGGGCAAATGATATGACAACTCCACAAAGAAGTATGACTATCGACCATGTTCTAAGATTGACGTCTGGTTGATATTTTGCCTGAATTATGATGACTTGTTGTTGCGGAACTTGTGGTTGAATTTGTGCCTGTACAGCATTTCCACCCCAAGGGCTCTGTTTGATTGTCTGGTCAGAATCAGGGCTCGAATCCATGCAATCCCTAAATCATCTAGTAAATCAAACTTGATTCATATTCTCAAGATCGGGCTTGAACTGGACTATCAATAACAACCATGTTATCACTATCAGCCAACTTAACCAATAATTATACTCTGCAACTAGGTTTGCGTACCACAGTCCAAAGTAAAATACCGCGATACTACAGGCAAGCCCGGTCACAAATAAGGGAGCAATCTTCGGCTTGGGATGCAAAAATCCGTAGACGAAATAACCGCCACCAAAATATGCGAATAAATAAGCAAATGTGATGTATGCAATCCCAATAAGTAAACCAAAGACTGCTAATTTTGGACTTAAATCAGGCCTAATGATTAGCATCTCAAAGGCCAAAAAGATTGCCGCAAAATTGTGCATAATTTGCTCATGATAGAGAAACATGTAACCGTGATCGCGCTCTATCCTTACTTCTCTTGGCAGAATAATATGCCTCACCACTGTTGCCGTAAGAAATGCCATAGAAATTCCAGTGACAAATGTGATTGTTTGCAGTGATGCCAGCCAAGTAACACCTTCTCCAACCATCGTGATAACCTGATTTATCGTCGCAAGCAGAAAATATGCTACACACATAAGTAAAGTCCACGAGGAAAATGTTACAAATTTCTCTTTACCGACGGGATTCAACAATATTTCCTGATTATCTGTCAAATTGACCACTCGCATGTTACCAGGTCCGCAGGTGAACATATACACGATTGCGTAAGCACTTGCACCAAAGCAAAGAATCCGGTAGAACAGTATAATTATTGAAGAACTGGAAAAACTATCCGACGCATTAGTTACAAATTCTGTTGTATCAGAAACTAGAAAATAAACTATAATTGCAAATGAAATGGTTACTATCGTACCAATTGTGACTTTGGTGTAATCATCTTCCAATACACCATTGTCCTTCATAATCCTAAACCCGCCAAGACCTTGCTAAAAAAGGTCGTATCATTACACTACACTCAGCATCATTCTAGGATTGCATTGACTAATGGTTCGATTGTTTTTCCATGCGGCAATGGCGATGCAACATCTGCTGCCTGAGTAACATAAGCAAACGCCCCGCCTACTGCAACCGACCATCGTGAAATCTCAAACATTGATAGGTCATTTGGCGCATCGCCGACACAAAGTAGGTCATCGGGTGTGAGTCCCATTTTTTTGAGAATTATTTGTAAACCTGAACCCTTTGATAATTGTGGCTCCATCAAATGAATCGCGAACCCCGTGCGAATAACCGATAAGTGCGACCATTGGCTGTTTTCAATCAATTGAGTGATTTTGTCCAAATCCTCATTTGGCGATAAGCACCACTCGCTTTCACGCCATTGATTGGTCTCAATACCTTCCCACCGCAGACCTTCAATTTTAGTCGCCAACCATTGAGCAGCCGCTTTAGCCTCGCTTCCATCAGCACGATATTTTGTTTCACCCCAGTCTGGATGCCATAAAACTCCACCATTCTCACAGCAAATTGGGCCACTGAGATTTAGGAACCGCCACAATCCGTAAGTTATTGCTCTAACGTTCCCTGTAGCCAAGATAACCGGTATTCCAGCTTGTTCTAATCGCTGTAAAGCATCGATAACCGACGGTTCAATCAATTTATCTTCATTGGTAAGAGTACCATCTATGTCCACTGCAACCACTTTTGGCTTCCAGTTGTCGGGAAGCCACTGCATACTCAACGCTAATGGATATATTTCATCAATTTTCGCATTGAGTTTTGATTCCATTACATGATATAATTCATCAACATGCACTCTTACCACAGAACATGGCGGGGAAGGACGAGGAAGAATCCTTCATGTCATTAGAAGACGAAGTCGCCAAGCCAGTTAAGGCTAAATCACCGAAGAAAATCAAAAAAGCCCCTAAGGTATCTACAATACAAACAGAAATTCTCGATGCAGAAATACTTGATACAACAATTGTTGAACAAGCCGGTGGCAAATATGAGGTAGATTGGCCGTTGATTGGTATGGATTGTCCAGACTGTGCTTCGAAAGCAATGCGTGGGTTATCTCATCTCAAACAGGTAATTGATCCGGAAATCTCAGTTACTTCAGGTGAAATCAAGCTGACTGTTGACCTAGACGAGGGTATGATGTCTCAAGTTTCAAACGTAATGAAATCACTAGGTCATCCTCCAAATGTTCCGCTAAATCTACTGTCATCAACCAATGCTGAGGTTATTGCTAAGCGAAATAATATCCAGAAAAAGGATGTCAAACGATTGATGATGCGGCAACCAGGAGTTCTTGATGTAGAGATCACTAAAGACGATGAAGTGCTCTTACAATTGGTTCCAGCACCCAAAAAAGAACTAATCAAAGTAAGAAATGAATCGATAAGAAACGTAATTGGATTTGAACCAAAGTTTACCGAGGCATCGACCACCAGACTCAGGCCTGACCAGTGGAGATTGTTTGGTGGAACTATTGCAATACCGATTCTGTTACTTATTTTCATTGGAGAGTTCCTTGACTGGTCACCAATCATCATAGGATTAATTGGGGCTTACGGGGTCTTGATTGGTGGCTTACAAATGTTTCACGAAGCAATTGCAAGTTTGTTATCAAAACAAATGGGCTTCCAGGTGTTAACGAGTATTGCTGTCATAGGTGCTTCGATTCTTGGGATGTGGGAAGAGGCATTGATGGTCGTCATCTTAGTAGCAATCGCAGGACATTTAGAAAATAGTGCTCTTGACAATGCACGCGAATTAATGCAAGGCGGTCTAGACCGTATTCCAAGAACGGCTCGTAAAGTCCTCAATCCTTCGATAAAGTTGGGCAATCCAAAGCAAATCAGTGCCATTTCTGTACAATCAATTACACTACCAGAGCAAGCTCCAAAGTTAACTCCGAATCATCAACAGAAACCATCGGACGAGCATGAGGTAATATCTCTTGATTTGGTGAATATCGGCGATATATTAGAGGTTAGAAGTGGTGAGTTAATTCCCGCTGATGGAGTTATAGTGGATGGATTTGGCGCCTTAGATAAAGCACCGCTTACCGGAGAATCAGCCCCAGTTGAGGTTGAGAAAGGCGACGAATTAAATGCCGGATTAGTGCTTTCCCGTGGCCCAGTGTTAATCAAAGTGACAGCAGTTGGCGAAGCAACTAGACTATCAGGATTAATAGAGGCCGTCCACAGTTTCAAAGACCAAAAGGCTCCTATTCAGAATCAAATCGAGAAATTTACCGCTATTTGGGTTCCAATTGTATTGTTTGGTGCCGTGGTAATATGGTACTTTATGTTCCCAACCAGTAATTGGAAAATTATTCTACTGCTTTGGGTAGTCGCTTGCCCTTGTGCTCTACTATTAGCAGCAGCCATGCCTCACGCCGCCGCCTTGAGCCGTGCTTCACGGATGGGGGCAATCGTCCGCGGTGGCAACATACTCGAACGCATGTCGAAAGTTAATCACGTTCTGTTGGATAAAACCGGCACTTTGACCTCCGGAAAGCCGACCATTGGCTCTATTACCGTTGCTAAAGGAAGACAGCGAAAAGCCTCACTGGCCCTTGCTGGTGGTCTGGAAAAGCGCTCATCACACCCGTATGCAACAGCAGTTCTTGACTACTTGAAGAATGAATCAATTGAGGCATCTTCTGTAGCAGGGATAACCGATATCGAAGCAGGAGTCAAAGGCTTTGCCAATGGAAAAGAGGTATCATTTATTCGAGCTGATATGGCTGCAAAACACAATATCTCGGTACCTGATGATATTGCAGAAGCGATAAAACAAGCAAATAATGACGGCTTAGGAGCCAGTGTGCTAACCAAAGAATCAACCGCAATCGCATTGTTCACATTTGTTCATGATGACACGCGAGAGGGTAGTGGCGAGCTAATTCACAGTTTTTTGCAGAGGGGAATAAATGTCGAGATAATATCTGGCGACCAACAAGCCTCGGTTACCGCATTTGCGAAAAGCATTGGATTACCAGAATCCTCCGCATTAGGTGAGTTATCTCCTGAAGACAAAGTCAAATGGGTTGAGGATCGCTCTAAGAGTCACGTTACCATGATGGTCGGCGATGGCTTCAACGATTCTGCAGCACTCGCTGTTGCTGATATTGGTGTTGCAGTAGGGACCGGAGAATCGGTAAACCTCGAAGCAGCCGATATTATGTTCCCGGGTGATGAACCCAAGATGTTGGTAGACTTGTACGACTTATCTGTAAAGATGAATCGTGCTTTGCTTGGCAATATTATCATGTCAGTATCGATTACTTTCATTCTCGTCTTTTCAGTGATAAACCAATTCTATGATCAACTATGGGTCGGTGTATTGATTCATGAGGGGTCAGTATTGTTAGTAATCTTCAACGGAGCAAGATTATCTGGTAAGGGCAACATCCTTTCTATGCTATTTATCACGACGAAAAATTTGTGGCTAGATACGGTTCAGTTGTTTAAACAATTGAAAGAGCACTACTTTGGTAATGAATCATCAAATTCTGTTTTACCAAACCAAAACCACGCGACATCTTAAACCTTAGAAGCGCCTCTTCCAATTCGGTGCGAGGATGAGTCGAGTAAGAGCAGACCCGATAACCGCTGCACTAGCACATCCTACTCGCCGCAGTCTGTACATTTCACTGAGCAATTCAGACGAGATGAGTACAGTTCAATTGCAGAATATTGTCGATGTTGATCGATACAACCTCTATCACCATCTCAAGAAATTAGCTTCTCTAGGTTTGATTGAGAACCATAGAGATGAAGGCAGGGCAAGATGGTGGAAGATAGCACAAAGTGTTGACCTCCCCGAAATTTTGTCTGTTTCAAACGTCGTTTCAACTCCAACTCATTCTGTGAATGCAAGTCAAGGCAGCCAGCCGAGGCTCGATGGCGCAAATACTCATGTCATCTCATTAGAAGGTTCTAGAGACCGAGTTGGGGCGAAATTATTACTTGAGAAATTAGCCGCTGAATTGGGCATAGAATTGAACCTTCCATGGAATTTCGTTCCGGAAAAAATAGCATTAATCGGTGAGGATTAGGTGATTTAATGTCAGAAGAAATGTTCGTTGAGTCTAGGATTTCGCCACCTGCTTTATCTTGTCCAAAATGCAATGAAATGTTACCTCAACAACTTGGAGAAGTACAGTGTCAAATGTGTTCTGCACGAGTCAACATTAAACACGAGGGAACGAAGAAAAAATGGCGGGAAGAGAAAGTAAGTTGCCCTGGTTGTGACAAAGTACTCATCGTTGGCGTAGATTCTAGGCCAGCTAATCTACAGTGCGCATCTTGTGAGTGCCAGTTTACTGTCAGGCCAAACACTCCCAAAGTCGAAATTGCTTGTCCGGGTTGTGACCGTCGCTTACGAATGAAGAAGAAGCCAGGTAAAAGAGAGATAGATTGCCCAGCATGCGACAAAAAATTCGTCATCAAATTTTGATTTTTACGACCTAATTGGGGACACAGATTTACCCAAGAAATCGCTGTCTTAAGCGGCGAATTCATCGCGCACCTTATGTATGATTAGAAGCGGATAAACACTCGGATGGGTACTATGAGTGTGAGCGATAGCAAGAAGGGAGAGTCTCTTGATTCAACTCGCAGCAACGGAGAAAGCGGCGACAGGATGTCATTGTCGGCTCTTCGTTCACAATTTACTAGAAGCACAACACAGACACTCAGTCAAAGTGAAATGACTAGTGCCCGATTCCGTAATGAAGAGCGTCTACGCTCAGATATTCGTCGAGAGCGCAGACTTAGACAGCAGGCAATAAACGAGCGTGTAATTGCTATGCAGGAAAATTTAGCCAAAGACTTAGCAGTTCAACATGAATTGACCATCGACGCTTTGGAAAAAGAATTGCGTGAACAGATGGAGTTAGAACTGGCGGCTATGGAGAAGGAAGCCCTCGTTCAAGAAGAGTCTAAGTTACGTGCTGAATATGAGGTGCGTTTGAATCGTAAAATTGAGACTTTGCAAGAGCAATTTGAAATCGAGCAAGATGTTCGCATCCAAGAACACAAAGATAAACTCAAACAACAAATTGAGGCTGAACTACAAAAAGAACACAAGCAAAGGTTGGAAATTCAAAAGGAGCGAATAGCCCTAGATTTCAATCAACACTTACAGAACAGAATAAGGGAGATGGAAGCGACCCTGTCTGATGAAATGGAATCACGATTTAAAGAAATGGAGACCAATGAATTAAATCGTCTAGAGGAAAGCCATGCTGCTAAACTTTCAGAGCGTGAAGAACAATTGCGCAGAGGGATAAGAACCCGTCTTGAACAGCAACTAAGGGCTCGACTAAAGCAAAGAGAAGCCCGCTTAAAGTCAGAGTACGATCGCCGAAGTCTAAGGTTAGAGGAAGACATTGCTCAGCAAATTCAGGTTGAATTAGAAAGCCGTTTGCGACAAGAGACTGATGACCTTGAGGAACAAATGAGAGAAGATGTCGAACTAGCCATTGCAAGAAGAAAGGATGAATTACGAGTCGAAATTGAAAAGCAACTTGAATCAAGACACACCGAGCGTCTGGCTGATAGAAAATCAAGATTAAGAGAAAAGTACGACATTACTTTCTCCAAAGCAGTAGATGATATTTCAAAGACCCTAAAGCAGGAAATTGAGACTGAATTAGAAAAGCGCATGGATTCAGAATATACCAGTTATCGAAGCGCAAGGGAGGCAGAAATTCAAAATCGCCTGGCAAGATTCCGCTACGACCGTGAAAATGAGCTTAGAGAGCAACTTGAGGAGCAATATGAATCAAAGAAGACCGAATGGGCAGAGCGTTTGGAGTTGGAGTTCCAGTCCCGAGAGGCTGCAGCAAGAAAGGCAATCATGTCAGAAATAGATGCTGGTCTACGTAATGAGCGTTTGACTTTCGAGACTCACCTAGAGTTACTCAAGGAAGAGACAGCACTCGAATTAGAGGTCAACATGGAGGACCGTCTAGAAGAATTCAAGCAACGCAAGGAGGAAGAGGTTGCCACTCAACTTGAGCGACAACTCGACAAGCGTGAAGAGATTATGCGTAACAAGGCATTGATTGAGATTAGAAAGCGTGAAGCCCTAATCCGTGCGGAAATCGAGGCTCAACTTGGATTGAAGCGTGCTGAAATAAGAGACAGATTACAAAATCTAACTACGAAGATGGATAATTTCAAAGAAAATGCCGAAATTAAGATGCGAGAAGCGGTTGAAAAACAAATTCAAGGTGAAATAGACACTGATGAAGAAGAATATCGAACCAGGCAAGAGGAATTTAGAGAATTACAGAACTTGGATACTAAAGCAGAAAAGCGCCAGATGTGGATGCAATCAATCTCTGGTCAAGACAGAAAGCAACCAATGACATTACCAGATCCAACAACACTGGGTGCTCGAACGACCTCACTTGGGGCCACTGGTGGTCGTCCAATGCGCGGCATACTCGGGGGCGGCACTACTCAAGAGGCACCAACTGCTAACATTGGATTATCAGGCATGAGAGCACCTACATCAAGTGCAAAGCCATTGATTCCTACTTCCCCATTAATCAGGCCAGTCAAGTCACCAATCGGTGAAGCGAAACCAGCAACTGCAACGATCTTGCCTAGGCCGATAAAGAAGTTAGGCACGCCTGATGTGACTGCGACTGAAGAAATTGCACCAGAACCAATGTCTAACGAAATCACGGAAGTTCTAGAGGAGCAAGCCTTACCGCAAGAAGAATCGGGTGAAACCGAAGTCGTTGAAGAGCAAGAATACACTACACTAAGGCCAATCACCAAAACTCTAACCCCTCAACAACAACCAAAAACCAACGTAGCAAAACTTACTCCAGTAAAACATATGTTAGAGCCGGTAAAGAAAACCCGAGGTGCTCCGCCATCGAAGGATTTTGGCAAGAAGAAATCCACCAGCGATGAGTGAATAATGGGCAAACCAACGCTGTTTTCATATCCTCAATGCGATTGGGAGTAACATGAAGCGAGCGGTCACCTTCGCTATATTTGCCTTCATTTCACTAGTTGTGACTTCAATACCTCACACATCTGCTAGTGGCAATTTATTACAGTCGGGTACTACTCATTACTTCGATTCTTCAATTGTTTACGTCAATGTCATGGACGACAACACGATTTTGTTTTTAGAAAGCGACGGTACCTTAATCTCAGGTACTAATCAAAACGGTAAAGTTACTGAGCTGTGGGCTCACGAACTAAATGTCACTGCCAGCTATGCACAGTTAGATTTTGGCGAAAAAATGTTAGCTGTAATACATGACCAAGGATTTTTAGTGTTTAACATTGATAACAAACAACTTGAATATGACACGCAATTATCGTCCATTCCCGATTCACTAGACTGGGATTCTGATGGAGACTTGTGGATTGCATACCATAGTGGAACAAGGAAAGCAAGAGAATATTCTGATGGTACTTACAATAATTTTCAGACTACAACAGTTACCTCTGGGTTCCTATCGTTTGTTGTTTTGTCCAATGATAACTTAGTAGCCGGAGGATTTGATAGTAAATTGCATATTTTTGACAAGTATGGCAATCTGATTGACCAAAAGAACGACCCAGGTGCGTACATAAGTTCATTATTTGAGCCCGAAGACGGACTACTTCTTGCTGGTACAGGCAATGGTGAACTATACCGATACGATTACAATAACTCATGGTCATACCTATCAATCGATCTTGGCACTGATCAAATTGTAACAATACAACACTTCGATAATACTCGCTATGCTGCAATCGATAGTAGTAATACGATACATTTTATCGATAAATCGACTTTCACCAAAGTAGGATTCTTGGATGGTGTCGCAACATCATTTTATGGCCTGTTAGAAATTACTGGACAGATTTCAGTTGTGTACAATGCTGCTTCATCGGGTGGTATCATGTATTATGATATTGACAACGATGGTGATGGTGTAGTTGACTCTCTAGACGAGTTCCCAGCAGATTCTTCTCAACAATATGATTCTGATGGAGACGGCTATGGTGATAATAAAGATGGGACAAATGGCGATCAGTTCCCTGATAATTCTGAGCAACATGCAGATTCAGACGGCGATGGTTACGGTGACAATGAGTTTGGCGAGCAGGGTGACCTTTTCCCCGATAACGGTGAACAGTGGTCAGACCTTGATGGCGATGGCTATGGCGACAATTCAGACGGAATGATGGGTGATCAATTCATTGAGGATCCGACACAATGGAATGATACAGACGGTGATGGCTATGGCGATAACCCCCTAGGCAATTTACCAGATGCATGTCCAGATACTGCAGGATTTTCCAAAGAGGATAGATTTGGTTGCTTAGATACAGATTTTGATTTCTATTCGGACCCTAATACTGAATATACCGTTGCAGATGGTGCTGATGCTTTGCCTAATGATGGTACTCAGTGGCGAGACCTAGATGGTGATGGCTTTGGCGACAATCCCTCTCCAGCAATAAATCCAGACTCATGTCCTTCTGTTGCAGGTAATTCAACTAAAGAAATTAGATTGGATGGAACCGTCATTGACAAGCTTGGTTGTTTAGATTCAGATGGTGATTCATTCGAAGACCTAACTGACGAGTTTCCATCAGACCCAACCGAGTGGTTCGACTCTGATGGAGATGGTGCAGGTTCAAATACGGATTATGATGATACAGAATTTTTGATTGTAACCGAGGAAGATTACTGTAGAATTTCAGGTGATCAATCAACATCTTGTATTGAGTGGAATGACTTAGATTACCAAGATTATCTCGCTAGGGATAAGGCCGAAGGAGAAGCAGATCTTGCTTATCCTGCTTGGTTAGCGCAAAAAGAGGCCGGTTTATTGGATGAAGACGAGGGCATTATGGGCGCAATAAAGGATGTTGCAATTGTCGGTGGCGGTGTCTTTATCGGTGCAACAATTTTGATTTTATTAGCAAGCTTCGTCATCAAGAAGCGCAAGATCAATGACCTGGTAAAACGCTATGGTGTCCCATTTGAACCCGAGGACAGGAAAACTGCAAATTTGGAAGCCTTGGAAGGAACCGCAGGATTGTCTGCTACTGGCGGTATTGAATCGGATGATTCATGGGATGATGATGTCGAAGAGATGGATTTCAGTGAAAAGTCCGAAGAAACAGATGAAGTTGAATCAATAGCTGTTTCTGCTGATGATTTGTATGGCGATGACTCTGATATGAGTGACATCGCTGGAATGGAGATTTCTGGCCCTGAGACCTCAGAGGAAGAAGTATCCGAAATGTTGGCCGAAGAACCAGTATCCGCCAATGAAAAACCATTAATTGCTCCTCAGATACCAGAATCGGGCCTACCGGAAGGGTGGACAATGGAACAATGGGAATGGTATGGTCACGAATGGTTAGCCAAGAATGGTGGCAAGTGATTACTTCCAAACTATTGGTAGCGAACTCTTCAATTTGCCTAATTCTTGCCCACTGTAGAGTGCTTTACCATCTTCGACTATGGTATTCATAATTAGCCACAATACGGCATTCCACGACTTTGATTTAGCAAAAATTTCGATATATCCAGCATTTGCTGCATCGAGTAGTTGGCCTTCAGCAGTATTCTCATCGAATAATGCACGAATTAGATTGTTGGTATCAAAGAGGTATCCCTTCGGACGCCATTCCATCATAGAATCACACCCTAAACGGAGATAGGTTTAGGCGGTCAACCAAATGCTCTACATCAACATCAGCTACGGCTTTCATACGTTCTCTTAGAGTTTCAATTTCGCCATTCATTTTGGTGATTTTGTGTGCTCTAATAAGGTCGTTGAGAAATTCATTTACACTCTTGTAACCACTCAATGTTCGAAGAGTGTTTAGTTGTCTACGAACTTCATAACTTACGCTAATAGATGTCATACCTTCTGCCGTCATGCCTATTCCCAGTTCCCTGTAATCAATGGGATACTTAACCTAAGCGAAGGAAATTAAATTTCTAATGCTGTTTTGACGATTAATCTAGGACAGCCGATTATCTGTTTTTGTCTAACAGTAATCTTGGTTGTTCATTCACACCAAATTCCCTACGCATAGCCATAACTCGCTGATGGAATTCTTTTGCCAAAGTCCAATATTCTAGCGAACCTGCACCAGCCCCAGAATTTGTTGGTTTGTTCAATAACACTGTAGGAGCGCCTGACCAAGGCGCCTCGGCAACCTTGACCAGTCTTCTTATGGTAGTTTTGAATAATTTTTTTGGCATTTTTGTGTTGACTTGATCGCATACGTGACGGCTAAGTTTTGATCTAGCATCAACCATAGTCATTGCAACTCCAAAAATTTTCAAATTTCGATTTATTCTTCTCTGAATCATCTTTATTGAGTTCATCAGCATACTAAATCCTTCAAGAGCATAGTATTCTGCTTGGACAGGGACCATGACCCAATTAGCAGCACACATTGCATTGATTGATAACAATCCCAAAGAGGGTGGAGTATCAATTATGATGTAGTCAAAATTATCGATAATAGGGGCTAATGCTTCTCTTAATCTCGTTTCTCTGCCGATTTTATGACTCAGCTCAATTTCTGCACCCGAGAGATGTATATCGCTAGGAAGTAACCACAAATTGTCTACCGTGATGTTGTCTGGTGCGGCCTTTCCGCCATTTCTCATACTCCATGCTTCTTGCATACTTTCTGTTAATGCTCTAGGCGAAATTAGGTATTCATCCATTAGTGGTAACTCTTCACCACTATCATTGGTTAGTAAATCATAAGCGGTTCGCTTGACTTTTTTCTTTTCAACGCCAAATGATGTTGCACAATTTCCCTGCGGGTCTAAGTCAATCAGCAAAACCTTAGCAGGGGGTAATTTTTGTCGCTTTGAACCCTTTGACAAGGCCGCTGCGAGATTCACCGCAGTAGTCGTCTTTGCACAGCCGCCTTTCTGATTGGCTACAGCAATGACCATCTTGTACGGATTCACGATTCACAACTCCCGGACATTACTAGCCACGGAAGAACTCCCCTTTCAATGCAAGGTTTGATTTATTCACTATCACATTGGTTGAATTACTGGAACTGGAACTTCAGAAAGGATCTTTCTGACAATGTGCATACCGGTAATTCCTCGAATCTTTGCTTCTGGTTTCATATTAATCCTGTGCGAAATAATCTGTAGTGCGATGCCCTTGATATCATCTGGAATAACATAGTTCCTGCCAGCGATTGCTGCTGCCGCTCTGCCAGTCTTAAACAACGATTGGCTAGCACGAGGCGATGCACCATTTACTACCCGATGGTCTTCTCTAGTTCGTTGAACGATTTCAACGATGTAGGAGAGAATCGCTGGGTCAACATGCACAGTTTCCAATGCTTTCTGCATTGCAACAACTTTCTTTGGAGAGGTTACTTGTTCCACATCGTGGTTGTCCTTTCCACGGAGTTTTCTTCTAGCAAGAATTGCCTTTTCCTCTGAACGGTCTGGGTATCCCATAGACATCTTCATCAGGAATCGGTCCATTTGTGCTTCAGGAAGAGGATATGTACCTTCTTGTTCGATTGGGTTTTGTGTTGCTAGTACTACGAAAGGTGCCGGTAGTTTGTGTGTTATACCTTCAATTGTAACTTGCTTTTCTTCCATAGCCTCAAGCAAAGCAGCCTGAGTCTTTGGTGGAGCTCTGTTTATCTCGTCTGCGAGCAAGATGTTGGAAAACAGTGGACCTGCTCGCAATTTGAATTCACCTGATTTTTGGTCATACATGTAGGTGCCCATGATGTCAGATGGCAACAAATCCGGTGTGAATTGCACACGCTTAAATTTACAACCAAGTGCTCGAGCAAAGGTATTTGCTAGTAGGGTTTTTGCTAATCCAGGAAAATCTTCCAATAGCATGTTACCGTTGGACAGAATACCAACTGTGACTCTACGTAAGTTCTCATTTTTACCAATAATAACCTTGCTAACTTCGCCCATTAAACTGGTTGATATTGCAGAGACAGTACCAATCAAATCTTGTGAGCCTGCTGGCGCTGGCATTCCTGCGTTAGGGGAGAATCCTGCTTCCATAATCACAACTCCTTACGGCTCATAACCAAAACACTCCATATATGAATGTGAGGTTGAGTTATGTCATCAGGTATCATTGAATTTTGACCTTATCTGCCCCAGAAATGGTCCTCTTTTCGGTGCAATCTAATCAATTCATCGAGAATTTCTTGCTCTACAGGGTCTAGATTCAATTTTTTCAAACGTTTGGCATGTGAGGCAGGTACATCGACATAGAACTCATCTAATTCCTCAATATGTCTGCCAACGGTTGGACCTTGAATCGCTACTGCGACCTCGTCACCTTGGTTTGCTTCTTTGACATCCTCGGAACTTCGGGTTCTCAAACTCTTTACTTGCCCGACCGGAGTGCCATCCAATTTCATCAGTTTCTGACCAATATGGATTCTGCCACCAACAACTCTCATTCCGACAATTGCTGGATTTTTTGCCCTAAATGTGTGGTCTTTTAGGTACAATAATCTGCCAGGGTACACTAGAGATTCACGCTGAGCTGCCTCAATCTCTGCTTGTTTTTCTGCTCGCCATTCTTCGAAGGCATCAATAATGTGATAGATGATTGAGCCATTGAAGAAAGCAATTTCTGAACCTTCATTGGTTAACTCATCCATAACCTCGGTATTTGGTTTAGTCGAGAATCCGAGGATTGCCTTGTTTAACGGATCTTGAATTGATTTAGCCATGAGTATGTCCTTTTTGTTGACCGGCCCTACAGTAGCTTGTCTTACCGGTATTTTCAATTTGAATAATTCAAATGCCAATGCTTCTAACCCGCCAACTGTGTCGGCTTTTATCACCACTCCATCCTTTTCTTCAACGGCCCCGGGACAGGTTCCGTTTTGACATTGTTCAACGAATTCAGAACGTGGTGAAACTTTCTTACAGTTTGAACACATAATCGGCATTTTCTCGTATATTCCACGCCATTCTTCTCTGATAAGTTGCTCAGCCTCAGATTTTTGCTCTTCAGTGTTTGCCAAGTGTAGAGTGGTTCCTGCAATTGCATTTTCTAAATTCGGTGCGACAATTTTTACACCACATGCTGCTTGAATTTCGGGGAAGTTAACCCATCTTTTTCCTGCATCACGCATTTCAGACATGCCCTTAGGTCGCTTTAATCCCTTGATGTGGGTGGTAAAAGCACCGTCACTGGATGCAAGCATGATATTGTCACCAATCTTCAAGTTTCCTCGATACAGGATTACATCGATGGTTTTGCCCATTCCGACTTCATCTCGCATTTCTAGAACTGTACCCATTGCTGGACCGATTGTATCAGTCAATCTATCTTCGAGAAATCTCTCTGCTAAGCCGACACCAACTGCTAGAAGGTCTTGCAAACCTTCCCCTTCCTTGGCTGACATTGGTACTAATGCAACATTTTGACGGAAATCTTTGATTTTGTCATAACGCTCTATGTTGAAACCATGTTCCGAAAATTGGCCTAACATTTTCCAATATCTGTCATCAAATAACGATTTGACATCATCTCTCTGGGCAGCAATAGATTGAATGAATGAGCGACCGGCTTCACATCGCCAACCGTGAATACGATCAATTTTGTTTGCCGCAATGATAAACGGTGTTTTGGTTTCCTTCAGCGTATTGAGACTTTCAATGGTTTGTGGTTGTAAACCCTCCATTATATCGACAACTAGGATTGCGATATCTGCTACTGAACCTCCTCTATTTCTCAGGCTGACAAATGAATGATGGCCTGGAGTGTCGATAAATAACAGTCCAGGTGATTTGAATTCTTTACCACCAAGCATAGCCTTACAGGTTTCATTCAGCACATCTGCTGGAACTTCAGTTGCGCCAATGTGTTGAGTAATTCCTCCGGCTTCACGATCCATTACACTCGCTTGTCTTTCACTGCCAATCGAACGTACCAAATCTAGCACGCTGGTTTTACCATGGTCAACATGGCCAAGAACGGAAACGATTGGTTGACGATTGTCTCCACGGATTATTTCCTCGGAAGCTTCTGGGTCATCAGACATATCCAAGCCTCCATCCTATCACTTAGCGGATTGTAATCACTCGTAGAACCATTTTGCAATGGTTTGATCCCATTCCATGACGCCTTCTGGGAACCATAGTCCCAGTTCGAATTCTGCGGTTTCAGGTGCGTCTGAGCCATGAATCATGTTGTATCCGATATCCATGCCGTAATCGCCTCGGATAGTTCCCGGTGCTGCTTCACGGCCGTTGGTAGGGCCAATCAAATTTCTTGCAACACTAATTGCATCTCTGCCTGCCCATGCCATACAGACAACAGGGCCAGAGGTTACGAATTTGATAAGTCCCGGGAAAAACGGGCGCTCGGAGTGGACTGCGTAATGTGCTCTTGCGATTTCTTCACTAGGAACCATCGCTTTGAGGCCGACAAGTTTCAGTCCTTTTTGTTCAAATCTTCCAATAATTTCACCAACGAGTCCTCTTTGAACTCCATCAGGCTTTACCATAATATACGTAGTTTCCACAATGTTCACCGCACATAGCCAAAAATCACCCCTTTATCAGGGATGCGGAGGCAGGCACAACTGACTTACTTAATGCCGCCCTTAACGAAATGGCGGGTCCACTTGACCTTACGGGAGTTTCTTCCCAATTTCACCATGTTCTTGCGGGCTTTTGAATTCTTGAACCACATGATGCTACCATCACGTCTTACGAACATCATACCTGTTCCAGGTTCGATTTCTTCTCCTGAAAAACTACAGATTCTTCTTTCTGGCATTATGATCACCTTGCGTTCAACTTTCTTGCTTCGCGACCTGTGTCACGTAGCATCAATATGTCACCTACTCTAATCGGGCCAAGGACGTTCCTTGTGATAATTCTACCAACGTCTCTTGGGTTAGGTGCATCGTTTACTCTGACTTTAACTTGGGTAGCTTCGCCGGTCATACCGGTTCTACCGACAATTTCGACCACTTCTGCTGGCCATCCACCTAATTCTTCGCTCATCAAATCAACTCCGAATTATGTTCAAGCCTTTAGGCCGTTAATTAGTTCAACAACTTCTTGGTACTTCTCTTGAGCACTCTTGTTGATTTCCATAATAGCAATTGAAGCAGTTTTTACGCCGTTTGGCAGACCAGCTTCATTTGCTAGGAACTCTTGTGAAGGAACATATCCGTATGGAATTCCTTTTTCTTCACAGATTAGTGGAATGTGAGCAAGAAGTTCTGGCGGATTTACATCTTCAGCCAGTACAATGAATTGAGCTGTGCCTCTTTCGGCAGTTTTAGTCACTTCATTACTTCCTTTCTTTATTCGTCCGTTAGAATTGGACTGAATCATTTCATAAATCTTGTCTGATACTTCTGTTGGGGTTTCAAATCGCACGTGTACACTCATCGGAATCTCTCCATCCTCATGTTAAAGGCAACCATGCGCACAACCTCAAGAATATAAACGCGCCGGAAGAATATGGTCGACAATAATCGTTGAAAATAATCCTAATATGACCCGATTACTTCAAAAAAACGTATTACTGCGTACCATCATTTCCATTTTAGAATTTCGAATAACTCATTTACGCCCCTTGCCAACGCAGGTCCGCCGGGAATGACATCCTGAGGATTTTTTAGCGAACTTGTGGCATGAACTCCATCCACATATCTGATTAGTCTTGCCACTGCACCGCCGGTGAATAATCCGTGTGAGCATGCAGCATGTACTTCTGTTGCACCTTGGCTACGTAGCGCATCTGCGGCACGACAGATTGTTCCACCAGTTGCGATCATATCATCAACTATCGCAACTACCTTGCCTTCCACATCAAGGTCCTTCGCTTTGTGTACGATTGTGTGAGCATCGATTCTGGTCTTTTCTAAGTATGAAAATTGACATTGTATTTCATTTGCTACTTGTGATGCACGCTCGATTGCGCCCTTGTCTGGAGATAGAATAAAATCTGGATTTACCGATTTTTGCAAATGTTTGGCTAATTCGGGCATCGCCGAGGTAAATGCGACAGGAACTGACAAACCTTCGAGTACCTTTGGCGCATGTAAATCAAACACAATAATCCCGTCACAGCGCGAAGCGAGCAGGTTCGCAATCGCTCGTGCGGATACAGCTTCTCCCGGGCGGAACCGCTTGTCCTGTCGTGAATAGCCAAAGTACGGGATTGCAAGTAAGATTCCAGGGCCAACATCTGCCAATTCTTGTGGACCAATTTCCCGCAAGTTGGCTAAGTTACCTTTCCTTACATCATTAATTGCTTCAAGCATTAACAGAGTTTCGATTATTCCAGAGTCTGGAAAAGTGTTGGAGACCAAAACTACTGGTTCCTCACGAATCGAGTCTATCAATTCGTCCGGTATTCTAATGTAGCCTTCAGTATCGGGAAATCTTCTAGTTTCAATCGAGTGATGGGACCAGCCCAGTTCCCCTGCCAACTGTTCCGCCATTGGTCGAGCATTGCTGCCAGATACTACTACCATGGTCTCCCCTTGAACGGGTGTTGCAGCAGGTTGTTCATGTTCTTTGTGTGTAAAAACAGGAACCTTGGTGCGCGAGGCAGGACTCGAACCTGCGACCTCCCGGTTATCAGCCGGGTGCTCCAACCGACTAAGCTACCCGCGCAAAGGCAAGTCGCCGACTAACCTCCCCGTCATAATAGTGACGGAATAAATCACTCTTGATTTCCTGAGTTAATTACTCGTCTTCCAATTCATTTATTGAAATGTAAGAAGGCAACTGAAGGACTTTGTCAAAGTTTCTTGACAGTACAACTTCGTCCAATCTCTCTCTTGTTCGAGAAAATGCGGTTATTGGTATTCGGAGAGTATCTTCGACACCAAACTCCTTCTGGATTCCGAGTCTTGTCTTGACAATAACTCCCTTGTAAGTTCTCTTGATCTTGAACAATTCAGTAATTACGCCTATCTCTCTACCTTGATTGTCTAGTACTGCTCTGTCTAGCATTTCATCTGGAGCATACAACTTTTCGTCAATACGAACAGTGTTTCTCCATCTGCGCTGTAGTTCACGCATCGACTTTGACAGTTTAACAGTGCCATCATTGCGTATGCTGTGTACTAGTTCTTTTGGTAGTGGTGCGAGTTCTGCAGGTTTTCTCATATATTCGTCAGCGACGTCAGATTCTACCTGGATTCTCATGGATCTGACTCTTGCCTCATTAGGGTGGTGTCTTTCTCCAACTATCGTTCCTACTTTTTTGTCATTCACATATACATCCCTTTGGAGTAGCTCCTGGATGTTGTATTTTTCATTCTTCATTTTTCCCATCTCCATGTCCGGCTTTCCTTCCCGGTTAAATGATGCTCTTGTGTGGGGGGTCTTATACTATTTGGTCAAAAAAACTGAAAAACCAATTGAATTTGTCGTATAATATAATTCATTTCAATTGAAATTACGCTTTTTATTCGATTTTTGACAATGTCGTATAATCTGTTTTTTTATATAGTAACGAACAAATGAGAAAGGTTTGATTATCAGATTAGCAATTGCCCAGCAAACAATCTGGATTTACCGGTGATCGTTACAATATCACATGTAATTTTAGCATAATTTTCAATTGAAAAATGTAATTCACAATTGAAAAATTAATTTTGATTATATCGCTCTATTAATCAAATATTACTCAGTAGCATAACCATGTCCAAGCCTAGAGTGGTGCATTTTGTCGGCGATCTACCAGGGCTTGGTGAAGAGTTGATTCACAAACTTGTCTGTAGTAATGTGGTTTGTAGTATCGCTAAAGAATGGTATAATCCCATTATCACTAACATCGCCACAGAATTGGAAATATTCAACGCAACACCGTTATTATTTGACTCTAATAATATTAATTCAAATGATGTCTTACTTTATTTTGGTCTAAATGATGCTAAATTAGATTTAGTACAGATTTCTAATTTTTCTTGTGATGTGATTTTACTAGTAAGCGAAGAAATCAATGCAGATTTTGAGCAAATGAATCTAAAGATAATTCATCTTCATGATATGATTGCTTATTCAACTATAGCCGATTTGGATAATAACTTAGATGAGTTGTTGCTACATTGTGAATCTAATACTAAGGTAGATTTTCCATTATCTAGTAAGAAACACTGGTGGGTCTCCCAACAAGATGTTGCAACGGGTCTTGTAAGGCTAATCGATAATGTGGCACTATTGCCTGCTAAACTGGATCTCTGTGGACGTAGAGGTTGGACAGAAAGTGAAACATTTCAACAACTGGAGCTGCTGTATAATCGGACTATGGCCGCCTCGTCTGGTCAATTCCAGACAGATCACTTAGAGCCAAAACCCGTCATCGAGGCAACACTTGCAAAAGCGTCCGAGATTACACCTTCAACTAGGCCAGACTTGTCCGTGATAAACCAGATACTTCAACAGATAAATGGTGAAGGGTGGCGGCCACTAATTCCGTTAAGGACATCTTTGATGCATTACCTTGCTACTAAGGATCTTGCTTAGAGGGTTTGAGGTCCACCTTCTGGTATTACGGTTAATGCGGTTAATTCTCCATATAGAGTTGGTCCGTTAGTAAAAGTACCAAAAATACCAGTATCGCCGTTAGGGTTGTGTGATAATGCCAGCCATGGACGCCCATAGGCATCGATTTGCATGTCAATGAAGTCTCCAAATCCTCCGCATCTCTCGTAACCACATGTTGGACTTGCATTATCTAGAGGGTCATCATCAGCATTGACCTGTACTGTTGTTATCAGTGGTGTTTCATTAAATGCATCTGTCATCACCGAGATGTATCCATCCCACAATCCATCACCGTCTTCACCGATATATCCGAATGCAACTCTGCCTGGGTCACCGGCGATTACAACTGGGAAACCAGTGCCTTGTAGGTGGCCTGGGGCAATCATTACTGCGTCAGACCATGTTTCAGCATCGTCAGTAGAATATGAGAAGTAGGGTAAGTTGTCGATGCCCATCCACATGGCGTATACATTGCTTTCAGTATCTGTATCTACTTGAGCTTCTTCTGCATTCCAAGTATCAGCAGTACCAGATTCTTCGGTTGGCAGTACATGCTCTGTCCATGTTATTGCCCCGTCTTCAGTTTTATACATCGAATATCCAGTGCCGTCACAACCAATTTGTCCTCGGTAGAAATTGCCATTTTCAGCTCCAATAATGTGTGCCGACAAACCACCACTCTGACAGTCTACTGGGGCACCCGGAAGTTCTGGCCCCCATGTAAATCCGCCATCTTGGCTCGCAGAACACAAAGGTGCAGGATAGTTACCATTTATGCAAAATACCCACAATGTCTCATGTAGAAGCCCACCATAAGGCGATGAAGCGATGGTTTGGTGGTCCTGTACGGAATATCCTGTGGCAATGGATGGGCCGGTCCACGATTGTCCTTCATCATCCGACCATTCTACCGTCATGCCTCCAAGTGCATGCATGTCAAATTTCATTATTCTATCAGTCCATGGGTCGACATATACGTATGGATCATTCGAATTTGCCACAGGAGGGACCGCTCCATACACGTCTTGACATGTGTAGTCGCTAATTGACGTCATTTCCACCATATTACTACATTGAACAATTGCCGTTGAGCCAGCATTGCCATTACCCCAACTTGTGATGTATAGGTTGCCTGATGAAGTAATGCCCATGGTTGGCTCAAAGGTTGACATTCCAATACTGTAGTATGAGGAAGTTGAATAGTATGGGATATTGTTTCCACCAAGTGCGCTGGTGTTATTCAATGCGTTTACTCCTCCCGGGTAATGATACCAAGTTCGACCGTCAAGCATATCGATGAAGTCAAAATAACCCGAGGTTTCTTCGACAAGTTCTACCTCATCTTCGCCAAAACATCCCGATAATGACATAAACGCCATGATTAGAACCATCATCATTGCATTACTTCTCTTGCTCATTTTAATTGCCTCCAAATAAATCGCTACCAATCAGCGGAAGTAGTACACTAGCATCTCCTTCGACACACACATTAGGTGCTTCAGGCCGCATTTTGCCCCATGATATCGCTTCTCTGAGTCTCGCCCCAGAAAGGCTGCCATCATGTTCTGGTGCTGTGGTAATGTAGACTGCCGAATCAAGTCCACCACGATATTGGTTCCACCAAATAACGTGGTGTTTTGAGATTCCACCGCCAACCATCAGCGCATTTGAAACCTCAACGTCCCAAGTTAAGTCACTCATAACCTGCTCATCTGCTAAGGTATCAATGTGGAAATCACGGTGCTTTTGTCTAAACATGAATAATTGCGCACCAATTGAGCCATCAGTAATTCCAGGTATACAGACCGGGATTTGATTTTTCCAAGCCCAATAGATTAGAGAATCTGGCTTGCCAATTCGCTTACCTAATTCCCAAACCAAGTGAATGGAACCGAACCCAATCCATGCATCGGCGCCAGTCAATCCGGTTTCTTCTTGCCGTGATTTGTATATGTCCTCGAGAGCAGGCATTACTACTTCCTCGATAATTTCGCCGTAAGATGAATTTGGTACAATGACATTGCCTAATCGCATGAGTGAATGTTCGCCAAGTTCTATGTCATCAAGTTCGAAAGCTCCATGGAAGTAATGTTGGTAAGATCGTGCAATGTCATGATCGAGGGTACCACAAGTGGTAGAGATTACGTTGAACATTTTGTGTTTTGCTGCTTCGACAAAGAAACTCCTAGTTCCAGTTGCGCACAGACATGCAGGGAATGAAATCCAATTGGTGACCTTGGTAGGGTCGCCTTCAACCTCATCAATTTGCTGTTTCATATCACTCAAGATATCTCTCGCAGTTGCTAGTTTTGTTGCGGTAAATCCACCTGCCTTGGCCATTTGGTCAATTAGTGAACCAGGGTTAGTGATTTTAGCAAAATCATAGTCTGAGACTGGAATGTCAAAGTCATCCGGTGATATCGCCATGGTAATGCCAAAAACATCCCAAACATGAACCTGTTTATGAGTATAATAACTGCTCTAATTCAAAAATTCTGTCTCTGAGTTTGGCTGCTTGCTCGAAATCTAATTGTTTTGCTGCGTTTTCCATCTCGGCTTTTAATTCAACCAGCAAATCAGAGATTTGTTCTGGCGAGAGGTTGTTGTCAACATCATTTGGCTCATCATAAGTCAATTGGAAATTCGAATTTTCAATTGGATTTTTATTTTCGGGATTGGTTCTAGCCCAAGAACCGGCACCAATGCCTAATTTCTGGGCCCAATCACCATCTCCTCGGCCACCTTTCTTACCGACTAGACGTTTGTTTCCTGCAGAAGTGTTGGTACCTGTGATGAATTCTTCATCCTTTGAATACATTGCAGGAAGCGCTTTTTTGATGGTTTTAGGGGTGATGCCATGGGCGGTATTGTAATCCTCCTGTCTAGCTCTTCGCTCCAGTGTTTGTTGTATTGCAGCAGACATAGATGGCGACATACCGTCGGCATACAGAATTACTTTGCCGTTCTCATTTCTAGCAGCACGGCCGATAGTTTGTAGCAGACTTCTTTCGTTTCGGAGGAAACCTTGTTTGTCTGCATCAAAAATTGCTACTAAACTGACTTCCGGAATATCGAGCCCTTCTCTAAGTAGATTGATTCCCACAATAACGTCAATGTGACCAATTCTGAGTGCGTTGATGATTTCAGAACGCTCAATAGTGTCTATTTCGGAATGCAAGTGGTGCGATTTAATTCCCATGCTGTTGAGATATTCTGATACCTCTTCAGCGAATTTGATAGTAAGTACGGTGATGAGACATCGCTCATTTTTATCGACTCGCTGATTTATTTCTGACAGAAGATCACTTACCTGCCCTTCAGTGCCTCTAACTTCGATATTGGGGTCGAGCAGTCCAGTTGGTCTAATTTCCATCTTGGATATGTGTTGAATAGATTGTATCATATCGTACATGCTTTCCGATTCTGGATGTTTCTTGCTGATGTCTGGGGGGCCTGCTCCACCATTAGATTGGGCGTGCAACAGTCCATTGGGTATCGACTGTTTAGTAACTTCACACA
>WTIT01000133.1:39078-53312 GCA_011526375.1 Methanobacteriota archaeon
TCTCTTTACGAGAACGGTCGCCATGATACATGCCTCCAACTTGTGGTAAACTGACATGTGATTCGTCCATAATTACGAGGAATTTATCTGCATCGCCATGGAATTGCTTGGCACAAGCAGCAAAGAAGTCGAGCAGACAATACGGTCTCTCGCCTCTCTCCCTGCCATCAAAATGAAGTGAGTAATTTTCTATCGCCTGGCAGTGGCCAATTTCTCTTAGCATCTCTAAGTCGTAGCGAGTTTTTTGCTCAATACGATGAGCTTCCAAGTCCTTCCCGAGGCTCTTGAAATGGGCAATTCGGCCATCTAATTCTGTCTCAATTGACTCAAGTGCTCGCTCAAACCTTTCGGGGCTAGTCATGAAGAATTCTTTTGGATGTATCCATGCTTCGTCAAGGTTATCCAGTACCTCCCAAGAAACTGGGTCGCAAACTTGTACCTTAGTTACGCCATCAAAGTCAAATTGGATTCTCAAAGGGTCATCCCTTGACGGCATCCATACATCGAGAACTTCGCCTCGTAGACGACAATTGCCTCTTGCTAGGTCTGTATTAGTTCTAGTATATTGTAGAGCAATCAATTCTTTGAGTAAATCCGTTGGTTCTATCTGTTGTCCGACATGACATCTAACGTGAGATTCAAGGAATGTTTCAGGTGGATTCAAACCATAAATACACGAGACCGAGGAAACTATTACGCAATCAGGCCTAGTGACTAATGAAGCTACAGCAGCGAATCTCTCCTGCTCAATACGTTCATTTATTGACAACTCTTTGTCGATATACAAATCTCGTTTAGGCAGATATGCTTCTGGCTGATAATAGTCATAGTGCGAGACAAAGTAATCAACCGCGTTTTCTGGAAAGTAGCCGGCCATTTCTTGGTACAATTGTCTTGCTAGTGTCTTGTTATGACTCATGATCAGGGTTGGAATATTCAATCTCTCAATCACTTTAGCCATGGCAAATGTCTTACCACTACCAGTAACGCCGAGTAAAACACACCTTTCTTGTGAATTTTCCAATTGAGAAATCAAATTTTCAATTGCTTTTGGTTGGTCTCCAGATGGTTCGAATTCAGAGTGCAGTATGAACCGCTTCTTGTCAGGGTGGAGGTGTTCTAATGCCGCTCCTTCAAGCGCTTTTGAGAGGTCAAATGGGTCTTTAGACTGTAGATCGGAATCATCGATTACTAGATTGGCCAGATTTTCGAACTCGCCGTCATCATCCCAATCGTTGGTCATCTTATCCCTCCTGTGCATTGTAAACAGCGGATGGTTTTCAATTATGGTATTAAGGCAGGTATAGTCCACCGTTTACGTGAATTATACTACCAGTGATGTATGCAGAATCCTCACTAACCAAGAAAGCGATCGTGCTTGCCATATCCTCTGGAGTTCCAACTCTCTTGAGTGGCACTTCGTTTTCCCTCTGTTCCCTCTTTGATTGAGAGTCACCTGCTAGGATTGCCGTATCAACATAGCCTGGAGCCAAGATGTTGACTCGCTTGCCTTCCGGACCTACCTGTTGGGCTAGAGACCTTGCCCAAACCGCCAATGCCGCTTTGGACGCTGAATAATCTGCCCCATGGGGTGAGCCTCTAGTACCTAATTGCGAGCCAACCACTACCATCCTTGCCTCATCGCTAAGATGTGGTTGTATGGCTTTCCAAACTGCGACAGAACCTTCGAAGTTAACCGCCATAGTTTCGCGCAGTGTCTTGATAGTTAATTCATCAGCTGCAACTCGGTTGTACGCTCCGTGATTTAGCACTAGGACATCGATTTTTCTTGCCATCCAGGGGTGTATTCCAAGCAAGCCAACTTCGCCTTCATTAGCACAGTCTACCTTAACGGCGAGAGCATCGCCACCACTCTGCCTAATTTGGTCAACGACCATTTCCGCAGGCTTTGACGAGGTATTGTAAGTCAACAATACGTCATACCCGTCGTTAGCAAGTCTTGTACAGGTTGCTGCACCGATGCCTTGCCCGCCTCCGGTTACCAGTGCTACAGGGCGGCTCATACCATTCCTAAATGGTTCTAAGCAATAACTCAACCGAATCATTCGACAAACTGTGCTAGTTGTGGAGGTTGCCAGCCTTCTGGCTTGAGCACCTTACCATCGTCTCGACGAATCACCTTACCATCGACAAGTTTGGCCATGTTTGAGCGATGTACCTCATTGAATGCATCATCATAGATATTCTGCATTCCGTGGTTGATTATGGTGCCAGCTAGGATATATCCGATGTCAGCCAATGCATCGAGAACTTCGACCAAATCACCACTTCTTGCTGCTTCAGCGTATTCTTGGACTTCTTCAGTTAGGAGTTTTATTCGTAGTTCAATTAGTTCATCCGGGCCTAATCCCGGAGTTTCCAATTTTGGAATTTCAAATGCTTCATTAAACTCTAGCAGTGATGCAACGATTGGGTTCATAATTCGATTAAACCCGATGCAGCCCTTCAACATTTCATTGAGGAATGGTATAAGTTCCAATTAGTGCAAATGAGTGCTCATGGTAGACTTGAGACTAATATTCATTGAACAATGGATATCTAAATTAAATCGAATGCATTTTCATAACAAACTACCTTTTGCATTGTATTGCACACAATACATGGTGGTTTTGAATTGCCTTTGCATTACTTCATGTCTTAATGGAGTCAATTATTCGTGGAGCTCGAAATGTAAAGAGAAAGCCCGGTAGGAGTGTTGGAGTCATTATCATCATTGGATTCTCACTTGCGATTTTTCTGACATCAAGTATCGTTGCAACAAGCATTGAAGCCCAAGCCGCTAGTCTCGAGGACAGTCTGGGAAGAACAATTGTGGTCACTGCCTCCGATGCGACTTTCGATAGTTCTGCTTCAATTGACGAAGGCATCCTCAACCTTACTAACAACATGAGCCAAGTTGAATCTGTTCAAACATTTGTTAATGAGGTTGATCGGTCACGAATCGGTGAAGTCTTAGCCCAAGGAGGCCCACCCAATCCAGACGCTTTACGAGCAGCAGTTCGGTTCATCTCAGGTCAAAATTTGAGTGTAGAACTTGAAGGATTTGTTTCAGAGGATTTGATATTAGTTGATGGTAGGATGCTCAATGATTCTGATTCTGGTTCGTACAACGTACTTCTCGGAGTAGATGCTGCTTTTTCTAGCGAAATCGGCGTTGGAGATTCTATCGAACTTGAAGGGTTTTTGCTTAATGTCGTTGGTCTGATATCTGGCGAGGTTTTCCAAACAAATGCTACTATTTTGATGAGCATTGACATAGCGCAGGCCATAACAGGGACCACAGGTTTTGACAAAGTGGTGATTACGATGGAATCAATTGAACTGGTTGATGATGCTATGAATTTCCTGCGAGCTGAATACGGAGATGAATTGACCATTCAGACCGCGTCAGAACAGCAAGGTGATGATATCGCTCAATCAATAGACATAATCGGTGGTAATGCAGATTTGGGAGCGATGGCTGCACTTTTTGCATCTTTGTTAGTGGTTGGATTCATCATGGTAATTATCACCAAAGAGAGGGTCAATGAGATAGGTGTTCTCAAAGCAATTGGCTTACCAAATTCGAAAATCGTGACCCAATTCTTGAGTGAATCGATTTTCATGGCGTCATTTGGATTTGTAGTTTGCATTCTCGTTACACTGGTTGCCGGTCCAATGATGCAGACAATGCTCATTGAATCGGGTTCAAATGATGCATCATCTACAGAAGATGAATCAACTCCTCAACAGTTCCAACCTGGCCAAATTCTCAATCCCACGCCAGAGTCCTCTTCTATGGATTCAATCACTTCATTGGAGTTTTCTGTCGATGGAGTGAGTATTCTAACGAGTTTCGGATTAACGATTTTGATTGGAGTGATTGGAGCGCTATATCCTATTTTGGGAGCTTTGAGAATGCAACCTGCGCAGGCATTAAGGTATGAATGAGGTGGCAAGGGTGAAGGATGAAGGGAACAAACAAAAAATGACTGTATCAATTCTTGATGAAGAAGCATCCAAACAAAAGCTTCCCCTTGATAATTTGAAGGAAACTGTAATCGCTCAGTATGGAGATGATGCTCGATTAATTTTGGATTCAATTGATGAGGTTGAAGCAATCCTTCTTCGTCGTCAAGCAAGGGCAAAAGGAGAATTTGATGATACCAAAGCCATCATTCACCTGTCAGGATTATCGAAAAAATACGAATCAGCAGGAATGACTCCAGTTGATGCTCTAAAAGAAGTCGATCTATCGATTGTACAAGGCGAGATGGTTGCGGTGATTGGGCCATCAGGTTCAGGAAAATCAACACTTCTTCAGATGATGGGGGCATTGGATGTTCCAACCAGTGGTGGGGTGAGGATTAATTTCCATGAGTTATCTAAAATGAATGCGAAGGAACTGACCCAATTTAGGAGCCAAACTGTGGGTTTCGTGTTCCAAAAATTCAACCTAATACCAAATCTGAGTGCATTGGAAAATGTTTCGATAGCAATGGAATCAACGAAAATGAACCGACAAGATAGGAGGTCGAGAGCTGCAGAACTTCTCAAGGAAGTTGGATTGGACAAACGTATGAGTCATCTTCCTGGACAACTTTCGGGCGGTGAACAGCAGCGAGTTTCCATTGCCAGAGCGTTGGCCAATCACCCTAAGATTATCTATGCAGACGAACCGACAGGATCACTCGATTCGAAGACGAGTAAGACAATCATTCAACTGTTTGATAAAATTAGAAAAGACTTTGACACAACAATAATCATTGTTACACACAATCCTTCAATCGCAAAGCACTGTGATAGAACTGTAAAAATCAAGGATGGAAGAATCAAGTAGATTGGTGATATTAATGGTAAGAGACATCTCATGGGCAAGAAGAAAAATCCTGAAGAGAATGATGGGTGACAAAGGCAGAGACAATAATGAGGAGTGTAGAATGATATGAACAGAGATATTGTTTGGTTGATTATTGTGATTATACTAGGCGGTAATAACTTAGTTATGCTTAATTCAGAAAATGCAACTGATCCAAACCTAATCCATATTGAGGAATTAACCTGTTCGCTTGGTGAGATACTAGTTAGTAACGTATCTCTCGGTGAAGGATATGAATGTACTGAGTTCGACCCACACAGCATTACCCATGCACATCCTGCTCCGGTGTTGTCGGTGAGTGAAATGGTCGACGACGGTTCCACCATCGCCATTCTTGGTGATGTTGACCATCTCCACCCTGATGAGATTACCGTCAGTTTGAGTCTTGACGAGAATGTCACCATTTCGACACTGCCCAACATAGATGGAGCATGGTCGCTCACTGTGCAAAGCAGTTCTGAACAGTTCTACCTTAACATCACGGCCAATCACGATATTGAGGAGACAACCTCAGATCCCATCTTTATCGAAATCAATCGAACAACTACTGAAATTGGAGACAGCGACACTGGTCAGCTCCAAAACCCCTCAATTCTGTCCGCATATCACGGTCTAGATCAACTCCCGTTTCCAGCGAACCTCTTGTGTGGGTTTAACGTGGCTGGCGACGACGGTATGCCTGTCGTGTTCTCGACACAGTTGCAGGTCGACAGTGTCGTTCCGGAATCATTCCGAGTGATACGCTCTGACGGCGAGAGTGTGGTGCCTAACTGCGCCACACTCCATCCCGCCGATGAGCCTCTAGAGCTGCGCACTGTCCTGCTCACCGGCGACTTCGGTACATTTGGAGAAACTCCCCTGCGAGTGGAGGTCACTGGACCCCTGCTTACTGTTGACGGGGAGTCTCTCCTCGGTTTGAGCACCGAAGACATCACCCCACTCGAAGACGGGCCTCGAGTCGTCCTCGCCGAACGCTTCGCGCCAGACACCAATGGCCTCGCAGGCGAGTGTCCCAATGGCACCGCACAAGTCGTTCAACTGACCTGGGAAGGAGGCGTAACAGGCCCCGACAACGCCGCTCTAGGGGAAGATCAACGCCTCGGGACTTTCGTGGTGCTCGAGAATGGATACACGGTGAACCCTATCGCACTCGTCGACGATGACCCTGACAACCACGTGTTGGCGTGCCTCGCTGAGGACAGCCCTGCGCAGTTGGTTGCGGTCCTAGCGGGACTATTCCACGACCCGGGCGACATTGCCAACCCAGCCACTGACATCGAAGTCACTGAAACGTAAACCTTCGGTTCAAGGCTTGTGAGTTCTAAGTTTGGAGTTGGTCTAACATCTCGGCTTCTTCAAATAAGAGAACAGCCTTAGTGACCATATATTATTCAAGTTTTGATTTGTGTAAGTTAACTCTCTTTCCCATTCCATCTCTAACTCTTGAAAGGACGCCTCTCGATTCAAGTTTTGCCAAAGACCTACTAATTTTTGAGTTCGTCATATTTGAACACTTTACTAAATCAGATTGCCGACATTGACTGTCGTTATCGAGAAGAAATTTGATAATAAACTGCTCTGATGTATTGAAACGAGTGAGATCTATATCAGAGAGAACAGGTTTCGATAGCGTCTGGGTTTGCGAAATTGAGGTACTAGACTGTTGATTTATTGTTCTCATCCGCGATACGTTTGCGCCAGCAATAAATCCAACAAATATCAAAATCGCTGAGTACATAATCAAAATGAAAATTCCTTTTAGACTTGCGTCTGTACTAATTGCAACATAAAGTGCTCGCCCGGTTAATAGAATTAGCATTAACATTGAAAGCATTATTGCAGACTGTGAGGAGGCTTTTCCTACGCTTGACTGGTTGTAGTTAACATCCATATTCACTGGCACTCGCAGGCGATATTAAATTAACATGGTATTTTGTTTGAAAATTATCATTGAGGTAATATAATTGATTCATAATATAAACAGACAATAACCATGATTTAGTGTGTAATCGAAAAACGATGATACTTCATAGAAGCAAAAATGGCAGAATCAAAACCCATCCAGTTGATACTGAAACCTTGAACAGAATGTCCTGGAATTTATCCAGAGATTCATTTCTCAACATCACGTAAGCATTAGCAAGTGCCATGACCAATGCACCAATTAAGAACCAAGCCTCATCCATCGGGTCGGCTAAAGCGAAACAAGCAAACCAAAGCAAAGTCAGCTGAATACTTGTCCTAGTTGTTGCCTTTTCTGAGAACCTTGCAGGAAATGAGTTGATTCCATGCTTACGATCACTTTCAACATCCATTCTTGCATAGTTAATATCGAATGCAGTAATCCACAGTGTCACACCTAGTGAGATGAAGAAAATAGTCGGGTACCACAACAGTCCGCTGCCAAATCCATCAGTACCGGTAATTGCTTCCCATCCGTGAAAATCTCCAGCAATCGCAACCCATGCGCCAGCTGGCGCTAGGCCGAGGCACAAGCCAAGCCAAAGGTGACACAGCCAAGTGAATCGCTTGGTGTATGGATATACTACAAAGGTGAGCACAGGTAGCCAAGACATGGCTAGTGCGACCTCGTTCAGCATTCCAGCACCAAGCAGCAGCATGCCTAGGAAAACCACTGCCAGAGTCCATGCAGTTGTCATTGACATAGTGCCGCTGGCTAAGTGGCGTTGTGCTGTACGAGGGTTTTCTGCATCGATGTTCTTGTCAATAATCCTGTTCAAGGTCATCGCTAGACCTCTTGCTCCAACTGCGGCAACAAGCACCCATGCCAAATCAATTAGTGGCATTTCGCCATCTGCATAAAACTGCTCTACAGCAACGAAATAGCCGATTATGATGAAGGGTAGGGAGAATAATGTATGTTCTATTTTGATGAATGACATTATCTGTTTGATGTCCATCAATCACTGCCCCCGAATTCTAGATGGACAGGCCACTCATATTTCGTTAATTCTGGGTGAGCAGCGACTTTCTCTAGGGTTTCATCGGAATGAAGGGTAATCGCTGGCCATCGTCTAACGCCGTGGGTATCGCTTGGTATCGGAGTAGTTGCGTCCCAGCACAATCTTTGTCGCTCCTCGTCAAAGAACAGGCCTCGGCCGACATCGAATCTTGAGGTTAGCTGCCAGAGCAGTCTTCTTCTTGCCTTTTTGCAGTTCAAATCCATGTCATCATTAGTGATAAATAGCCATCTTAGGCATTTTTTAGAATCCAATTGCCAAATTGAATTTTTCAATTGAGAAATTCGCTCTATTCTAGCACCTTCGGCAGCATTATTGAAAGTTTCAGATCCAGTTTTTGGTGAAGGAGTACCCTCGATGTTTGTTGTAACAACTAAGATGTTGTCACGCAACATTCGGGCATCGGTTACTTCGGGAATTTGCTTGACATGTTCAATCTCGGTGAATTTATCTGATTCAGCAAGTCCTTGGCGCCACTTAGGCGTATCTTGCTTGAATGAACCTTCTAGCGGTTCATTGTTTGACCTTGGGTCTCGACTAGGAATTGTGGTGGCATCGATGATTAGCTTGTCATGCACATTTTCGTAAGGGCTGGATGCATCTAGTGAATCAGCAACCATTCCTTCTAGAACTATCACATCGTTGGCAATTTCGACTTTATCGTTCAGTGCGTCAAGTAGGGCTTCCAAATCTTTTGGATTCTGATCGGGGTCTACGGTGATTATCGCCTTGAGGAACATCATCTGCCCTGCACCTAACAAGCCAAGTGCGGTTTTTCTTGCTTGTCTAGGATATCTCTGTTTGGCAGCCACTATCGCAAGATTGTGGAAGCCAGTCTCAAGTGGCAGATGGACGCTATTTACGTCCCTGTGCTGGAATTGGAGGACAGGTGAGAATTGCCTACCAATAGCTTCACCGAGGTAACCATCTTCCATCGGTGGCAGACCGACAATAGTCGCCGGTAGAACGGCATCTTTTCTTGCGGTGATTGCGGTTACGTGCATTACTGGATATTGGCCAGTTAGTGAATAGAAGCCAAAGTGGTCACCGAATGGCCCTTCTAATCTCGTCTCGCCTGGTATGCAGTATCCTTCAATCACAATATCTGCTTCAGCAGGCACCATCAAGTCCTGTGTTAGTGCTTTAGTAATCCGCAACGAGCGGCTACCAAGAATTCCGGCAAATTGGTATTCAGAAAGATTGTCAGGTAGTGGAGCAATGGCCGAGAAAATCAGTTCTGGCGGTCCGCCCATGCAAATGGCGACAGGCATCTTCTGTTTCTCTCCAGTTGCTGCTGCATGGTCAGCTCCGTGCTTGTGAATTTGCCAGTGTAAGCCGATTTCCTTCTCAGAGAATACTTGAGCACGATACATGCCTAAGTTGTGTTCTCCGGAGTTTGGATCTTTGGTTACTACTAGGGGTAATGTGACGAATGGACCGCCATCCATTGGCCAGGTTTTTGGAATTGGCAACTTGGTCAAATCAGTATCTAGTCGAACTCTTTGACACTTGCCGCGCCATTTCTTTCTAGGTGGCATAGCAAGAGCATCTCTTACTAACGGTAGTGCCTTCCAAGGTGCTCTCATGTAAGCACCAATGTCGGGTTTCATCATAGCCACCATTCTGTCGCCAACTTCGGTCTCGTGAGATGCTCCAAGCGCCCTCAAGGTTCTGTCATTACTGCCAAAGATGTTCATCACAAGTGGGATTTTGGAAATTGAACCATCAGCAAGTCGTGGTTGTTCAAATAAAACTGCAGGGCCGTCATTCTTTACCAGCAGGTCTGCGATCGCTCCTGCTTCATACTCAACATCAACAGGTCGAGATATGCGCAGCATCTCGCCTCTCGACTCGAGGTGATGCATCCAGCGCTTCAGAGTCTTCCAAGCCACGCCCCTCCCAGCACGATTATACCTTTGAACCTGCGTAGTATTCCATGTTGTTGCAACCGCTTCATTGATGGACTGATTATGGCTAGCAAGGTCATGGCAGAAGAGGCCGATATGGTCGATGTTTTGGTCATAGGAGCGGGACCCGGTGGCGGCTCAGCAGCAATTCATAGCGCTAGAGCCGGTCTCAAGACGGTAGTAGTAGAGGCCGACCCATCTGTTGGTGTACCAGTTCACTGTGGGGAATGTCTTTCAGAAATGGCGGTGCAAAATCTAGACCTAGAAATTCCAGACCATGTCAAAGCCCTTGATGTCAAAGGAATTAGGGTGATTTTCCCCGATGGAACAGAAAAACTGCTAACGGAGCCCGGATATGTGCTTGAGAAGCACCTGTTTGAACAGTGGTTGATGGATGAGGCGGGAACTCTCGGCTCTACTCTGCATTTAGGCCATAAAGTAACTTCAATGGAGAGAATTTACAATAGCGAAAATCAATTTTCCAATTGGAAAATTGACGGAAAAGGTGAAAATTTCCCGATTTATTGTAAAGCCGTGATAGATGCATCAGGTGTCGCGGGTGCATCATCAAAACTACTTGACATGGGAACTGAAGTGGAAGTTATTGCTGGGTTCCAGTACGAAATGACCGATGTTGAAAACGACGGCTACCTTGACTTTTATCTCTGGCCACAATATTCTCCGCATGGCTATGTTTGGATGATACCAAAGAAAGGCGAGAGAGCCAATGTTGGTTTGGTAACTACTGACAAAAAGGGCGCAATAAAGTACCTTGATAAGTTCATTCAAGACACTTACTTGGACGGTAAACCAATGGTCAATCCGCAATGGCGTGACCAATCTGTAAAAGTTAGGCCATTCGGTGGGACTATCCCAATTTCAGGACCTAGAGAGGTGACAGTTGAAGATGGCGTCATACTGGTTGGAGATGCTGCAGGATTTACCTCACCATTGTTTGAAGGAGGATCACATCTCGCTTTGTGGTCAGGCCGAGAAGCAGCAAACGTGATTGCTAAGGCAATTACAACCAATGATTTGTCTAAGGCTTCATTGATGGCTTACGAAGCAGCTTGGAAGAAGCGCTTCCCACCTTATCATAAAATATTGAAAGGCAAGACTGCGTTGTACGAATTGACCGATGAGGAAATGTCGACAATGGCTAGATGTTTACCAGATGAGTTGGGTAACATGTCACCATTCCAAAAGTTAGGAATCGGTTTGAAGATTCTTGTTAGGAAGCCCGCACTACTAACTAAGCGAGTGATATCTGTTCTTCTATCGTTTGGATACAGTCGAGCCAAGCACTTTGGCTGGTAATTATCCATACACAGATTATTACGAGAGATAAATCCATCAAGATACAGAGGTAGCGGAGGCTATGTGGGAGGCTACATTGTGGATTGCATGCCTCGCCGCAATCGTATTGTTAGTTCAACCATCACTGTATGAGAAGTCTGTACTTGGCGCCATCGCTGCCCATGTATGTCTTGCCTTGCCATTTTTTGCTCTGGTGAGTAGATTTATTGTTAACGATACTTCGATACAGTACGTAGTTGCTTTTGGCGGAGAATCATTGCCATTCGAATATCGCTTTGCTGCAACTTGGGCAGCTCGTGAAGGACCTATTCTAATGTGGGTGGTTTGGCTTTCCCTGTTGTCATGGATATGGCGCAAACCAATGCAAGGGAAAACTACAGAATCCATCATCGCCCGTGATTTTAGACAGCGAATCATGTTTGGTTTCTCACTCACTTTACTCCTCATTGCTATCGTACTCAATCCTTTCAAGGAGACACCAGAATTCTTCTTTGGTTCTGGGCTAAATGAGTTGCTGCAGACCGATTTGATGGTCATCCATCCACCGATAATATTCCTCGCTTATTCATTTTGTATCTTCATAACTGCGATTTCATTGTCAGGGATTTTTACCAAAGAAACTGAAGGAATTGGTGATAGGATCATCGCTCTGACCAGGCCAGGCTTACTGATTACCACCATAGGAATCGGTCTTGGCGGTCTCTGGGCCTATCTGATATTAGATTGGGGAGGTTATTGGGCATGGGATCCTGTAGAAACCGGCTCTTTCCTACCTTGGTTGGCTTTGGTTGGAGTATCTCATTTGCGAACCAGGCCGGGCAAGGTCAGTGACAAAGGTTGGATTGGCGCAGGTTTAGTCGTTGGTGCACTTGCACTATTCGCTACCCTAGTTACCAGAGCGGGCGGTGTGTGGGCATCTTCGGTTCATACCTTTGTCACCGCTGATAGTGGAACAGCCCCTGCAGATGCATTTTCTCGTATGATGCTGTTGAAAAATGATAGTGTTGCAGGAGTTGAAATAATGACATATCTAATGTTCATTTTACTAATAATCGGCTGTTGGTTAATGCTTAATCGAAGTTCTCATCACGGTAAAGAATCTCCTAATTCTGCGGCTTTCTTACTCATTCCAACTCTCGGTGCAGCGATGGCAATCCCATTTGGAGCCGACCTTTACTACTGGATTCCCGATATTGCGATAATTGGCCTAGTGATTTGTTTTGTCGGAATGGACAAACTGTCTAATCCATCAATAGATAGTTCATCAAGTGGTTGGACATACTTCTCAGGCAAATACCTGCCATCAGCAATTTTGTTGCCGTTACTCGTTTATTGGCTAATCCCTCAACCATTCTTCGTCCTATTGTTCATAATTTTGTTTACTCCAATGTATTATTCTTCCAATGCAACACAAGAGTGGATTTGGGCAAGTCTCGGAATTATGCTTGCATTAGCAGGTGCATGGTCAGGAATGATAGAAGTATTACTTGCTGCAGTGGTTATTTTGATATTCTTGGCCCCGTTTTTAGCCGAGGATAGTGAACCGCAATCAAGTTCTGAATGGTTTACTAAAACCCGATTAACGCGATTAGCGCTCTGGTCATCAGTAATGCTTGTCAGCTTGTACCTTATGTTGACTTTAGTCATATTACTGGAAAGTGTAGATACTGTGAATTTCGACGCTCATGAGTTATATGGCGCCCCTTTCTTACTCGGTTTTGCCGGGGCGATGGTAGTTTACACACGTCGCAAATCAGACCCTAAGAAAACAGTTTACGCACTGACAGCAGTCACGGTATTTTCTTTGACAATGGCTATATTTTATTCAGATACTCTTGGTGCCGATTCATCCACTGCATTATCACAATATATTGACCGTGGTTTTGTAGCCTGGCTATCTTTCCCGATGCTACTGTTCGTTGTTGGACCCTTGGTACTTGAGATCAAAGACCAGGCTGATAAATCCACTAAAACTCCAATTTGGCTCCGTATTCCACTAAATGCTCACATCGTACATTTGGGTCTTGTTTTATTGTTAATCGGTCACATAACTACTACTGTACTTGTCGATCGTGGCGATGCCAGTCATCGAATTACGTTAGTCAAAGATGAAATAATCATCCATGGTGATTACGGTTTTGAATTCACTGAATTAGTTGCCACAGAGGACGATTTGGAAGTAGGTGATGGTTTCGTTGGAGTTTTGATAACGGTTTATGATTATCAAGACGGTGAATTTGAGGAAATTGGCGTTGTCGAGCCCGGAATGTTGAGATTCGATAGAACAGGGACAGCTCGTTCAGAAGTAGATGTCTTATCTCGCTGGTCTGGTGACATGGTGTTCATTTTTGATGGAACCCAAGCACAGGGATTGATGCAACAGACATCTGCATCAGGGCTTGATTCAGTCAATCTGGTTAGAGTAACCGTCTATGATTTACCCGGTTCTCATCTCGTATGGATTGGCTGGTCAGTTATGATGCTCGGAATGTTGGGCGTAACTTGTAGTGGAATTGTCAAAAACAGGCAACTAGCCTCTATAAGCAACAAAATAACCGAGCAAGAATAGTATTTCTCTTAACCGAGATATTATCAAGGGGAGGTCTGTCGGGCGACTATCCCTAAAGGAGGATATATCATGGAAGATGGAGCAATAATTCATGTTGATTACGACTTATTCAGCGGAGAAACTGGTGACTTGATTGAAACTACAAGAGAGGAAATTGCCAAAGATTATGAAATGCACCAAGAGGGTAGAAATTACTCTCCAATGGTATGTATCGTTGGGACAGGCAACCTAATCGCTGGCTTTGAGGCTGCGCTAAAAGATGCCAAGGTTGGCAAGGAAGTAGAGGTTGAAATTGCACCAGCAGACGCATATGGTGAGAAAGATGCCTCATTGGTTGAAACAATCAGTATCGATAAATTACGTAGAGCTGTCCAAGACCCTAATTCACTATACCTAGGTGCACCTGTAAACATCAATGGTCGACAAGGCTACCTTTCCTATCTAGCCGCAGGCCGTGCTAGAATCGATTACAACCACCCAATGGCTGGAAAGACCCTGAAGTATGTGTTTACCATTATCAAGGAAGTCAAGGGCAAGGAAGACAAGGTAATGGGATTGCTAGAATCCAACACCGGCCACTC
>WTIT01000133.1:53412-64303 GCA_011526375.1 Methanobacteriota archaeon
TCAAGGGCAAGGAAGACAAGGTAATGGGATTGCTAGAATCCAACACCGGCCACTCTGGCTTTGAGGTATCTTTCAAAGGTGATGACCTATCGATTATCCTTCCACAAGCAATGCTATTCGATACTAACGCTGCTATGCTAAAATTCCGCTTGGTCACTATGATTAGAGACGCAGTTGAATGTGGCAAGGTTTCCTTCGTCGAAGTACACGAGCCTAGAGTAATCCCTGATTTGGATGACGATGGTGAAGGTAATGACGACGATGGTGAAGATTTGACAAAGTTGTCGGTTAGTGATCTCAAAGAGCGTCTGAAGGCCAAGGGACTGCCTGTTGGCGGTAAGAAAGCAGAGCTTATCGCTAGACTACAAGATGGCGAAGAAGAGTAATATTCTCTATACAGTAACCTAATATCCTTTACCGAATACGGATAAATGGTAGATAGCATGGCAACCGCTGCAGAGATTGAAGCGTTGTTCGATGATGAGGTCAAATCACTTCATCCTAGCATCTATTCGCCGCTAGAAAAAGCGGCAATATGGTTTGCAGTAGCCGTATTTGCTATTATTTCATTTGGGTTAATTTTTGCTAATGACGTTTTTTGGACTGATGGCTTGAAGCCGATAGTTTGGGATCCGATAGTCAAAGACGCTGGCTCTGCAGGAGATGCCGGATATTCTCCAGAAAACACAGCACTGTATGCTACTACCGTGCTGATGAGTGTTGTCATTTTACAAGCGGTATTTAGGAAAATGAATCTTCCAGCGGATGACAGAATGATGTTTGCCCTGATTTCTTGGGTGATACTTGCACCAGTACTGAGGGTGTTGGAAGACTCGGACTTCTTCAATTCGGACTTGGACTGGCTGTTAATTTCCCCAGTAATTCATATTCACTTAGCGATTTGGCTTGTAGGTACGGCATTTATCTCTCACCAACTAGCCAGTAAATGGGATGGCTCAACAGAAGATGATGACCGTGAGAAGAGCCGAACTGTGTTATTCATAACCCTTGGACTACTACTGTTTCTTCACTGGAGTCTACTATATCAGCCGAGTTATTCCTCGCATCCGGACATGGATAAGATGTGGATTAGCATTGGCTTCCCAGTCGCACTTTACGTCCTGTTCTGGATTTTAGTTCGGTGTGCTGATTGGCCAGCATTGACTAGAGGATTGATTGCCTTTGGTAGCGCAACGTCGGTTTTAGGTCTCTTTCACTGGTTCCAATTCCTTGCCTCTCCATGGCAGCAAGAAAGTGGAAGAGTTGTCGAATCACAGCCTCTGTGGCCGGCATTTATTGTGCTTGGGCTGCCAGCAATAGTGTGTTACTATCTCTATCGTTACGGAAAGGATGATGCAAGACACATGAGTCTTACCGATTACGAACCTGGAGTATTGCCTGGTGGTATCACGCTAAAGGCATGGGAGGAGGCTGGAGAAAAGGTAGCAGACCACCCAGTTGAGCAGCTGTCACGCAAGGCACTGTTAGCAAATCCGATGGTCCTAGCGATGGTTTTTGGCCAGTTGTGCGATGGATTTGCTACCATGGTGGGCATCGATTTATTCGGCTATGGTGAAAAGCATCCGGTAAGCGATGCAGTTATTCAATTCGGCATCGGCATTGCAGACTCAATGGGTATCGAGCCATTGATGGAGTCGAGTAATCCGCCAGGCGCCTGGTTATTTGCCATCGTCAAAGCCTGTTTAGTTGCTGCCATAGTATGGTTATTCATCGAGATGCGGGTTGAGAGACGACAAATCCACATGCGAATGTTGATCGTATTGGCCGTGTTAATTGTCGGGCTTGCCCCTGGATTGAGAGATATTGGTAGACTGACCCTCGATGTTTGATTCAACAACTTGAATCGTTAAATGTCGAGTCCTCTTGCCTTGTTACGAGGGGTACTATGGACAGATTGCCAACACGGGTAAATCGAGCAGATTCAGAGTATCAAATGCGCAAAGAACACAATTTAGCGCTAATTTCAACACTGCGAGAGCGATTAGACACCGCATCTAATGGTGGCGGCGGTAAATATGTTGACAGACATCGTGGCCGAGGTAAATTATTGCCGCGTGAGAGAATCGAGCGTATAATCGATCCGGGAACCGCATTTTTGGAACTATCGCCACTTGCGGCATATGGCTTGTATGATGGTAGGGCTCACAGTGCTGGAATAGTCACAGGAGTCGGTATGGTACATGGCAGAGAGTGTCTATTTGTTGCCAACGATGCTACAGTTAAGGGCGGTTCATACTATCCAATGACGGTAAAAAAACACATTCGTGCACAAACAGTCGCCCATGAAAATCATTTGCCGTGTATCTACTTAGTAGATTCTGGTGGAGCATTCTTGCCAATGCAAGATGAAGTATTCCCGGACATCACGCATTTTGGTCGTATATTCAGAAACCAGGCAAGAATGTCTGGTGATGGAATCGCTCAAATCGCAGCGGTATTGGGTTCATGTACTGCAGGGGGCGCTTACGTTCCAGCCATGTCTGATGAATCGATTATCGTCAAAGGCAATGGAACGATTTTCCTCGCAGGTCCACCATTGGTTAAAGCAGCAACCGGTGAAGAGGTAACCGCTGAGGAATTGGGTGGGGCAGATGTACATACAGCACAATCAGGTGTTGCAGATCACTTTGCAGAAGATGAGCCTGAAGCACTGAGATTGGTCAGAAATATCGTCGAAAACCTTGGGCCCAGAGAACTTGCACCTGCTGCTGGACAACCACCAGAAGATCCGGCACACGATGTTGAAGACTTACTAGGGCTAATTCCAACTGACAATAGGACTCCTGTTGACATCAAGGAGATAATTGCTAGAATCGTTGACGGTTCAAGATTTCATGAATTTAAATCAAGATATGGCACTACACTAATCTGTGGTTTTGCTCATATACACGGACATAAAGTCGGTATAGTAGCCAATAACGGCATCTTGTTTTCCGAATCATCGATGAAGGGTGCACATTTTGTCGAATTATGTGGTCAAAGAGGAATTCCGTTAGTATTTCTACAAAATATCACTGGATTCATGGTCGGAAAAGCCTACGAAGCGGGTGGCATTGCCAAAGACGGTGCTAAATTAGTAACAGCAGTGTCCTGTGTTAATGTGCCAAAATTCACGGTAATCATTGGTGGTTCTCACGGTGCAGGAAACTACGGTATGTGCGGTAGAGCATATGATCCAAGGTTCTTGTTTATGTGGCCAAATAGTAGAATTTCGGTTATGGGGGGGCCACAAGCCGCTGATGTATTGACTACGGTCAAGCAAGACCAGAGAGCTAGAGAAGGCTTACCTGCCATGGAGGGTATTGAACTAGAACAATTTAGGCAACCAATACTGGATAAGTATGAAACAGAAGGTAGCCCATATTACTCAACAGCAAGGCTTTGGGATGATGGAATTATTGATCCTAGAGATACTAGAGACGTTCTTGGCCTATGTTTGTCCGCAGCGAGAAACGCACCATTGCCAGATGACAGATTTGGCGTATTTAGGATGTGATTTCTCAATTGAAAATTTAAATTTGCAATTGGAGTTTTATTTATGGGGAAAATGCAATCATTGCCAGCAACAGAATTGGTTTCTTTGAAAATCGAGGGTCCGGTATGTTATATTGAACTAAATCGAGAGGACAAATACAACGCAATGAATGTTCAAATGATTACAGAACTATGTGAAATATTTGAATGGACTGCAGAGCGAAGCGTTGGAACGGTCGGTGAATTGTTTGACCAGTCCGGCGATGCATACTTGCGAATCATCGTATTCAGTGGTGCAGGCAAGCACTTTTGCGCTGGAGCAGACATCAACATGATGCGTGATGCAGGGGCAAATTCCCCTGAAGAGAATCGCCGTGATTCCGAACGATTAGATCGCCTATTCAACGGACTATGGTCACATCCATGTTTCACTATCGGTGCGATTTCGGGGGTTGCTCTTGGTGGTGGCGCAGGCTTAGTTGCATGTCTTGACCACGTTATCGCCACTGATAACGTTAAAATCGCTCTATCAGAAGGCAAGTTAGGAATTCTACCAGCAGTAATTGGCCCCTATGTCTACCGCCGCTTGGGCTCGGCATGTTTCCGACGACTTGCCATGCAAGCTAGCAGAATCAACGCAGAAGAGGCTCTAAGAACTGGCTTTATCGAACAGGTTGTCGAAAGTAACGATGCAAGAGATGAGGCTGTTCAACAATTGATTGCTGAAGTAATGACTACCGGCCCGTGTGCGGTTACCTTGGCAAAAGAACTGACACTAGGCTTTGATAGATGGACAGGCACTGATGAAGAACTAAGAGAATACACGTTAGACTTTACCAGTAAGATGAGGGGCTCGAAAGAAGGACAGGAAGGGCTTTCATCATTCTTGGATAAGCGTGATGCAAACTGGAAATCTTGAACGGGTGATATCATGATAAATACAGTGCTAGTTGCCAATCGTGGCGAGATAGCCTGTAGGATTCTTAGAGCTTGCAGTGAAGCTGGCTTAACTTCAATTGCTATTTATGCCGAAAATGATGCTGGAACTTTGTTTACTGAACTTGCTACTGTCTCAGTGCCGTTGGAAGGTGACACTATTGCCGAGACTTACCTAAACCAACAACAAATTCTTGCTATTGCGGCTAAGTATGGCGCAGATGCAATACACCCAGGGTTTGGATTTTTATCGGAGCGTGCAGATTTTGCTCAAGCAGTAATTGATGCCGGGATTAACTGGATTGGTCCATCGCCACATGCCATTGAAATGATGGGTGATAAGATGACTGCGAGGATGACAATGAAGGCTGCAGGAGTCCCAGTAATACCTGGTGAAGAAATCGAATCAGAAGATGAAGCAGGTATGATCTCAGCAATTGTGGCGGCTAGTGAAAGAGTTGGCTATCCGTTACTTCTCAAAGCATCGTCTGGTGGAGGTGGCAAAGGAATGCGTAAGGTTGAGGATCCTGCCAACTTGGAAGAAGCCATCAAAGGTGCCCGAAGGGAAGCAATTGCGGCTTTTGGCGACGGCCGAGTGTATGTCGAGCGACTGTTAACCGGCTCAAAGCATGTTGAAATTCAGGTTCTAGCAGATACTCATGGCCGTACCATTCACCTTGGAGAACGTGAGTGTAGTGTTCAGCGCCGTCATCAAAAAGTGTTCGAAGAAGCCCCTTGTCCTGTAATGACTGATGGCCTTAGAGCAAGAATGGGTGAAGCAGCGGTTTTGGCGGCTAAGGCAGTTGATTATGTTGGGGCAGGAACCGTCGAGTTCTTGCTAGCATCAAATGGGGAATTTTTCTTTTTGGAAATGAATACTAGAATCCAAGTCGAGCATCCGGTAACTGAAATGGTAACTGGGGTCGACTTGGTGAGGGAACAACTGCGAATCGCAGCAGGTGAGCCAATGAGTTGTGGCGATTTGATGATGCGTGGACATTCCATTGAGGTCCGTTTGTATGCAGAAGATGCAACGAATAACTTCCTACCTGCAATTGGCCCATTGGCTGTGTTTAGAGCACCAACAGGCCCGGGAATTAGGTTAGATACAGGAGTTAGAGAAGGTGATATGGTTACGCCAAATTACGACCCAATGCTGGCTAAATTGATTGTCTGGGCACCTTCTAGAATTGAAGCATTGGAACGTATGCGCAGGGCTCTGGACGAGTTTGTCGTCCTGGGAACGACAACCAACATTCGATTTTTGCGTGAGTTGTGTGATAATAGAGATGTGATTTCAGGTAGAACAGATACAACGCTAATCGATAGAGTGTGGCCAGATGGCTGGAATCCAACCTATTCTGATTCATCTTTAGACGCAGCATTAATGGTAGCAGCAGTGAGTGAGAGTGCCGGATTACATAGAACTCAAGTACAGGAAGTAGCATCGAATGACGGCCCTGTAAGCCCATTCCAAACCTTGAATCGGAGGTATCCATAATGCTGCACGAATTCAAAGTCAATGGTGAGATGGCGGAGGTAACAGTCGCTAGAGAGGGACAGGAATGGTTGCTCGGAGAATACCGAGCAAGCGTATTGACCGACGGGCGAATAATGGTTCAACTAGACGGTAGGTCTAGAATTGCTCATTCTGCTAAAGTTGGTGATGTTTGGTGGGTTCATATCGATGGCCACATTTTCTGTATCGAGAAAACCGAGGCTGGTTCTGCTGACGGAGATTCAGATGGCGGGATGACCGCACCAATGCCTGGTAAAATTCTTGAAGTCAAAGTTGCAGATGGTCAAACGGTTGAGGCTGGCGAATTATTGTTAGTTATGGAAGCTATGAAGATGGAACATAGAATAGTTGCACCTACTGATGGCGTAGTTGCAAAAGTAAACTTCTCTACAGGCGATCAGGTCCAGCAAGGCGATGTTTTAGTTGAGATGAGCGAATAATCATATTCTGCGGCGTAATTTTTCCATTAGGTCATCAGCAATTGAGAGATTTTCTAAACAACTCTCGACATCACCAACCGCCAAATTTTCACCTGCTTTAGAGACGCTTGCCTCACACTGTAGCCTTTCCTTGTCATCAGGCTTAATCATCGCAGCCTCCAGTTGGTTGCGTAAAATCTTCCACTCTTCGGTGACAAAGTCGAGTAATTCTCTAGCCTCATCCGCCTCTCTACCCGATTTGTCAAGTTCTGCTGTCATTCGGTCTAGTAGAGTTGCAGCATGAGTCCACTGCTTTTCGTCAGCGGCTTTGATGATTTCATCAAGTCTCGCTTGCCACTGGTCACTATCTTGGCGTGATTCGAATTGCTTGACTAACTTCTTCTTTTGTCGCAAGGCCCTTCTGGTATCGTCCATTGCTACTCTCTCTGCCTTAATACTGCGAACAACTCCATCAGCAAGGCCAACCGCTTGACTTGCATTTCCAGCATCTAACGCAGTCGCGGCATTGTCTAATCTTGTCTTTAGTTCAGTTATGTCAAGTCCATCGCTTTGATCTAGTTGTCGTTCGGCCTCTTTAATCGCTTCTGCAGCACGGCCTAAAGCATCATCTCCAGCAGATAGTTGTGCTGGAATTGTGAAGGCATATTCAAACGCCTTTTTCGGTGATTCAGCAGCAAGTTTCTTTTTGGCATCAGCCAACATTTCGTGTAAATGATTGATATTTTCACCACTTTTCCCATCCAGTAGTCTAGATGCTTCAGCAATTGCTGATTCCGCCTTCTGCCACCATTCAATAACTTCCATTGCCCGCTTCTTGGCTTGTCTGAACAACATCTCTCCTTCTCTTAGTGAACCAAGCTCAATCTCTCTTAGACCCATATCAAATGATTTTCTGGCTTTTTTCGCAGTTGGGGCGATCTCTTCGGCTGCTAAAACACGGTTTCTAGCATCCTCTTTGACAATTTGAACATCGCCTGCTAATGATAGAGAACGTTCGATATCCTCTTCAGCATCATCTAGTAATTTCATACCTAATTCAGGGTCAACATGCCCCTCTTCTCGTGCGGTCATAATCAAACTAGATGCTTGGTCAACTGCGGCATTCTCAGTTTTTAGAATCAGTATTCTGGTTTCCAAGTGATCAAGACGCTTCCTAAATTGTCGTCTAAGTCCCTTGTGCTCATCACCTGAAACCCAAATATGGACCGTAAGTATAGCTGTTACACCTAATACTGTAACACTGGTAAACCAAGTTGTCGAGGATGGCTCAGGTATGTCGCCAACAAAGACAGAGAACGCTGCAACAAAACCGACCCCAGTCATCAATGATCGAAATCGTTGAACATCAAGACCGCCTCTTAGAACGGATTTTGAGTAAAGGAAACAAGAAGACGCAGCAATTGCCACAAAGACCGGCCCAATCACGGACAATTCGGAAACACTGACCAACTCTTTACTCGCAATCATCAGCAAAACAGGCCACGCAATAGTTGCCGATGCACCTACTCTAGTTCTCGTACTTGGGTTGGTTAGTCCAATATCTTGAACCAGAAGCCCCCAAATTAGGATGATTATCGGCATACCTAAGCCGTTTAGTAAGCCACCTTCCCCTTTCACTGCGGCAGATAGAGTTGGCCATACCAACCATATTGCCCCAACCAAAATCAACATTGATGAAGCAGCAACTAATTTTTCTAGACGCTCAGTCCGTTGTTTAATGGCTGCTTGGATAGCGCCTTCGACATCCGACCACGCATCCATGAACCTCCACCACAGCCCTCAACCATATAGTATGCCCTCGAATTAGTCAAGGAAGAATCTTGTTTGTTGACAAAGACAATGTTCATGAGATTGTTGCTCTCGTTAAGGTTGGAGGGACGACTGTGAGTGGCCTAATTACCATGGATGATTTGACCAATGAAGAAATACTTGAGATTCTAGACGATGCAGAGAGACTTCTTCCTGTTGCTAAAGGAGAACTCTACTTGCCACTGCTACAGGGTCGAATTCTAGGCAATCTTTTCTTTGAGCCTAGCACCAGAACGAGAATGTCCTTTGAGACTGCTATGAAGCGCTTAGGTGGCGATGTAGTCAACCTCGGGGATGTCAAGACATCATCCGTAGTTAAGGGAGAAACCTTGTTTGATACAATACAGATGGTTGATGGATATACCGACATCATTGCAATGCGCCACCCTCGACAAGGAGCAGCTCAATACGCCCAAGATTCTGCTAGAGTACCAATTTTGAACGGCGGCGATGGTGCTGGTCATCACCCAACTCAAACCATGCTTGACTTGTTTACCATCAAGCAAGCGCATGGTAAATTAGAAGGCTTGAAAGTAGTCTTAGCGGGTGATTTGAGATACGGTAGAACAGTTCACTCCCTTTCTCATGCCTTGACAAGATTCGGCTGTGAGCTAATCTTTGCCAGCCCAGAATTATTGAGAATGCCGGCAGAAATAGTTTCAGACTTGCAAGCCCATGGCGCAACTATTACCGAAACTGAAGACCTATATTCAATGATGAACGATGCTGATGTCGTTTACATGACAAGAATACAAAAAGAAAGATTCTCCGATGAAGATGAATATGCTAAGGTTGCTGGAGCCTACAAACTTCATGCAAACCATCTTTCTGACGTTAAAGCAGGAATGATAATCATGCATCCACTACCAAGAGTAGATGAAATACATCCATCTGTAGATGCTACCAGGCATGCTAGATACTTCGAACAGGCGTTCAATGGAGTCGTCGCTCGGATGGCACTATTATGCAAGTTACTCGGCGTTAAGGTTCCGACTGATGTAAAGAAAGCAGGAGGTGCATTGTAATGTCAAATGAACACAGCATGAGGAGAGTAACAGCAATTCGAAATGGAACTGTAATTGACCATATTCCACAAGGACACGCGTTAACGGTTTTAGATATGCTTGGAATTGACGATAAAACCTCAGTTCCAGTATCCTTGGTAATGAACGTACCATCCAAGAAAATGGGCTCCAAAGACATCATCAAAGTAGAAGATAGAGAATTGACTCAGGCAGAATTAGATCGCCTTGCATTAGTCGCTCCTGACGCCCATGTTGCAATTATTCGAGCATATACTGTGGCAGAAAAAATGACCATCAATTTAGGCGATGAAATTGTCGATGTAGTTCAGTGTACCTATTCGAATTGTATCACTTCAAATCTGCGAGAGCCACTACCTCATCGATTAAAGGTAGTCTCAAGGGATCCGCTAGAAATTCGCTGCCATTATTGTGGAAGGCCACAAGATTTGGATGAATTGGTCAACAATGTCCTTTGATTCACCGTAAACTTCTATTGGTGCTTAAACTGCCAGTTTGGCAAAAATTCCGGGGGAAACTTTAGATTAACATCAACAAAAAACTGTGCATGGAAGAGTTGTCAAAGGTCGGCATAGATTCTAAGCGAACCACGGCTGCTAGTGTTGCTATCGTTGGTTTAGTGGTGTATTTAGCGCTTATTCATCTGAAATCAATTTTGATGCCACTGGCAATTGCTATTCTGTTATATTTCATGATTAAGCCGCCAGAGCAATATATCTACCGAAAATCTGGTAATCGCTTTGTTTCATATGGTTCAGTTATTCTGACATTCATAATTACTATGTATTTTATTTCGATATTCTTGTATGACAACCTTTCACAATTCATCGATGAAGTGCCCGAAATCACCGCAGCATTTGAAGAAAAGCGGGCTAAGTATGCCGATTCAAATCTTTATGGCTTGGAGGCAATTTTTTCGGATGCTGACTTGATTAATGAAGCAGCGTCACCCAGCAACATAGAAGCCTTCGTATTGGCGATTCTTGGCTCTCTCGGTGGTTTCTTTACCACTATGATAACTGTGCTAATTTTCCTACTGTTCATCGTTTTAGAAGAGCATACCATTGCTCAGAGATTTGGGGCAGCATTTCCAAATTCCTATGACAGAGCTAAAAAAATCGTTAATGAATCTACAGAATCAATCACTGCTTATGTTGTCTCAAAAGTTACCTGTAGTGCTGGTCAAGCATTGGTAATGACGATTATAATCTCGCCAATTGGCTTTGATTTACCAGGTTGGTTCCTGTTTGGAATACTGTGTTTCTTACTTGATTTCATACCAATTCTTGGTGCACTGTTTGCGACAATTCCTCCAGTATTGATTGGTTTTATCATGCTCGAGCCAACCTCGGCAATAATTATGCTGGCGCTGTTGATTGGTAATCAGCAAGTGTTTGGGTCATTTGTTGAACCTAATCTGTCAGGTGCAAAAATTGGTATTTCACCATTCGTGTTATTGCTTACAGTAATGCTATTTTCCCAGGTTTGGGGTATTGCAGGCGCCATAATCGGTGCGCCGATGATTATCATTGCAAGGCTAATTCTAGACGAAAATGAGCGTACTAGACCAGTAGCTATGATGATGTCAAATGAGGTCGAAGAAGAGTAATCAAAGGGTAGGCAGTGTACTGGAGGACTGAACACCCATT
>WTIT01000042.1 GCA_011526375.1 Methanobacteriota archaeon
TAGAATGTTTTGGATATTTTAGTCCAAAACAAACTGTTAGGTAATAGCGCTACTTTTAGAGACCTTTAAAGGCGAAGTTTTGAAGTAGTTGTTGCATTCACTGCGAATCACTGGGATAGTGAAACAAAATGGTTAAGATTGAGTATCTTGATAATCCTCTAGATACTGATAGTCTTCTTTCTATGCTTTGTCAACCAGTTAGAAATTGGTTTAAAGATAAGTTCCCAGATTTCACGAGACCTCAAAAATTAGCCATACCGGCAATAATGGACAAAAAACACTTGCTATTGTGTTCACCAACTGGTTCTGGAAAAACCCTTACCGCGTTTCTTACAGTTATCGATGAATTGGTTAGAAAGGCACTTGATGGCAAACTGCAAAAGAAAGTACATTGTGTGTATATCTCACCGATTAAGGCTCTTGCTAACGATATCCAAAGAAACCTCATTGGGCCCCTCACTGAGATTTCTGAGAATTATTTACCCGATCGTGCCCAGGAAATCAAAGTTGGTCTAAGAACTGGAGACACACCACAATCAGAGCGGCAAAAGATGTTGAAAAATCCCCCTCATATTCTCATTACTACACCGGAAAGCCTTGCTATAGCAATTACTTCACCAAGATTTCAACCGATTGTTAGTGAACTTGAATATATGATTGTAGATGAGTTACATTCACTTGTACCAACAAAAAGAGGAGTTCATCTTGGACTAACCTTGTCTTATCTTGATACGTTGCTAAAGACACCTGTTCAGAGAATCGGAATTTCAGCAACTATGGAACCATTGGAAAAGGTAGCACAGTACCTAGTATCTAGTGATGATAGAGAAAGCAGGGGCGAAGAAAGTCATGTTTGCATAGCTAAGGTTTCAGGTTCGAGAGAACTTGACATGGACATAATCATCCCTGACAATAGGTTTAGCGATTTATCTGTAATGAAGGTTCTAGAGAAGAATATTGAAGTAATTGCCGATTTAATTGCTGCTCACACAACTACACTGGTGTTTGCTAACACAAGAAAAATGACTGAAACTTTAGTGCAGAGACTGAGACCACACCTCGGCGAGTTAATTGCTGGCCATCACGGTTCAATGGATAAAAAGATTCGATTAGATGTTGAAAAGCGGTTAAAACATGGACATCTGAGGGCAGTAGTAACATCTTCATCACTAGAAATGGGTATTGATATTGGTTCAGTAGACCTTGTTATTCAAGTTGGAAGCCCTGGAGATATTGCCACTGCATTACAGCGAATAGGGCGTGCAGGACACCATGTAGGCGGAATACCACGTGCTAGATTTCTACCGACAAGTGTTGATGATTTGATAGAACTAGCAGCATTGCAATCTGCAATTCAAAAAGGAGATATGGACATCTTACATTTCCCTGAAAACTGCCTTGATGTGGTGGCTCAGTTCATGATTGGTTTAGTCATAATCAATCAAATTGACATCGATGAAGCTTACGAAGTGATAGTAAACGCTTGGTCATATCGTAATTTTGAATATGATGATTTCATCGAAGTTCTAGACATGCTCGAAGAGGAGCGTCGCGTATGGGTAGATTGGGAAGAAAATATCTATGGAAAACGTGGATATTCGAGAATGATTTACTATACAAACATCGGTACGATTGCACCTGATAATTCATACTTGGTATTCAACGCAGAAGGATCCGTCCTTGGGCAGTTAAGCGGTTCATTTGTATCGAATTTACGCAGTGGGGATGTCATCCTGCTTGGAGGTTCAACCTATCGCGTCACAAATATCCAAGGAACTCGTGTAAATGTAACCGCTGTTACAGGTTACCGGCCCACAGTCCCATCATGGTCCGGTGAAGCACGATCACGTTCAAGAGAATTATCTGGTGCCTTGTTGGAATTAATCGGCCATTGTATTGTAGCGCTGAGAAAAGAAATGGACCCTCGAATGATTCTATCTGATGCATATGGACTATCTGCTATAGTCGCAAATTCAATTGCTCGGCATTTAGAAGAACACTCTATTGACTCTTTTCAAGTCCCCGACCCAAACAGAATTCTAGTTGAACAAATTATCAGTGGCGGACACCCCACATACATGATTACAACCTGTAGAGGCAGAGGTTTCAACACTGCCCTTGGATATTTCCTTGCTGGACTTGCTGAATCGAACGGAATTAGTGTAATTGAAATGTCGTTTGATGAAAATGGATTACTGCTTAGAACTTCTCAGGAAATTGAGCCCAGAGATATGTATGATTCTTTCAAAAATCAAAATCACATTGAAGTAATTGAGAGGTATATCATTAACACTCAAATATTCGCCAAACGGTTCAAGGAAGTAGCAGGAAGATCGCTAATTATTCCGAAAAGAATTGGCGCTGATGAAATAAGCCCTCAAGTATTCCAACAAAGAGCAGATGCATTGCTCAACAAGCACAGAACTATTGAAGACAGTTTGTTAATGCGTGAGGCTAAAAATGAAATTATGTTTGCCGATATCGACCTAAACAGCCTCAACGATTTTCTAGAATTGTGTGTTCAAGGTGAAGCAAGGATTGTTCATCAGAAAATGACAATTCCATCGAGGCTTGGAATGTCATTATTCATGTCTGCTTTTGAAGATTTAATGTCGATGAAAACAAGAGCATTCTTGGTCAAAGATATCGACCCAACTATTCTTCAAAGACTACTAGGTACAAGAAGTCTAGCTACCGAATTATCAGAACAGGAGTTGGATGATTATTATCTCAACAAAGCACCAATTCCTACAGATTCCAAAGGCTTGCTGAATTTAATGTCACACGGCGGCGGACTGGAAAAATCATTCAACAACCCGCTTTACAGGGAAAAATTGCAGGATATAGATATTGATATTTTGCGTGGCTGGGTAGAGGAATTATGTCAAGCAGGAGAGATTGTCAAGATTAGAAATACCGGTTCGGTCGAACTTGATGAAAAATGGTTTACTCCTTACATGGCAGAAATTCATGGAACCTTGGGTTGTCTTGCTACTAATGGCGGTAAAGATGTCAAAGACTTGAGAGAATTATTAACCGAGGGGATGCAGTATGAGATTGCAATTGAGTATGATGGCCTAAAACCAACAAAATGGAAATCGATGAAAATTAGTGACCCACATGTTGCTATGCGAGTCAAAATCATCGAAATGCTGGGCAGTGAAGGACCTAAAATGGCAGATGAAATTGAAAATCGTTTGCCATTTTCCAAGGAGCTTGTTGACCGTATATTACATGAATTAGAATCTAGAAATGTTATTTCCGTAGGTTTCTACAAGCAAACAGATGAAGCAGAATACATCCTCAAAATTGACGAACATCGATTGACAGGGGGAGAAGAGGAAGTCGTTGAATATCGTTGGGTTCAAAACATGGTGTTTGACAAGTCATTCGCAAAGTATGAAGACGGTTTTTCTGCATTTGATTCCCATGTGATTTTCCAAAAACAACAAGAATTACTCTATCGTGTTGACCAGTTTAGATTCAAGGATTGGAAAGATTTGCAGATGGATTCAGATGTAATTATGGGTCGTTTGCTACATAATAGAATTGGTTATACAACTAAGAAAAATATCCCAATGCTCCTTGGCCTAAAGCCGGACCCTTGGATTGGACCAATGGAAGAACAATTACTTGAGAAAATTCCACCTGGAATAAATGTCACTAGACAAGAAATAATGCAAGACTTCCCTAAAGGAGATGAATTCAAGTCACTCCAAAGAGACCTAAAGCGAGCATTAGATAACCTAGAAAGGCAGATGTTAGTTGTCAAGCAATTTGAAGATGTTGCGGGCAGAAGGAGAAAACTGTCCCTCTTCCACAGGGTCCACGGAGTGTATAAACCAACAAGTTTCGAAGATTCTCTAGTAGATGTAGTCAAACGTCTGGGACCTATTAAGTCGCATACATTGAGATTCTTTGTCACAAAATCCTACGAAGATTTGACGGTTGCTCTGATGAATTTAGAAAAATCTGGAAAGATTGCTAAAGTGGTATCTTTGGTACCAGAACCTGAGGCATTTTACTGTATGCCAGAAGAGGTCGAAAAATTGAAGCGACCAAGTAGGGAAGACGGTAAATTGAGAATTTTGACCCAATCAGATCCGTATGTTTCGAGATTTATTTGGGAGGTTAGAAGCATCCTTGACAGGGGATGGTATCTGCCTGTTTTCAAAGGAGTTGACCCTATTGGAAAGGTCTTGATGTTCAAAGTGAATGATTATCTTGAGGTTAAAGATTTGCACATTCCAAATGCCTACATCGAAGAGTTCTGTGAAGCGTTTGCAGTTTTATTAGACAATCATTCTGACCAACTTGTCGATGTTGCAGTTCTAACCAACTTCAACAGTGAACCGGTGTCTCAGTTAGACCCCGAAACAAGGAAATATTTGGAAAATATAGGATTCAAACTCACTGGAGAGCGAATGATTCGGGGTGGAATTGTCGACCCACAGCCAAGAGAAATTGCTGAGCGAGCACTGTTCCACCGTCACTTCCTCCACCAAAATACACGGTTAGAAAACGAAGTAATCGCAATGAGAAAGATACCAGAAGTAAGAGATGACTTTGCGTTACGTGGACGCTGTGAAGTATATCGAGCAGATCTAAAAAGCATGGCAAGTGCGAATAGATTACACCAAGGAGTCAATCTTAGAGGCCACCAAGTTTGGGCGACATACGAACATTTCCAAGATTTATTGGTTATTCGTGGAATCCCTGCTGAGGAAGAATTACTTGATATTGTTGACTTCTTTTCGACTAATTCCGATCCTAACATTTTCAAAGAAAGACATGCTTTATCTCAGTCAGAATTCCGCAAATTAATTCAGCCGCTAGTTCGAACTGGACATATTGTCCAAGATTTTAGAGGCGGATTTAGAACCGTTATTCCAAATCAATCAATTGATCCAATAGAATTGAGAAAAGAGTATTTGCGTAAAATGGTAAAAGAATACCCGATAATTACTCTAAAGCAGTTTATGAGATTAGCCGGAACACCATTTAAACCTGAAGAAATAAAATCAGTACTAAACTCATTTGAAGAAGACGGCACTCTAATCAAAGGATTCCTGATTGAAGATTTACATGAAGTATGTTGGGGAAGAAAGGAACTGCTGGATGAGGCTAAAGATATACATAAAATACGCGATTTTGTGCTGCCACCAAGTC
>WTIT01000052.1 GCA_011526375.1 Methanobacteriota archaeon
TAGGTGTAGATAGGTGGTTGCGTCCACCTTAGGTGACTGTTGGGGGAGAATTGACAATAATCGTCAATGTTTAGGAGGGGAGATGACAAGTCACACCTACTTACAGGTGCCGAGGCTGTGTCCACTTAGGTGACTGTTGGGGAGAAATGATAAGACACACCATCGTATTTGTTCTAGTTTAGGTGTAAACAGGTGCCGAGGCTGCGTCCACTTAGGTAACTGTCTAGGAAATATAACAAGACACGGTGTCGTGGGAGGTAATCGGATGAAAAGGTAAAACAGAGTGTCATGCACGAAAGTGATTGGAGGAAATAATAAGTCGCAGTGTCGTGCTTAAACTCGTTCCTCAACAAGACAAGGTGTTGTAAGTGAGCTCAACGACAAATTGGTGAAAATAAAAGTTGTAAAAAGTGTTTCGTGAACGAAATAAGCAAAACAACACGTGAAGAATAAAATAATTTTGCGAAAAACTCATTAATAGGCAACGTCAACAACCTCTGTGGAGAATCAGGTAGGAGTGTTTTCTCGTTTAATAAAAGATGCAAAATATCTATCGTAACCAAGGTGTGTGTACCAATCATGATAAAGTATTTATTTCAAATATCATTTGCACAACAGCTTTGACAAAACATTGATACAATCATCGCTGCCAAGCTCTGTATTGAGCATAACAATGTGGTTGTAAGCACCTCCATCAATTTCCTCTGTCTTTACACGAGCACTTGCTTCGATGCTATTATATAGTTCACTTAAAAAGTTAAAGGAATCACTAAAGTTGATTCCTGTCTTCTCATTCTCTATCTTGATACGATCAATACACTTTGTAACAAAGTCGAGTTTTATGAGGGAGGAAGACTTTGCTGTCTTGATGTCATAAATAAGGTGGGGATTCTTGAAGATAACAACAAGTGATTCCATCTCTTCAACTTCTAATGCACGAACTAACACTGTTTTTCCCCTTTCATCATCTTCATCATGCGGTCTAGCAAAGGTTGCATCATTCCAACTTGACAACGGTGCATTGAGAAGCACGTTCATTTTCTTCAAATATTCTTCCGCTAGGAAAAAATCACCATCTTCTATTGCATGCTGTCTCCAATTCATGATCAAGTATGGAAGAGGAAGCCCAGCTCTACCAAATGACATATTCCAATCTATGTCAGAGTAGGGTAGAAAAGCTTCCAGCATCTCACTTTTCTCATCTCTTGCTGCATAAAAGATAGGTGGAAAACCTCTTTCATCCTTTTCATTCCACACCAGTTTGGGATGAGTTGCTAAAATCTTGATCACTTCTGTGTTACCGCTTGTAACAGCGCAATGAAGAGCAGTTTTTCCTCCTTGATAACATTTCTGATTCACGTCAAGGAACTTGTTGAGTATAATCATCTTGAGTTTATTTAGCAGCCCCAGACTGCATACCATCAAGAGTGGAGTCAGTCGAGACTTGTTGCAAACAACCAAATTGATGTGCCTTGGAGATGCATGGGTGAGGTAATACTCCAAGTAGACATCATAAAGATAGCAAGTTTCAAGTAGAGGCTAAGAAAAGACATTCTTTAGTTAAAGATTTGCTCAGGCTTGCACTTATCTCACCTTTTCTTCGTGACCGCGAGGAAAAGTACCTTGCTCCAAGTTATTCCACCTCCATCTTTCTACTAACTCTTCGTGCATAAGTCTAGGATTTGCTCTTGCCCAATCATCAAGACGTAAAGGTAAAGTTCTTGGCATGATGTTGAGATCTAAACACACAGAGCACATGTGTGTATGGGGGAGGTAGACAAAAGTAGCTGTTTCCCCTGAGACAGCAGCGACATTGGTATTACCGTAACGAACAAATCTTATCAACTCTAAAATGCGACAAGAAGACGTTAGAGTTAGCTAATGAAAAGGGGAAGATTTCAAAATTGAATCAACAGTGTTGTGAAGAAGGAATGCATAGCAGCACTAGCAGCTTTGTAAATGTTTTCTTCTATGACTCTTTCACCCTTCCTTGCTCATGTTTATGAAGGCATTCGCCAATAATTTTACATGATGTTTAATAAGATTTAATAGGCGTATGCCTTCAAATGTATTCACTGTTGTCACGCGTGTTAAACAATCAATATCGCATAGAGAAGTTGGTAATGAAAAATGGAAAACTGATGTATGAATTCCATCTAATTAAACATCTTTTGAATAAAAGGTTATATATCTTCAAATGTTTTTGCTTTTCAGTCTTGATATTGATCTGTGTGTGCATGTCTTGAGAAAATAGTTTGAGACTCGCCACAGTGTGAACAGTGAACATCTCTCCAGCCTTCCTCATGTATATAAAGGAAGCAAGATAAAGTTAATATCTCTCAGTTGATAGAATAGTGTGTGCGAGAATGCAGCATCAAACCTGTACCAGTTGCGCCATTCATCCTAAGAATAATAATGGGGGATTTCTACCTCCACACCAACTCCATCCCACACTAGATGTGAGAACACTGAGAGCAGCCTCATACAGATCAAGCTATATACCAACACCAGTAGCATATAGAAGAAAGAACTTAATCATCAATGTTTATAATTTCAATGACTATTGGTGTGTATTGTATGCTACATTGTCAAAACAATTGTGCAAGAGTTTAAGGGAAAGAAAAGACAGATCAAGGACGTACAAACCCTATCTTTTCACTCTCAAAATAGAAGGTTTGTCCTTCCCTCTCCCATTACACCAAATAGAGAGATACGAGAGCATGAACAACATCACCGTCAATGTCTATATGGTGCAGGATGATGGAGGTGTGGTCACACCTATGTATTTGTCCAAGCGAGCGCAAGATGATCCCTACAACTTTCTCATGATTGTATCCAAAGATGATTCCACCAAATGGCATTATGCATGGATTCAGGATCTTGACAGACTTCTGAAGTTAAGCGAGGATTGGAGACGCAATTTGAACACACTCACACTTAACCGCATAGCATTGTAATTGTGAAAGTGTAGAATTAATATGTGTGCTAACCAATAAATGTGTTGAAATTACATATTTCATGAGGATGGTGTCTGTTCTTGGTGGATAGATCCTAATAATTTGCAGTATAACAAAAGATCACATAAGATTAAGCATTAAATCCTCCATAGCATTCCTCAAGTCTCTTGCACGTTCGTATCTTCTCCACCCATAGTAGATGAACCCCACTAGGATAAGTTCAGTAGCTAAGGTTATACATGAAGCAACAATGGCAGCGGAGAGGTATATGGCGTTACCTAAAAATAGTGAATGTGCACTTTTTCAATGTTTCTTAAAACTTGCCTCCGCAATTTGTATCAATAAAGTGGGCTAAGGTTCCAAGTGGGAAACCTGCTATGTGGCACCAGGTGACAACCGTTCTCTTTGGCAATCGTTGAACAGTTACGGTGATACCATCCACTGTCTTGTACTTGCTACTGTTGGTGATGATGATGGGACGTCCAAAATCGGGATATTCCAAGTCATGAATACTGTCAATGAAGTCATAATCCCCATACTCATCATAGTCCTCATCATAGTCTTGAAGTAAAACAAGCAGCATATTATTAACAAAATAAGCAACCTGTTGTACCTACCTTCACTATCTATGTTGAACACATCCCTGTCTCCGCTGTCGTCGTCATCATCAAGACCACCCTGGAGTTCTCCATCATCATCAGTAGGACCTAACAGCGGGCAGAGAAGTGATAAACCACACACAAAAGTTACTCATTTCTCGCCTACTGACCTTTCTCAATCTTTTCTTCTCCATCCCCATCCTGCTGCAGGACTGGAAGATCATGAAGACTGAACTCATCTTTCCTGTCTCCGCTACCGCTGTCGTCGTCAGTAGGACCTAACAGTAGCGTGAGAGGTGATAAACCATACAAACACGAGTTTCTCACTCTCGCCTACTGACCTCTCTCAATCTCTGTTGAACGTTGAACTCTTGTTCTTGTTAGTGTTTCATTCTTAGCTGTGCGCACACTTTCGTTGAGGTTGAGGTTGAGTCTGGGTGTGTCATCGTCATCTTTAATTGATCCGATCGTTCCGAGCTGAAGAAAGGGCTGAAGAAAGGGAGACATGCACATTTTATTTTAGTTTTTGACAAAAAGACTCACCCAAAATCCTAGGATTATGAGGAGGAGAGCACTGAAAAGTTGCACTCGCCACCCAACTTCCATCTCCACCACAAATCACGCAAAGGTCACGTCAGTGTCAGTGTCAGTATTTGTAACTTGTACTTGTATAAAGAGGATGAGTGAGATATTAATTTCACAATCGGCAATTGAGAACTGGTGCGATAGGTGCCACCGGAGCCAGGGAGAGAGAGAGAGCCCTCGGGAGAGAGCTTGCCAGCCTGTGCTCTACCCTGCTCCTATTGTTGATACTCTGACACCTCATTGTGACGGGTCAAGACTGATAATCACTCATTAAAAGTTATTTCTATAGCAAAATGGATTCCCATCAGATAGTGCACCTGTAGCACTCAACCAATGTTGAAACCAGTTTTCTGAAAGGGAATAAATGAGATGCTTTATCATCGAGAGATGTATTATCTCATGCAAGGGTTACACCAATCTTGATGTGAAGGATGCAATTAGAAAGATTTAGCAGAAGATGTAACGTTTGATTGATGAAAAGATGTTGTCCAAGTGTAGCAATCCGACACCGGGTCTGGGTGTCAAATGTTTTCCAAAATCAAGATAAGACTTCGTTGTAAATGAGCGTCAGCGTAACATTAGAATGTATGTGTGGGAACTATCAAAACAATGCTTCCTGCTTGAATCCGACTCTTCTTTTTGTCAATGAGAAGGACGAGACTGTTATGCTTTCAATTGTAAGGCAACACCTCTCATCAATATAGACTCGTAGCTCAATGGAAAATGCATCTGACTACGAATCAAGAGATTTCAACACCACCTGTCGAAACTAAAATATTTTATTAGCTGCACTCTCGCAGCAGTTGGATGTGTATGTTATGCATCAGATTACATACAGTTTTTCACGATGAAAGATAATTGATGGGATCAGTTATCATTCTGTAAATGCTGACTCTAATATCGGATGATTTAATAGGAAAAAACTCTGTGTGTTCAGATTTTTATTCCATAGTGTACTACTTGGATAGACAATGTAGGTGAGTGACAATG
>WTIT01000071.1 GCA_011526375.1 Methanobacteriota archaeon
ACCACCTCCTCCGCCGCCACCGCTCGACTTTTGCAAGGCCCGCAGCCGGTCGCGCTCGTAAACCGCGCCCCACGGGTTGAGCGAGCGCGTGGGCACCGGCTTGCGGCCATACGGTCGGCGTGGGAGCATGGCGTGGGCGTGGGCGTCGGCGCCGCCGTGCGACCGGCACCGGTCGCTCTCCTAAGCGTAAGCGTGAAAAAACCTTATATTTTTTTGTAAAAACTCTGGGCTTGTGCGCCGGTGCTTCCAAAGCCCGTGCCGACATGCCCGACCCGTCGCCAAAGGCGACTGCTCCCGTTTGGGCCAACACCGAGGAGAATATCCCCAAGCAAATTGAGGCCTTTGCGGCCAGCAGCGCCGCCAAGCTGCACAACACGGAGCAGCGCGTCGCGCTTCCGCCCGGCTTTGTTGCGCACCGCCTCGAGGGCACGTGGAAGAAGGCCGACAACCGCCAAACGTGGCTGATCCAAGACGCACACGCGGCGGCCAACGCGCTCACCGTGCTGCACGACGACAGCCGGCTGTACCGCCTCGAAAAGGCCCAAGAGGCCGAGCTGCTCGCGGCCTGCGGCGACAACGGCGCGAGCGAGTCGGACGCGCTGCCGCCGCGCGCCGTCGCCGTCACGACGCTCGTGCACACCAAGCTTCGCAACCGCCGCATGCTCCTCGACGCCGCCGCCTTGCTGGCGCGCGTCGCGCCGCCCGAAGAGCCGGCGGCGCGGTGCGCGCGCACCGTGCGCATGGCGTTGCTCGCGGGGCAGGCGGCGCGAACCTACGGCCTCAACGCGGCCAAGAACGCCCTGTCGACGCGGTACGACCCCAACGCCGCTTCTCAGGTGTGCGTCAGCTGGATCGAGGAGCGGCCCGACGGCGAGGACGGCGAGGACGGCGCGCGCACCACCACCACCACCACCACCACCACCACCACGCGCACGGTCCGCTCCGAGTTTTACGAGATCGCCTACGCCGAGACGGCGCTCGGCTACTTCATTACCCTCCGCACGGCCATTGCGCGCACGCTCATGGACTGCGAGGTCGCGGTCGAGGGCAGCCCCGCCTCGATGCACTCGGTCAATGGCACGCGGCAGCTGTTCAGGTCCATGGACGCGGACCCGGAGGCCGTGAGCGGCGCGTACGAGGCCGGGGTCGTCGAGACGAGCGAGGAGTTTTGGAAGCTCCTCGTGCACACGACGCCTGCGCGGCTGTCTCCCGCCCTCGAAGAGCGCAAGCCGGACGAGTTCCTGTGCTTCGAGGAGGAGAAGATCTTCCTGAAGCTCGCCCCCCGTGGGCGGGAGCTGGATCACCCGGAGGTCTTCCACGGCCTGCTGCTCTACAAGAAGGGCATGCACCGCGAGACGCTCGACTACTGCGTCGACGCGATGCGGGAGGAGCGCAAGCCGCAGCCGAACCGCCACCCCAACGCGCCATGGGGACTGCGACCGCCCGAGAGCCACGCGGCCGAGGAGCTGTGGCTGCACGTGCTCTCGGTCCGCGCCGAGCTCGTTCCGCTGTGCGAGGTCGTCTCCGGGTACGGGCTGGAGGCTGTGCCCGGCAGGCGGTTGGTCAAAGACCAGCCGCACTGCTCCGTCCCCCGCCTCGTGTACCGCCTCGAGGCATGCGATGAGCGCTTTCTGTCCACGACGTACGCGTTGCCGTGCGACCAAGACCTGATCAACCCGCGCGAGGGGCAGGTCTTGCCCCTCTGGGAGACAACTGAACAGGCGATCATCGCCTACCTGCCGCTCTTCCCGCCCGACTACGCCGGCCCCTGGAAGGAGGAGGAGGAGGACGAGGAGGGGGAGGGCGGCGTGCGCAAGACGCGGCCGTTTAGCCTCACGAAGCACATCGCGCCGCCGACCGAGGAGGACGCGCTCCTGCGCTCGCTCCTCGGCATGCCCTTTGGGGTGGAGGCCTTCCGGCTGGGCGACCTGCACGCGGAGGTGGAGCGGCTGCGCTACTGCCCGCACCTCGCCGCCTTCCTGGTCGCGGCGATCCACGAGCTCGGCCCGGACGCCTCGATCGCGCAGGCGTTCCACGACCTGACCAAGTTGTGCCAGACGCACCGGTCCGAGGTGGCCGCGCTGCACAAGCGGATCGAGCAGCTCAAGGGCGAGGCCGAGGCGGCCAACAGCAACGCCGAGTCGGCACGTAAGCGTCTCAAGGTGGCGGTCGAGGAGGCGGTCGCGGAGGCCAAAGAGGCCGTGGCGCAGGAGGCGGCGGCGGCGGCGGCGGCGCCGGAGCCCGTGCAGCAGATGACGTGCACGGTCGAGCAGGCCGGCGTGCTGCTGCGCGGCGTGGGCCTGCAGCCCGTCGACGACGTGCAGCTCAAGCAGCCGCTCAAGGGCGGGCGTATCGTTGCGATCGTGCGCGCCTACGCGCGCGCCGCGGGCTTGGCGGTCTCGGACACGGTTGCTGACTGGGCAAAGAAAAACGCAGTTGGCGTGCATTTCACGGCGCTTAATACGGTGGCGCGCACGTTGGCGAGCGCCATGTCGCAGGTGGAAGACGGCAAGCGCGCGGTCCTGCTCGTGCAGATGCGTGGGCAAATCTATTTCTATCAGCTGCACTGGATCGACGGCGACTTTCACCAGGAGGCGCTCTCGCCCGTCAGCGCGCTCTCTCCGGAGCGCGCCAACCTCGCCTGGCTCCTCTGGAACGAGGACGAGTCTATGTTGGCGCCGCTCGTGAAAATCCAATAAATTTTTCCCAATAAGTCATTTATTGGGCCGCCTCAGGGGTGCTAAATCTGTCCGAGCCACGGAACAGAACGGCCCCGACGCTGTTGGATCTCAGGGCAATCTCAAAGAATGCAATTATAAAAACGGGAGATTTGGCTGAGATCCAACAGCGTCGGGGCCGTTCTGTTCCGTGGCCCAGAGCGATTTAGCACCCCTGGCCCGACCCAATAAATGACTTATTGGAAAAATTTATTGGATTTTGTAAAAAAACAGTAAAAACCTTGCACTCGTGCCCGCTTTTGTGTCACACAAGCAACGCAACGCGGGAGTACGCGCGCCCGAATGCTCGCCTCGCCCAACCCAAAGGATCCGTGGCCGCCGATCCCGTCCGTGCTGCGCGAGAACGAGTGCCTTCACGACCTCTGCAACTTGCAGTGGACGCTGCGCCGCTCACACGTCGCGCTGCTCCTCAGTCGCATCTGCGCCGGAATGGACTCGGGCGCCTCCTTGCAGGACGTGCTGGCACGCGTCCGCGACTGCGACGCGCTCGGAGACCTGCTCGCCTGCGCTCAGCTCGACGCGTGCGGCCAAGAATTTGGTTCCGTCGAAATGCGCAACCTGCTGCTGTATACCGTTGAGGATTACGACGAAGAGCCGCTCCTGCTGTGCTGGGAGCGCGACGACCACGACTTGCAGCACATGGCGATACGACGCGTGCAGAAACGGTTCAAGTACGCGCTCGATCCGCTCAAGCGCCGGGCCACGACGCTCGGGATGCCGTGCGACGCCGAGTGCTTGAGCTATCTGGCGAAGACGGCGGCCAAAGAATCAGACCTGCTCTCCTTCAGGTGGATTGTGCAGAAGGCGATGCGCAGGGTGCCAGATTGCCAGATCGACCTGTGGGGCGTCATGAGGGTCGTAGGGGGCATGGACTTTTCCGGCGACGACGACTACGCGGCCCTCGACCACTGGATGACACCCGTTTACCAGCGCGCCAACGCAGCGTTCGGCGTCTTCACCGACACGTACTGCGCGCACGACCGCGCCACCTTTGAGCGGATCGTTAAATGGATGATTTACGAGGTGCGCAATGAGAGCGGGTGCGTCGACAACGTGATGAAAGTCGTCACCGAGTACACGTACACGGAGTGGGTGGTCCCCGCACTCTGCAAGATGTGGCACCGAGAGGAGTATCTCCTGCGCAGGCGTGGTGCCCTGGCGCCTGGCGACGACCTGAGCGCGGCGGCGGACCTGGACGACGACCACCTGAACCCAAAGATGCAGTGGCGCGAGTCGATGCGCCGCCTCATGCGCACCACGATCGTGACGATGTATGACGAAGGGCTGGTGTTTGCGACGGGCAAGTGGAAGCAAATCGGCTGGCTGCTGGATGCAATGGCCCACTGCTGCCATGCGAATGACCCGTGCCGGGCGATCGCGTCCTTTACGCGCGAGGACCGCTGGGTGTCAAAGTTTGCAGGCGAGGGCTTGTGCACGCGCGGCCTCAAACTCGGCTGGGTGCTGTGGCGCCTGCAGCTGCACCGCGAGCGCCAGCGGTGCCTTGTCGAGTGGCTCGACGCGGCGGGCGTCTACGCGCCGACCGGGCGCGTTGACAAGTGGACCGCGAAAGCGCCCAAGCGGCTCCGCGACGAGTGGGAGCAACTCATGTGATTTTTTAACGCTTTTTTGCTTTTTTACGCGGCACCTCCCCACCGTCCGCCTCCTCTAGCACAGGCTCCACCTCGTAAGAGAGCTTGCTATCAAAGTACGCCTCCATCACCTCGCGCAGCTCCGCCAGCGTGGCGCACCGCTGCGCCTCCGCGACCGCCCCCGCGAAGAGCGCATTGGCTGGAGGCGCCACCTTGATCACGCGGCCCGTCGTGAGCTTGAGCCATACAGCACCGAAGCACGCGGCGAGGCGCGCGAGCTCGGCCTTGGGCGTCGCGTCGACGATGAGCACGTGCGTGCGCTCGTCCTCCGAGAGCGCCTCGACGATCGCGTCGGCGACGCCGCCCTCGCCGCAGAGGCCCATGAACTCGTAGTACCCCAAGACAGTTTGCGTTTTGAAGGTGTCGTACGCCGCCCCCTTGGGCTCGTTCATGACACGGTACTCATTTGCGCTGCCGCAGCGCAACCGCCAGCAGAGCGAGAGCACGACGATGTGCGCGTCCGGCTGCTTGGTCCGCAGCGCCTCAATTCTTTTCTCAAGCTGCGCGGCGCTCACGGGCTGCAGGCGCACGCCGAGCAGATACTTGCCCGGCTTGTACGGGCGAGGCGCCGCCGACTTCTTGACCGGCGCGGGCGTGGCGCCGGGGTTGCGGTAAGCAGGCCCTTCTCCAGGGGCAGGGACTATCCAGTCAGGCGGGACT
>WTIT01000079.1 GCA_011526375.1 Methanobacteriota archaeon
CGCCCGCGCGGGCGACCAGGAGCCACCCCATGGCGAGGACGGCGTAGTCGAGGCACCAGAGGAACATGCAGATGCCGAGCGTCGTGTTGCCAAAGAACATCGTCGGCTCGTCGTGCACCAGGTCGTAGCGGAAAAAGAGCGGCGTGTCGAGCCAAAAGATCGAGAGGAGCACCATGTAGATGCCTGTGAGCATGTACGCCCAGCGGAAGCCTGGCGAGAGCGAGCGCACGGTGGCGAGCGTGCAGTTTTGGTACGTCCAGTCGAGCGAGACGTGCCCGTTGAGCACCTGCATCACGCGCACCGCGAGGATCTCCACGAGGAAGGGTTGCGTGTTTCCGAGGTACTGCTCAATCTTGCCGCAATTTTGGTACCGCGGTTTCCACCACGGACTCTCCTGCTCGCGCGGCGGCTGCTTTTGCACGCGAAACTCCAAAGTAGCAGCCATCTAAAACTTGAAACGGCGTACCACGCACGACCCACCCACGTCCCGCTGTTCTCCTAACCAACCCCACACGCAAGTCGGCCTAATTGTCCTTAGGCCAGGCGCTCCCCTCCCTCACGCACTCGTTCCGGGCGCGGCACTAGACCGCGTCGTCTTCGCCCTCCGCCGTCGTACCGGTCTCGTCGTCGCTCTCGTCGTCGTTGCTCTCGTAGTCGTCGCGGCCGTTGGTCGCCTGCGCGTCCTCCTCGTCGAGCACCGGCGCGCACTCGAGCTCGGCGATCTGCGGCTCGTCGGCCTCGTCGGCCTCGTCGTTCGAGTCGGGCTCGGAGTCGGAGTCGGAGCCGGAGCCGGAGTCGGGCCCGGAGTCGGAGTCGGAGTCGGAGTCGGACTCGACGACGACGCGGCGGCCGCGGCGCGTGCGCTTGGTGGGCGCGGGCGCTTTGCGCGCCTTGGGCGCGGGCGCTTTGCGCGCCTTGGCCGCCTTGGGCTGCCGGTAGCCCTTGGGCCTCATGGTCACCGGCATCAGCAGCAGCTTCTCCTCCTCCGACAGGCCCGGGTGCTTCTCGAGGTGCTCGCGGTACGCGCCCCACATCGAGGTGTGCTGCCCGACGGTGCCGTCGGGGCCGACCTTGCGCAGGCCCTCGTGCATCTTCTCGAAGCCGTGCGCCTGCGCCTCCTGCTGCTGCGCCTTGGCGTCCGCCTTCATGTCCTTGAGCCTCTCGTGCGCCGTCTTGAACTTGGCCTTCTTCGCCGGCGAGGCCTCCACCGCCTCCAACGCGTCCGCCTCGGGCTCGGCGTCGGCGTCGTCGCCGCCCGCGGTCGCGGCCTTGGGCTTGGCGAGGCCCGCCATGCGCACCGCCTCCGCCAAATCCTGATCCTGTGCGCGTTTCTCCTCGCCGTTCGTGAACGCGAAGATGAGCCCGTCAAAGAGCTTCTCGCGCTCGGCGGCGCGGGCCTCGGGCGTCGCCTTGGACCACACCTGCAAGATCCGCGTGCGCGCCGCCGTGCCGTTGTCGGCGCCGACCTTGGAGCCGTTGCGGCGGCCGCTGCCCGCCGTGCTGAGCATCTGCGCGTGCCGGCGACCCGCGCCACCCGTGCGCAGGTGCAGCTCGTCCAGGTACAGGGTGTACTGCTCGGGGTGAGGCCCGTACAGAGGCGCCTTGTACGACAGGAACCGCCAGAGCTCCGCGCGCAGCCCCTCGTCGAGCGCCCTGGCCTCCTGGAGGTAGGTGTCCTTGTACTTTAGCTTCTCGTCGCGCTTGGTCTTGCCGCTGAACTCGTTCATGGCGCGGCTGGTGAGCCTGCGCTGCGCGCTGGCCGCCACGCGCTCGGCGTGCGCCTTGCGCCGCGCCAGCTCGGGGTCGGAGGGACAGCGCTCGTCCGTGAAGGGCAAGCCCGCTTCGTCGATGCGCTGCTGCTGCTGCTTCCACTGCTGGAACGTCTCACCCGACAGCTTGTCGGACAGGCGGAGGGCCTCAAACCGCTCGAAGAGCTGCGCGCTGGCATGCTCGGCGAAGCGCACGGGGGTGTGCACGTCGCGCACGAGGTACTCCTCCAGGGAGCACGAGACCGTGCCGTTGGCGAGGTCGCGACGCCAGTTGGCCACCCACTGCTCCCCGGCCTGGCGCTGCAGCTCCGGGCACGACGCCGGCGGGCACGGCCCGATGCGGATCGACGCCGCCTGCATGAACGTGGGCACGCGCGCGGGGCGCGCCGTCTCCAGCAGAGCCGCCTCGAGGTGGCGCGCCGCGTCGACGAGCGCGCGGGTGTAGTTTGCCGTGTACGGCACGATCCAGTGGTGGCGCGACTCGCACGCCTTGACCATCGCCCGCGAGTACTCGACGATCGCGGCGGCTTTGTGGAGGAAGTGCTCGGGCTGCATGAGGTGGATGTGGCAGTAGTACGCGGGGGGCTTGGGCCCGTGGTGCTCGAGGAGCTCCTTGAAGTACGCGTGCGCCGCGTCGAGCGTCTGCAGGAGCTCGAGTGCCTCCAAGTCATTTGGGTCCGGCGCCGAGGCGAGGACCGGAAATTCCTGCCACCAGGCCTTGGTCTTGAGCTCTGGGCCCCAGACCCACTCGGACTCGCCGCTCGAGTCCCGTTGGCCGCGCAGCACGTAGAGCAGCACCTTCATGGCGAAAAGCGCCGCCTGCATCGCCACCGCGTCCTGCGCATCGAGGTGTGCGCGGAGCAGCTCCGGCATCTGCTGGCGCTCCCGGACGAACATGCCCAGCTTCGTGACGCGGCCGAGAACCTTCTTGCGCTGCGGCTTTGCCCATGGCCTACGGACGATCTCCAGGACCTTCCCCAACAGGTCGCTGGCCGTGCTGGCGCGCTTCGTGATCGCGCCGCGCGAGGGGTTGAGCGTGCCTTGTATCTCCTCGACCGTCTCGACGATCGAGGGGCACACGAAGAGGTTCCCGTCACTGGCGCGCGGCATGGGGGCGAACACGAGCTGCGCCAGGAGGTGGTCGAGGAAGTAGTCCGTGGCGGTGACCCCCTGCTCCATCGCCAAGGTCAGCACCGACTTGGGAAGGTGCTTGGCGATCAGCGTGCCGGCGGCCTCCCGCATGCGCAGGCCGTGGACGATGGCCTCGAGCTGCGCCGGCATGTCGAGGTTCTGCTTGGTCACCGCGCTGTTGTCGACCGCGGAATACTCGACCTCCACGAGCGTGCTCTTGCGCACCAGCGCATCGTCCTGGCGGCCCGGCTCGCCGATGACGCGCGCGAGCTGCTTGACCATCCAGTGCTGCGCGTTCGTGCTCTTGAGGGCAGCGGCGACGGCCTTGTGGACGTCGGACGACCCGCCCGGTTGCGCGCGCCCGTTGCTGAGCTTGCCCACCATGCCGACCGCCGCGGCAAACGGGCCCTTGATGAGGTCGTTCTGCTCCTGGTTGCCGGACCAGAAGCGCATCTCCTCGCGGCGGCGCACCTGGTGGAGCGGCCTCGTGCCGTCGAAGGGGCACTGCAGCGCGATAAAGTTGGCCACGATGCGGTTGACCATCGCGGTGGCCATCGGCGTCGGCCAGCCCGTGCGGAGGATACCGTCGGAGAGCGTGTGGAACCACGTCTTGCAGCCGCTGCCGGGCGCGCCACGCAGGCGCTGGTTCTGCTTCAGCGCGTCCATGGTGCGGCCGTGCCAGCTGGCGCTGAGGATGTGCTTGGTGACGAGCTCGTCGAACGCGGCCTTGGGTGCCTCGGCCATCTGGTGCACGAAGCTCTCCTTCTCGCGGTCGGTGCCGAAGCACAGCCCGAAGGCGTCGCAGTGGATCACGAGCAGCACCGCCGTCGAGACGAACTGCTTCTCCTCGTTGCGCATCCAGTAGGAGTGCTCGCGCACGTGCTTGACGAGCGCCGGCATGGCGGTCCGGTAGCGCGCGCGCATGTCGTCGGACAGCTTGGGGTCCGTGAAGGCAAGGCGGAGGCGACACAGGTTGTTGAGAAGGGACGTCTTCCACCCGTGGCGCACGTTGGCGTTGAAGCGCGGGTTTTGGCCCGTCTGCAAAAACATGGCCTGCTCGGGGACGCGGAGCACGCCGGCACTCATGCGGCACTGGCGCGAGCCGCAGTAGGCGAGGTCGTGGAACGTCTCCTTTGCCTGCGCGCCGCCGACGCAGAACTGGCGGATGAACGCGTGCACGGACGCGTCCGCCGCCACCTGGCTCCGCTCCTCGCGGTCCTTGTCCTCGCCACCGTCGAAGAGCACAAACTTGATGAGGCGCTCCTGGTGGATGTCGTCGAGCATCTGCACGCCGACGACGGGGCGCACGCTCGGGTGCGCGCCGCACTGGGCGCAGTCGAAGCGCCCGAGCCACGTCTTGTCGCAGCTTGTGATGGTCGGCTTGGGCACGTTTGAGAGCCGCGCGGTGCCATCGGGGCGCTTCTCCCGCTGGAATGCCTCCTCGTCTTCGTGGATGTCCGCGCGGGCCATGCCGCCGAGCGTGCCGTACGTCTCCTTAACCGCCGGCCGCGCCCAGTGCTGCTCGCCGCTCTCAAGGCTCGCCGCCCGACCAGCGAGGGCCCAGCGCACGTTGAGGCAGTCGCCCCGCAACGCCCCTTGCTCGTCCATGTAATCGGCGAGGCCCGCCTGGGGGTCGTCCAGATCCTCCTCCTGCAGATCCTCTGGGTTGAGGCCTTGGGTCTTCCGCGCGCTGAGCCGGTCCACGAAGCAGGCCGAGCTGCGCTTGCAGGCCTCCTCGACGTCCAGGACGGCTCGGTTGGAAACAGTTTCTAAAACTGTCGGCATCTGCCAAAAAAGGATTGCAGGTCGGAGGTCGGAAACGGGTCGGGCGCGGTCTGTAATCGCGTGCGATCTGGCAATTGGGCAGGATTGGAGAAAGGGGGTGTAAAACACCCGGTAAACGTAAACAAATCGCCCGGTCGTCGAACCGATTTGAACCGTTGATCGGTTCAAGGATCACGCCTATCCAAATCGGTCTACAAGCAAACCGTTTTTATAAAAGCCTTTAAATCGAGGGTTCGAACCCACGAGCGTCACGCTTGTGGCGTCGGCGCTCCGGACTACGTGACTACGTGGTCGGAACGGTGGCTCCCGACCCCCCGCTGCCGTGCTC
>WTIT01000031.1:0-9757 GCA_011526375.1 Methanobacteriota archaeon
ACGAAGCTTCGGCGACGTATTCAGTCCAGCAGCACTAATGTTCGAGCATCTTTTTTTCGTATGTATCCGCACCGCGAGTGCTCTTCGTCTAGTAATTCATGCCAATTCGCTGCGACACATGTCGCATCCATATCCGATTCGAGAGAAGATGGGTGCACGGTCATAGCGATGGTGTTTACCTGGTCTCATTCCGAACCCAGAAGTCAAGCCCATCTGCGTCTATCCCAATACTGTGGTACGAGAGTCCACGGGAAAGGAAGTCACTGTGCCCCTCTTCTTTCACTCGAATTCCTCTAACATTGGCCGGTGCCTTTTCGGCACCGGCCTTTTTTTATTCAAAATAATACAACTTACTTTTAGAACCCCATGACTTAGTAGGAGTGATTCAGATGACTATTGACACTGCTGACATTTTTGGTAGTGACCAAATTGGTATTCATGTCGCTTGTGTGGGGCAATATGTTTTCCATCCAGCAGAGTTAACTAAACCGGTAAAAGAAAAGATTGACTCAGTATTAGGTCTTGAGTCAGTAGAACTCTCCATCGGTGGTTCAAATTTGATTGGTGCTCTGCTAGCCGGAAATTCAAATGGCATGGCAGTAGCAGATATCGCTACCGAATCAGATATTGATGTCTTGACTTCATATGGTGATGTCATCGTTATGGAGGGCGGAGTCAACACTGCAGGTAATCTCTTGTTGGCTAATGAATCTGGTGTTGTTGCTAGTCCAAGTATACCAGAAGAGGGTCTAGAGATTATTTCAGAGGTGATGAAAGCTGATGTTGTAGCAACGACAATTGCCGGCCAAGACGTTGTTGGTTCACTAGGGGTTACCAACGATCAAGGAATTCTGCTCCATCCAGATGTTACACCTGAAGAAGTTATGCTGATTGAACAAGTAATGCAGGTGCCACCTATGGTAGGTACGGCTTGCTTTGGTTCTCCGTATGTCGGTGCAGGTATTTGTGCCTCGAATAACGGTGCACTTGCAGGCTCTGAAACAACTGGTCCTGAAATGAATCGAATTGAAGACGCCCTGGGTCTGATATGACTTGCCTGTGAAATGTTCAAAGGCCTAATTGGGTCAAAGGCAATCATGGGCGAGATGCTATATCAAGGTAAAGTGAAGCAAGTTTGGTCAACTGATGACCCAGATATTTTGGAATTTAGATTTACCAATCAAATTTCAGTATTTGACCAAATCATTCCTTCATTGATTCCCCGTAAAGGTGAATCGTTGAATCGAACTACCGCGCACTGGTTTAAGTTAATCGAAGAAGAGGGAATTTGTGGAACTCATCTTGTCGAGGTTAATGCAGCTGACCGATGTCTAGTAAGAAAGGTCGAGGTAATCAAAGAACCAGGAGCAATTCCAAGAGATATGGAGTGGGTATTCGTTCCTTTGGAAATAATTTGTCGCCATTATCTTTCTGGCTCTGCATGGAGAAGATTCCAGCGTGGTGAATTAACCGCTGAACAACTTGGTGTAGCAGAAGATTGTGAATATGGTACTAAGTTGAGTAAGCCATTCCTAGAAGTTACAACTAAGTTTGAAAAATTCGACAGGAACATTACCACAGAAGAAGCATTGGAGATTTCCAATATTACTGAAGAGGAATTGAATGCTATATTTGATGTAGTTTTGAAAGTCGATGCACTAATTGAAAGAGAAGCAGCAAAGAATGGTTTGATTCACGTTGATGGCAAAAAAGAATTTGCTCTTGGTCCAAACAGAAAAGTGGTCCTTGTCGATACCTTTGGTACTTTAGACGAAGATCGTTGGTGGGATGCTGAAGCATATGAAAATGGTGAATGCATCGAATTATCTAAGGAATTTGTCAGAACTCACTATATCGAAACCGGCCATCAGGCAGAACTCAAAAAGGCAAGGGATGAGGGCACAGAGGACCCACCAATTCCAGAATTACCACAGAGTGTAATTGACCAAACAGCTGAGCTATATGCTTCGATGTACGAGAGACTGACATCAGAAAAGTTTTGATCACAAGTGTGCTCTATGGATGACTCCAGAGTCAATCCTTTCTGCGGCTTTTAGCATAGCAAGTACGTGCTTTATTGCGTCCCTAACGCCACCATCTAGCGGTTCATCCGATGCTACAGACCAATTTCTTCCCGAGAGTAATCTTCGAAGTTCAATCACCTCTTCTAGACTTAGAAATCCGAGTATGTTCATTCCTCCCATTCCACCACTAAATCTCGGTTCAGTGTAATCACTACTGTGATTGAATGCCGACAATTTACTCAATAGTTGAACAATCTTGTCAAAAACCTCATTAGAATTGGTGACTTTGACATTAGGACGTAGGAATTCTACTAGATAATTGATTATCGAACCGTCGTCATACGGGAATCTTCCAAACCTTTCTCGCTTCAAACTTTCACCAATTCCTATTGGTTTGCCTTCATCATCTACATTTATTGTACATAGGAAGAGTAACATGGTCTCATCCCAAGCGATGGACTGTAGATTATCTGGTTGCGAAATTCCTTGGTCGAGTAATCTCTGTTCTAAGGTTGGATTATTCTCAATCAACTTGGCCCATTGGGCATATCGTTGATCAGGCTCCAGCAATAGGATCTCCGAGATTACCAATGCCAATTCCCCATCACAGGAGTGTAAAGTGTAGAAAGCGGTTGTCGTGCCACTTGCTTGATTGAGGTCCATGTTAACCGCAAACTGCCAAGTGAATTAATACCTTGCAATCAGTCTTTGAAGAAATCTGCCATTCTATCTGATATTGGTCTAGTATCCACTGGTTTGTCATCGGTCAAAATTTCGTCTCTCAATGAGGCAAGTCTGCCGGATGCGGAATAGTCTTCGACCTCTACAGGATCTATGTCTTCTTCATCCTCGATAATTTCTATAACCTCGTTGGTAGTTGATTCCTCTTCGATTTCGATGCTAAAATCATCTATATCATCATCTTGTGAGGCGGTAATTTCTTCCTCTTTATCATCACTATCTGGCTTTACATTGTTTTGAACGGTTTTCTTTGGTTTGACACTGCGTGGTTTGTTTGGAGTCAATATGCCAGTTAGGTACGCTACGCCAAGAACAACTACTACTGTTAATACGCTAAAGAGGACCTGCGAACTTTCAATTATTTCTGAATCAGCAGATTTGTAGTATGCTTTAGCAGTGTCGTCATCAGGGTTATCATCAATATCATAAGGAGAAGCGCATCTAAATTCAGCTCTTATCTCATCATCATCATCAAATACACCCGGATTTTCAAATTCAATTATCGGCGCCCTGTCTAAACCTCCGATGTCAACAATTCTCTCCTCACTCCAAGAGTTGTCAGGAGAGTCAATTGAAAGCGTACATGTGACTCCAATCAGTCGTTCGTATGATGTTCTACTAATTGAGACACGAATATCCTCGTCAGCAGATATTTCACTTATTCCAACATTCCAACCACTAGCCCGTGCTATAACTTCAGTTGACTTAGCAGCAATCTCTCTACCATATGAATCGACAACCAATAGGTTCAACGTCAATGTACCAGCTTCTGGTTTCCAGTTAGTGGTATTGATGTCAAATGTAGTTGTTATGCCTTGGGCGATGGAGAATTGATTGCGCTCGAGAGGAATATTATCGCCAGAACTTGTGAATAGCACGATATTGCCTGAAAACCTTTCATCCTCAGTGGCAATCAAAGTGCATGAAGCAATCTTGTCTGTTATGCTCTTCATTCCCAACTCGTTCATTGAAGCTGAAATGAAATTACAGCTAGCGGAAAATTCCGGTAACATATAGCCTGCAGAGTGGATGAAATATTCATTCACCTCATCTAATGAAGTAAGGGTAATGTTTTGCTTGCTACTTGGGATTGTGACAATCAATGAAGAATCGATTGAATCAACACCGTCACCAAGTTTGACATCGTCATTGGTGGTACCTATTGTGACGTCTTCACCGACAACTCCAGAAATAACTGGTGATGTAGTGAACGCAAAATCTGATTGCTTGACATCTATTGTGAGGGTTTGTATTCCTAAAATTGGATGAGAAACTTCAATCGTCACTGGCATTGTTGAGCCGTCCCAAGATGATTCAGGTAACAGTCCGATTGGCAACCCTATGACTTGACCAGGAGCGGCGACAATAGTAGCAGGTGCATTAATTGTCCAGCCATTGGGTATGCCAACGATGTTTAATCCTAGTACTGCCAAGTCATTACCAGTATTTTCTATCCATGCAGTTGGCATACTTTCATGACTGTTATTGACTAGCCAATCGCCTTTAGAGTACAAATCTATGCTTGGTGAAGATCCTACTCTAACGGGTACTTCTTGGATTGTTTGTCCCGAACCATCACCGTCTGAGATGCGCAGTCGTAGAATGCCAACTTCACCAGCGACTGCGTCAGATGGTGGATTAACAAAAATTGTCACAGTCGAATCCCCGTATGGTTCAACAGAGTCGCCATTTTGAGGTACGGTTATGTTCCAACCCTCTCCAGCTTTACTGTACCAAGGTTGTCTTGCCAAATTTCCTAAGTGTTCAACATTAAGAGTGAGATTTTGACCTTCTGGAGCGATTATCAAATTTGTATCTGAAAGATTCAATCGCCAACCGGAAATTTGAATCACATTGATATCTATTGAAATGTTGCTAACGTAAAGGTCATCTGAGTACAAATCTAGCCTCAATGTGGCAATTGTCCCACTCCATGCGTTACTTGGCGCTAAGATTGCCATATCCATAGCAACGGTTTGATTCACATTTATCTCATCGAAAGTTTGGTTTTGAGCAGACCAAATGCTTGCATCACTGCCGAAGTAATTTAACTCAAAATTAGGAACGACTACGATATTATCCACTGCATTTCCTGAATTCTTCACAGTAAAATCAAGAGTTAACGTCTCAGATGGAGTAATGTCATAACTTAATCCATTTGTTATGTTGACATCCCAACTGTGATCTGGTTCAGCCTCGACAAGTAAGTCAACTACTGATTGTACATTTTGATCACTTAGTGATTGCCACTTAAATCTCAAAATGAATGGTTCCTGTGCAGGTGTGTCCTCAGATAAGGTGACATCAACGGTTGCAATAGTACTTCCAAGGGCTCCGAGAGTCCTCTGAGGATTATACTCCACCATGGTAACAACTGGTGGGCTGCTCATTTCTGGCCCTGCAACAACTTCAGTTGAGAGTAAGAAATCGTCTTCCCCATTGCCTGGATTTTCTAGTCTCAACAAGACTTGATTGGTGGTTTCAACAAATAGCGATACTGGTTCACCGGAATTATCTGCGACGGGTTGCACAATTGTTGCTGCGCTCCGGTAAACTTGTAAGACATGTAGTGTAAAATAGAGGTCATGGTTACTATCAGATTGAGAATTCGTGGTGAAGTAGTGCCGCTGAGGTATGGCATTTACCGGTAAATTTAGGAATATGTTGCCAGTAAATGGTTCATTGGGGTTACCAGATATATCGATACTAGTTCCATCAAAGGATAAGTCTCCGTTAACACTCCAAACCCAGTTAGTGTGAATCATGTTAGCAGACGCAATATTCCATGACATTACTCCATCAGCGGGGATTACTCCCTCAACAGACCATTGTAACGTTTGGTTTGGCAATGTTCTTTGGTGAATATTCTCAACTGTAACGGCTGCAGCAGTCAGGTTAACAGATAGATCTTCACAGAGGGTTTCTTGACCACTGCCGATACACATAGTCATGGTAGTAGTTGTTACTGAGCCAAGTTGTACGCTGGATGGTGTGTTTAGATTAACAAACAATTCTTTCATTTCACCCGGAGCTAAATTGAGAGAGAAAATCTCGACTCCGCTGTTATCATGCAATGTCGGTGTGCCACCCCAAGATGGAGCTGTCCAGTCAATCGAAGTAGTGCTTTCATAGGCGTTGCCTAAATTCTCTACCATCATCCAGGCAGTTGCTACATCACCAGGACGACCATAGCCTTGGGTATAATCCAAGCCACTGGGTCCAACTATTGATAATCCACGTGTTCTCAGCACTTCGATTGGTAGGATTGAAGAAAACTGAATCGATTGGTCACTATCGAGAGTCAACGTGATAATAACATATGAATTATCATCGCCTAGGGCAGATTCTGGAATTGACGCAGTGAAGTCAAACTCTTGTGCAATACCAGGAATTAATGTTGGATTCAGATCTTGATTGCTATTATCAACAACTGACCATCCACTTGGGAGGTTTGAATCGTCCCAACTAAGCGTCCAACTTTCGGTTCTGGAGCCTGTTGCTAGCATAGATACCGTTACTATCTCTGTAAAGCCAGGGCTAATGCGAGGTATTTGATTCGGGATATCAATTTGAGCAGCATATGGCTCGACGACAATTAATTCTACCTCTGCATGATTATTATCTTCTCTTGCCTCAGTTAGGTTACCATTTACGTCGAGAATTAACTCAAAAGCGTGGATTCCAAGCTCTGCAATAATATCGACACTGAAGGTGTATGGCCCTCCATTACCTGATGGTGCCACTGGTTCAACATCAGTAAACCGCTGTCGAGCAATTTCGTTACCGTTCTGAATTAACACAACATCGAGGTCATCTTCATTGTCTAATGTTCCTACATTACTAAACTGACCGGTTACTGTAACTGTATTTCCAGGATCTGGTTGACTGGGATTGAAACTAATTCCCCGATTATCGCTTAAAGGGGCGAAATCAGCAACATTCTGCGAAATAAGTGTGTCACCGATCAGTATGTCTAATGTGCCATCATTATCCATATCAGCGACAGCAGGTGCAGACCAGACTCTGTTTGGCATACCAAGCGGGGAAGACCATCCATCTGATACTTCGGAGGAGGTTCCATCTTCGCCATCAAATGCCCATAATCTCTTACCATATGGTACAATCAATTCTGCATAGTTATCGCCATTGATATCCATCCAAATAGGGGGCGCGACAGCGATTTCATCGTTGTCATTGCCACTTCCTCTTTGCATATCTTTTGACCACTCTTTAATCGGTGGGTCAGCTGAGATATCGTGGCACCCAGCCATACCTTTTCTATTGAATGAAACACTTGATTCAGAGTACCATGTTACCCAACATAACCTGTCATGTATTCCATCGGAATCTGTATCTATCGGCAAAGGTTGTGAATCCGAGTAGCCATTTGGAGTCCGGAATTCGAAGATTTCATCTGTGGAAGTCATTTCCATAGCGACAAATCTTGCACCATTGCCAGGAGACCTGCCGTTGGCGTCGGTTGGTATTGTAAGTATCATTTCGGGAGCAGTATCACCATCTAATTGAACTACGACTGGTCCAGGAAGCCGCAACCGTGGAGCATCAGAGTCAGAGTCAGTGCCACTTATCGATACTCTCTCCCAATCTAGTGAACCTGAAGCACCGTCGATGCGCCAAATCCACATGTTGCCGGAATTAGAGTCAATAGTTGTCAGTACTATTGCGGTAGAATCATCGTCAAGCATACCCCATGACGGATCAGATGGGTGTGTCCCACGATCAAGCACAACTTCCCAATCAAAGTCGTTAGGAGTTGATGTGCTGAGAGTTAATGCCGCAACTGTTGGATTTTCAGAATCTTTGTCGACAATTGCTAAGATTAATTCTGCATCTCCATCGAGATCTAAGTCTGCAAGTAGTGGTTGGGTAACTGATTTATGATTACTTTGAGAAGTTGGGAAATGCGGGCTATCAATTCCTATGCTGTAATCTGCATTGCTCACAGACCACATTTTTTCATTTTCATGACCCGATTTGACCCAGCCAGATTCAGAACAGGATAATTCAGGAGACCATGCTTCAATTTCGAGGGCAGTATCAGTATCATAAACCATTATGATTTCCGTTTTTCCGTCAGCGTCGATATCTGTTAACATCGGAGTTGAACGAATCGCTTGGGTTTGTCCAAGATCGACTTCCCAAGCCACTTTTGCCTCATCACCTGTAACAATGCTTAGTTTACTGGTACCTCCATCACTAGTTACAATTACGGCAAATAGTTCACCTTCGCCACACCTCTCAGTAGCTGCTGGTGTTGAGGTCACGCTCGCCGAGAAATCTCCAATGATTGAGCCGTATGTATCTGAACCATCGATGTCATCGGTTGCTACCCAGTTGACTGTAGGTGAATCTATGACGCCAAAAGTGGAGACATTTGCTACGCTTCCAGTTCCGGGCCCGCCACTTGGCGAGTGGATTGGCATAGTTCCATTATGGGTTGGGACGCGTGAATATTGACCCCAGGGTTGACTTAATGAATCCCATGCGTTTGTAGATCTAAATGAAATGTTTTCATCTTCTAGAACAGGAGTGTTGTCAAAGTTGTTGATAAAACCGGTCATTGGGACCAATAGCAATAGGAAAACCAATGACAATGCCTGCTTTAATCGCCATTGATTCAAGGCTTTCGCAGGTGTCATGACATCATGTGTGTCGAAGGGGTTGTTATGACTTATGGCAGTTCGTATGGTATATGCATCAAATTTACTCAATTTATTGCGTGGCCATTTAACATATAGAATGGTTAAACTCCGCTTCAATTAAATAGGGGTCGTCGGTGGCCAAAGTGACTACGGTCGGTTCTATCCAGAGGTAATGCCGGTGAAGGACAGAATAGTATGCTATTCTTCACCACATTCCTTTGAATCGGCCTAAGGATGTGAAAAGATGTACAAAATTGTCACTAAAGAGGATACAATCCGTATCCCAGCGGAATATATGCGCAAAGGACAATCACTCGACCAACACATCGACAGGTTGTCAATGACAGCCTTCGAAGGTCGTTTTGATGATGATAACAGATTTGTATTGGTAACTACCAATCATCAACCACTTGGTCGTGGAAGAATTATTCACGGCGATGGTGCTATCTATCAAAGAGTTAGATTCGATGCAGTGTTATTTTGTATGGATGACTACGAAGTTGTTGAAGGTGTAGTTTCCGAGGTTAACGAATTCGGTGCTTTCGTCAGAATTGGTCCAATGGAGGCTTTGCTTCACAAGTCCCAAATTATGGACGACACCGTCGACGCCAATGTTGGAATGGGCTGGATTGAAGGTAAGCAAACCGGCCGTAGACTCCAAATTGGTGACTCCATAAGAGCAAGAATCGTATCGCTATCTCCAGATACTAGTGACCCAAGAAGGTCTAAGATTGGATTGACAAGCAAGCAACCAGGTCTAGGTTGCCACGCTTGGATTGATGAAGACAACAACGAATGAGGTGAATAATATGGCTAAGAATCCCTTTGCTTGTGCAGAATGTAGTATCATTCTACCAGATCCTGAAAAGAAAAACGATATTCCACAGTGTAACAGATGCCCAAGTGCTCAAGTTACAACAGATTGGCAAGGATATGTCATTATCATGGACCCAGAGCGTTCAGAAATAGCGAAGCGACTGAACGTTGACAGACCAGGCAAATATGCACTCAAAGTAAATACAAGATAAGGTGAAACAAATGGATATTGTTGAAAGAATGGAAAACAAATTATTGAACCGTGTAGAGATTAAGTTCAGTTGGAGGCATAGTGGTAAAGCTACGCCATCTCGAAGAGAGGTTATGGATTTAGTGAAGACACTAGAACCAAAGTCAAATCCAGAATATATTGTAATCAAGGATTGCAACACTAGATTCGGACAACCACTAACAACTGGCTTGGCTTATATCTACGAGAATGAAGAATCAATGAAGGTTGAACCTGAATACATCCACAAGCGTCACGAAGCACTACGTACTGCAAAGGATGAG
>WTIT01000031.1:9857-19870 GCA_011526375.1 Methanobacteriota archaeon
GAAGAAGAGCCAGCTGCAGAAGAAGAAGCACCTGCTGAGGAATCTGCTGATGAAGGAGGCGATGAATAATGGGAGATGGAGTAAATTCAGCTGCTAAGTGCAACAAATATTCTATTGACGATGATGGTAAATTAGTGCGTAATGCAGAATTCTGCCCAACATGTGGGCCAGGAGTGTTCTTGGCTGTACATGCAAACCGCAAGTCTTGTGGCCGCTGTGGTTACACAGAAATGAAAGGCGAGTAATTCTTACTCTTCCTCTTGGGAATCAACGATATCCCAGACACCGTTGTTACATAGATATAGTCCAGTCTTTGCATCAATAAATACTGCGATTTCTTGTAACGGAATCCTATCTTGCTTTGATAATGATAGGAATAATAATTCTCGCCATCCAGCAATATGCCATCCCTTCCGTTTATCATCCCATTCAGCATAATTAATCGGTCCGGAAAGTTTTGCATTCAACACAACTTCACCATTTTCATAAAGCGCAACATGTGAGTTGTTGTATAATATTAGATGATGTTCTCCATCCTTGAAAACTTGGTTAACATATCCATCCAATCCCAAGGTTTTCTGTTCAATAATATCGCCAGATTTTACATCAAAAATAATCAATCCACCACCTTTGGACCAGATTTCAAAAGTATCGTCGCTACAAGTGGTTGCTACAGTTTCCATTGCCCTCGGTATTTTTGCTAATTTGGGCCAATTCGGTTCTGGAGCGCGCCAATTTTCTACAGAGTTAGTTGATAAATTATAGACACCTTTGCGCCATAATACGAATGAAAAAGAATCGCTGTTTGATTGCAAGGATATTGGCTCTGCATCCAGAACATGAGACCATTCATTACCAACTGGGTGTAGAGATTTATCAATAGTCCTTCTGACTCTTAATTCTCCTCTGTTTACTCCTTCTGTGAAATCATTGCGTAAATCCAAAGCAGCCATTCTGGCTAGTAATAATTCTTGATCTAGCCAAGTTGCAATCAAAGTGTGATTAACGATTACTGCATCTCTGATTGGTGTCGGGAATGGCCGAACAGGCTTTCCAACTAGCGTTCCGTCAGGCAATATTTTTTGCAATTCACCATCGACACCAACAGCTACATAGCCATTATCATGACGCAAAATTAGCTTGGGCGTGAATTCAAGATGTTCTGGAATGCCCCACGCCATGGTTGGTCGTAGAGACAGTGGTTTGTCAAATCTCGTATGGAAAGGAATCAATAATATCGGCGACTACAGGATGTCATGACCAGCCAGCAAGTATCTATTCTTGCGGTCAATGTCGATGATATTGCATCATATAATCAAGCAAAATATCTGCTTGATAAATTTCAGTGGATAGATTTGGGGTCTATCGAAGAAAAAACAGCATATCAGCTTAATGATGTTAGAATGTGGATGTTTGGTGGTGGTATTTTGTTTGAAGATGATATCGATAAACGGTGGCAACAACAAACTGGCGAGGTAGTTCGTGAGGTTATTTTCCCGTCGAGGCATGCTGCTGCAAGTGGTAAACCATCGCTAACCCTCCATCCCATTGGAGTTCCTCATCTGGACAAAAAAGCAGTGCCCAAATTTGGGGGTAAGTCGGGTTTTGCACCTCCTCCGTCAACACGCCTTGCATCATGGTGGAAAATGCTGCAAAATTATGTCGACGGTACAGACCTAGCTAACCAATTTGAGTTAACACTAGAAGTTACTCACCATGGCCCTTGGTTGGAAGTTCCTGCCCTGTTTATCGAAATTGGCTCGACCAAGGAAACTTGGCCTCACGAGGGTGCCGCAGAATTACTAGCAAGGATAATCAGTGATGGAATGGGTCTCTCTAGTCCCAATGGTGCAGGATTATGGAATAGCGATAATAATGCAGGAGAAGTAGTTTTGATCACTTTGGGTGGTGGACATTATGCACCTAGAGCGAATAAATTGGCTTCTATGGATGGTGTTTGGCTTGGTCACATGTTAGCGACATATGCTCTGCCGTTCGAAAAGTCCGAAGATGAACATCAACAACCCGGTGGAACTTGGAAACAATCAATAGATTCAGCACTTGATGCAACAAAAAAAGCCTTCCCTAATGGCAAAATCATCTGTTCTATGGATAAAAAAGCCTTCAGGGGATGGCAAAGGCAAGCAATCCGTGATCATTTGGCTGAGGTGAACATTCCGTTGTTAACCACTAAGCAGATTATAGAGATGCTAGACAAATAATCACAAGCCTCATGAATCTCCTTCATGACCACAAGATGGGGTTGCTATGACTGGCTGGTTTTCGAAACTCGTAGTCGGCATGACAATCCGAATGCCAAAGTGGTTTGTTGGTTGGGTTTCTCGAAGATATGTGGCCGGGAACAACATAGATGATGCAATTAAAGTTATGCAGCGTCTCAGTAAAGAAAATGCGTGCTTCACTGTGGATGTATTAGGAGAAGAAATCTCGACGATGGATGAGGCACAGTTTTTCTATGATGAATATGCTAGGCTAATTGAAGAAATTATCAAACATGATTTAGATTCAAATTTGAGTATCAAGCCAACAGCGTTCGGCTTACTTATTGACGCTGACAAGGGTTATCAAAATATCAAGAATCTGGTTAAAATGGCAAGCGATCATGATATGTTTGTTCGCTTAGATATGGAAGATCACAGAGTTACCCAAGATACAATTGACGTTGTAGTAAATCTGCACAATGAGGGATTAACAAATGTCGGTACTGTATATCAAGGTCGGTTATTCAGAACCTTAGATGATATTGACTATTTGGAGGAAAAGTTAGGTTCTGGAGCAGATTATCGTATATGCAAAGGTATCTATCTAGAGCCTGAGAATATTGCTCATACAGGATATAGTGAGATTGTCAGCGCAACAAATGCGAGTATCGACAAAATGCTTGCTGCTGGCGCTTATTGCGCCATCGCATCCCACGATAAGCCGGTTATTGACCACGCATTATCAGCATTGAAATCTCATGGCATGGGTCCTAATGTAGCAGATCCAAGGAAAAATTCTGGCGCACCAAGAAATGGTAAAGGCCCCGGATATGAATTCCAGATGCTATTGGGGGTAAGGGGTCCACTACGGAGAAAACTTGCTGCACAGGGTCACAGAACAAGGGTGTACATTCCATATGGAGAGAAGTGGTATGAATACAGCATTCGTAGATTAAAAGAAAATCCAACCGTTGGTGCTCAAGTTGCTAAGGCTTTCTTGATGCCTTGGACTAACCGGCCGTGATTATTTTCTTGGCCGCTTTTTCTTGCGCTTATTACTAGGAGTGACTCGCTTTTTGGTAATCTCTTTTGGCACTTCAGGATTTGGATTATATCCGAGCCGTCCTTCTTTCCAAGCTTGTCGACGTTCTCGAGGTGTCTTTGGTTCAAAGTGTTGAGGATTCGGTGGTTCATGAAGATAAATTCGCTTGATATCCTGCGCTTCGACAGTTCCTTTCAAGGTTCTCCCCGCTCCAGTATGTATGGCTCTGATTCGCCAAACCTCACCTTGATAATCGATTTTAGTATCAGCTGTGAACTTTGTACCATAATCAACTAACATCGACGAAGAATCTGAATGTTCTCCACGAGTTGCAGTTATCTTTACCCTGACCATGTCGGTTCTTAACGCCGAGATAACCGATGCTTCTGGAGCGATAATTTTCTTCTTTTTTCGACCTTCGTGGTCAATTATTTGGTTGATTGACCATAGCATTTCTCCCTCTTCAAACACATCGCCGATAACAAATTCTTCATCTTCATCAATTTCTAATTCTACGCGTGTTGAATTAGGTCCGTCGGTTAAAATAAATGGAACTGAAACAGATTTTGGTTCTCTAATTTGTAGACTAGTTATTGATGCACAGGTTTTGCATTTTAACAACAAGTCGCGACCAGTACCAACTTTGCGCTCCTTGAGTATTTCATGTTCCACATAATCGTCACATTCACTACACATAGTGACATTCTCAATGACTTCATCAAAGTCATCATCAACCACATCGTCACTCATGCTATCGACTCTCCCACAGCCCATTAGGTTTCAAGTAATCGGATGAATTAATGATACGAGAGTTCATCAATTGGGATAAACTGGGTATTTCATGAGCGATGAAGGTAACGTTTTGCCAAATCGTTCAGAGTTGCTTAGTCACTTATTTTCAAAACCAGCAGATTTGCCAAGAGACGAACCGCTAATCGCCGCCAATATCAACGAACAATTGCAGCACATGGGACTTTCAACATGGTCAATTTCCGTAATTCGTAGAGTAAGAGATGCAATATACCGAATTAGTCCTAACAGTCTGCTGGAAGTTGGAGCCAGTATTGGTCATCGAAGTGCTTGGTTGCTAGATTTGTTTGACACCCAAACAAAACCAAGGCGCTATGACATCGTTGAGCAAGGCAATAAATTTGCGGTGATAATCAAACGTCTTGTTGACCGATATGAAGCATCATCCTGGACCAACATCAAAGTCGGTGAATTACAGACACTAGCAGCTGAAACTATGGCTTGGAAAGCGGCAACAGTAACGGGATTGGATGCAGGCGATGCACCATTGGAAACAGATTATGATGCGATTATTGTCGATGAAAAGCCGGAGGTGCTAGCAAAATCAATAGAAAGTTGCTTACAATTATTGTCGCCAAATGGTGTATTAATCGCTACAGAGCCAATGGTCCCTGCGGGGGAAGTTGATGAAAATGATGAGGCACAAATGGCTTTAGTGAATGGGTTTAACGATTGGATAGAATTGATCAAATCCTCGCAAGAAAAATACTTCATTGCATTTATTCCAGTTTTTGAAGGCACAATAGTAGCCTTCTTACGAAAATAATTCATTCTTCAAATGAGCTGATGAGATTTTCAATCTGTAACATTCCGTATCCATAATTGTCATCATGGCCATCTTGACTAGGTTGGGGCTTTGAAGTATCCATTAGTGCTTGTTTTATTTGAACAACAGTTGCTGAAGATCCAGATGATTCATTGGCTGCGAGACTCGGAACAGCCTCCAGTAAAAGGGCAATTGCACCGGTAACATATACAGTTGCAGCACTTGTTCCATCGACAATAGACCAAGTTCCGTCATTATTTATCACAGGAACACCCTCTGCTGGAGCGACAACTTCAGGTTTCTTGTGAGGGTCTTGTCTTGGTAGTATAAGCGGAATTAGATTGCCATTGTTGTCACCAATGGAAGAACCACTCCAATGACTGCCGTCTTCGGTATGCCCGCCCACTGAAATTACCAATCTCTCACTTGACGGATGGGCAACATCGCCATCATCATCTGGGCCTCCGTCATTACCTGCTGCTGCAATAACAACAATGCCTTGGTCAATAGCATCATCTGCTGCATCACTAGAGTCTCTACCGCCAAAGATACTGAATGGAATCAATCCAGGAGCGCCCCCAAGCGATAGAGAAATAATCTGGACATTTTGCTCGACACACCAATCTATGGCGTCTGCGACGACACCATCATCACCAGTGCCATTACCAGAGAGTGCTTTGGCAACGACTAATTCCACTTTGGGAGCAACACCTTCCATCCAACCATTGGCAACAAGAATTCCAGCCATACTGGTTCCGTGTCCCTGGTCATCGTATGGTTGCTCTTGATTGTTGACAAAATCCCGCCACGCAACTAGGTTCATTCCTGAAAGATCTTGGTGCGTTGTATCTATTCCAGAATCAACAATACAGACCCGTACTCCAGTTCCATCAAGACCTTTGATGTTAGTTTGAATCAACTCACCGTAAACTTCCTGAGCTTCTAATGCTCCCGCTGTAGGTCTAATTGCAAAGGGATTGTTCTCTTTGAAAACTTCAATCAAATATCCCGAGGAAAAAACTAGCAAAACAGTTAGTCCAACCATAAAACCGACAAATCTCTTTGAACTATGGTTGTAGGTCAATAAATGAGCATCTTGGATAACTGGTTGTGCCCCGATGTCTAACAAGTCATCCATACAAATCAACCAAATGCTTCGACTGCTTCTGTGAAGGTATCGGCAAAAAGGTTTGCATCTTCCTCAGTATTGTAAAAATATGCCGACGCTCTAAGCGAGCCATTATCATGGCCACGAGCATTAAACCATGAGTGCACGCAGTGTTGACCGCTTCTAACCATTACACCTGCAGCCTCATCAAGTAATATTGCGATGTCGTGAGAAGGTAGATCTCCCATCAAAATCGAGCATATGCCGCCTCGTTGATTTGCATCTTCTGGACCAATAATTTCGATTGCGTCTAAATGTTTGATTTTGTTAGTTATGATTTTGTTCAGTTTAATTTCATGTTCATGAACAGCATTCATATCTAATTTGGAAAGATAATCGATTGCCTTGCCACTAGCGATCATGCCGGCAAAATTACCTAATCCGCCCTCAAACCTTGATGGTGGGGCTGCCCATTTCATAGAGTCATAATGCGATGTTTCAACCGTTTGACCACCAGATTGTATCGAACGTAGTGAATCAAGTAGTTCATAGCGTCCCCATAAGCCTCCCATTCCAGACGGACCACACATCTTGTGGATTGAAAATGAGATGAAATCTATGTCTAGATCCTGTACATCTACTCGCATATGGGGTGTTGATTGGGCGCCATCGACGGCAATCAATGCATCATATTGATGAGTAATTTTAGCGATTTTTTTAATCGGTATTGCAATACCATCAAGATTACCAACTTGGCTTAAAGAGACCATTTTTAATCGGTCTCCAACCTCATCACATAGTTGCTCAAACTTTTCGACACTGAATGTATTATCTGGATTTGATTCAACAACTCGGTGTTCTATACCTTGTTCTTCGGCTAGTTGAAGCCATGGAACTAAATTGGAATTATGTTCTCTGTCTCCGGTAATAATCACATCACCCTTCTCCCATTTCATACCCTTGGCAATTTGGTTGATGGAGTGAGTGGTGTTTCTCGTGAAGACTACCTCACTAACTGAATTTGCATTGATGAATTTAGCAATTGAATTTCTAGCTTCGGAAACTAAACGGGATACTTGTGTTCCATATCTGTGTACCGAACGACCACCACAACCCGGGTACATGCTGTAATAATCACTGATTGAGTTAATTACAGAATCAGGTTTGAGTGTCACGCAAGCATTGTCCAAATAAGCCGGAGCATTTTCTCCCCTCAGCGTGGGGAAATCCTCGCGTAAGTGATTAAACATCACCATGCCTCCGTATCGGGTATTGTATCAACATATGGGATGTTAGTATTACATGATTGGCAATTGAACCTAGATGGAAATTCCTTGTTACATCCTGAACATTTGTTACCAATTATTCCTGATTTAGTTTCACAACCTTCCTCAGGACAGGGAACTGAAATTTGACCGTCTAATTCCATTGACAGTTTAACAGGTGCATCACACTCAGGACATTTAGCATCGGTTGAGATGTTCAATTGACCTTGACTCATTTCTATCTCTGCAGTCAAAGCCGCAGAGGTACTGATCTTGGTTGCTGTTCCAAGCATTCTTTGTGGATACCAAATGAGCATCAATATCATTGGAATAATCATCACTCCACTCAGTATGTGGACAATTAGAGTGAAGTAGGAATCATTATTCCTTGAAGCAACGAAGTTCACACCACTCCATGCAGATATGAAGGTTGCTGAGAACCAAACCAGAAGCATGGAGCCCCAACCACCGAGAGAGTGTTCATACATGTCTCGCTCCATAATTCGAACATCCTCGTGGACATGGTGTACCTGAACGTGAAGATCACGAGTATCACTGACTGCCTTCCAGAAAAAGTAGGTAAAGAACACAACTACCAGCATAATCAGTGTTCCGTACATCATGTCTGACAACGCCATTTCTGAAGGCCAATCTGGATTGTTTTGATGGAAAAATACATTTGCAAATAGCATTCCATTCCACACCAACATCATAGTAATTGAGTGAATTCTCATTACCGGGAATTCAATCCAAACATAGTACAAGAAGACCACCCAGCAGACAATTGACAACAACATTTGGAAGAATGAAAATGAGCCAGCCCCGGTAATCCCTTCCATTCCAGTGGCTAATGAATCACCACCTGATACAATGTCGGCAGACACAGCTCCGAGGATGAATGCTAAAACACCAAAACCTAGCATTAGATAATTTTCTTTCTTCCAATCATTCTTGGCGAGTAAAAACATGAATTTCCACTGTTTTCTAAGTTCATCAATTCGCTCAAATATTGGGTGAATATCGCCTACTTTGACCTTTAATTCCATATCTCGAAGCCTAAACGGCATCCCATCAGTAGTCTCAGTTGACTCACCTGATGGCTCGGTCATGGCTAACGCTAGTCGAATCACCTTTGAGTATTTTCGCTAAATTGGTTGACGATTTATGGGCGTGAATGTTAAACGGAGAATAGCCACCGCACGGGTTAGGCCGAGATCGCATAGCCTGGTAGTGCGCGCGACTGGAAATCGCGTGGGATCTTCCCTCGGGGGTTCAAATCCCTCTCTCGGCGCCATAACTAACAAAGGAATTAATCAAACGCTGGAGCCACTGGCGAGATTTGACCTCGCGACCTCCTCATTACCAATGATGTGGTAGTATATTTAGGATAACTGTACTGACTTCCATCCCATTCCATCATAAACATATAATTTGTTATCACCTGTATTAAAAATAGCTGTGCCTGCAGCCGGTGTAGTAGATGGACTTCCTGGTGTAGATTCTGTTTCAAATTGTAGAGCATTACAAACTAGAAGTCCATTCGGACTGACTGCCCCTACAACTTGTCCTGATGGGCAAGTTTGTCCGCTAATCACGAAGTCATTTCCATCATAGGTCGTATCTGAGTCAGCATAACAGACCACTGTTCCACTATATGATATGCCCATAACAACTGTACCAGAAGAGCAGTATTGACCGCTGAATGCAAAATCAAATCCAGAATAAGTAGTGTCACTGTCATGAACACATACGATCTGTCCCGAATTAGATATTCCTCTCATGAGTTGATTTGATGAACAATATTGATTGCTCTCAGCAAAATCATATCCATCATAATTTCTTATCGGGTTACAATTAACACCACTGTTGCTTATGCCATACATGTAATATCCTGTACTGCAGTATCCGGTTGGTAGAGTTTCGTCAACAGCGCAAATCATCAGTCCGTTGGAGGCTATTCCTCTCATAACAGTACCAGTGGAGCATTGCTGATTGCTAACCGCGAAATCATACCCGTCATAAGTATCAGTCAACGAACACAAAACCAAACCACTTTGACTTATTCCGTACATGAAATAATCTCCTGTCGGACAATTACCAGATACAGTTGTGTCATTATCGATGACACAAATTGGATTGCCGGAATATGAGATACCCATCATAACCATTCCATTTGAACACGAATTTCCACTAATGGCAAAATCCGAACCATCATAAGTAGGCAAAGGGGCACAACCAAGATCTCCAATCATATCTATTTCATGAGCATAATAAGGATTCCCATTAGCATCTACTGCCCCACAAGTTTGACCACTTTTCGCAAAATCAATGCCGCTATAGGTAGTATCATTATCTCCATCGGCGATGTCTGATGGGACACCAGTAATATCAACCCACGGGATTGATACAGCAACTCCGTCATTACCATCACAAATATACAAGGTATTTGCTACTTCATTTGCATCCATTTGACCGTCCCTGTTTAAATCAGAACCAATTTCCATTTTGTGACCTCCAGATGCACAGTTTGAGCCTGCAGGCTCTGAGCTACTAGAGATTAGAGAATCGTATCCATCCGTACCATCCGCTCCATTTACTCCATTAACACCATTTTGACCATCAGAACCTGCGACACCATTACAGACTTTTTCATATGTTCCAACTTCCGATGAATCCAAGACGCCATTGTCGTTATAATCGACACCAATTGCTAACTCAGTTCCTCCATCAGGACAATCAATATCTCCAGATAGGATAGTTGATGTGCTGACCATGCTATTTCTTCCCTCACCATTACAGA
>WTIT01000003.1 GCA_011526375.1 Methanobacteriota archaeon
TGTCTATTCATGATCTTTACATTATTATTTTTACATTCCAATTGCATCATAGCAATATGATTGTCTTCAATCTTTAAAACGTGATCATATTTACCATAAATAAAATATGGATTCTTTTTATCTTTGTAAAAAGGATATATTTTTGGTTCATTCATTTTTAAAACAGGTGATTTTTTATTATCTGGTACAGTATCATCAAGATGTTCATCAAAACGACGCTTTAAATTTTCTTTTAATGTCAATGATTTGTCATAATTAGTGATACCAACATATATATCATTATCTTTATCAATAATTTTATATAACAAATAAGATTGATATAAATTACATTTTGGTTTATCACTATCATTAATATCATATTTATTATATGAACATGGAATATTTTTATCTTTATTTTGATGTTTATATGCATCTAAAAATCCATATTTACCAACCAATCTATCAATATTTGAAAATTTAAATAATATACCATTTTTACATTTACCACGTGATATAGCAACAATTAATTCTTGTCTTGTCATATGATCAGCATTATGAATAGTATAAGGTTCAAGTATTTCACGACCTTGTTCACGAAATGTAGTAGATGCATATGCTGGTGATAAGACAGTTATAGTATTGCCATTTTTATTTGTATATTCAATTGGAAACCAACCATATTTAATGACACCATAATCATCAATTTCAAGTTTACATTGTCCATCCTTGATTTCTAATACTTTCTTTTTTTCACCAGTTAAAAGTTGCACCTTTTTGTTCTTTTTCTTTTTTGTACCATTTTTTAAAGTTGTTTCAATTGTCACATTTTTATTGTTTTTATCGACTTCTTTTGCATCATATTTTCGATCACAAATGACAAAATTACCTTTTTTGATTTCTTTACACAATTTTTCGTTAATTTTCATAACACCAAGTGGAAATTTACGTTTACGATATTTGCATAAATGCCATTTTGTTGCATTTAAATCATTATTTTCAAATTTATAATCACCGTGAATTGTTTTTTTTGTCACATATTTAATAAACTTTTTATAACTTTCAGTATCACCATTTTCCAACAAACGAACCAACTTTAAAACTTGTTCACTAAAACGTGAAGATTCAGGAATGTAGTTTTTATATAATTTTTGTTTAACAAAATTTTTAATAATATCACATTGTAACCAATTATATTTTGGATTTTCAATTGATGCCATTTGATTATGATCACCAATAGGCACTAAAATAATATTTGGATTATTATCAAGTAATTCACATATATCAAGTAAACAACGTTCAGGCATTTGAAAGAATTCATCAATAATAATAGCAAATATTTTATCAGGTTTTATTTTAGAACCTTGAACACGTTTAATTCTACCAGTATCTTCATTTAATACATTACCATAAAAATGATCCCAATTCCAATTATCTTTACTATCAATAATATCTTTATCTTTTGTTTCACATACTTTTTTAATCCAATTTGTGACACAAGTGCGTTGAAAAGATGTTACAATAACATGTTGTTTTAAAAGTTTTGCAATTTTTAATAAACAACGTTGAATACGAATACCAATTGTAGTTTTACCTGAACCAGCAGTACCATAAATCAAAGTAGAAAATAATGATCTAGCAATTGGTACAATATGATCAACATTTACAGGTTGTGAAGTATCATTTAATCTTCTTTCAAGACATTCAAGTACAACAACAAATTGTTTTTCATCATGTTCAAATAAATCATTTAATATTATATCATTTTTATCCATAACAACACCAACAGTATTCAATAAATTATTAATACGTGTTTCATCATATTTTGGTGCTTTTTTAAATTGTTCAATCTTATATGGATATTGTTTAATAGTATCTAATGTAATTGTATCCATTTCAGGTATTTCAGGATCACGATCATAATCTTCATCTTCCCATATTTTATCAAGTTGTTGTGCAACATTATCATAAAATTTTGGATGTACTTTATCTAAATGAATACAATGATCATTATAATATGCAACAATAGGATCTTTTTCACAAGCTTTTTCCCAAGTATCATGATCAATATTTAAATAAATAGCATCAGTTTTAATACCAACAAGTTGCATACCATCAATCCATTTATTTTTTAACATAGTTAAAGTTCTGACAAGACCAGCACCAACAACATATTGATTTATAAGACCATTGTCTTTCATAGCACGTTTTTTAGTGATAGAACGTATCCAATCAATTTTATTATCACCATAATATTCTATTTTTAAATTCTTTTTCTTTTGATCACGTAACCAATTACTATATGCAATTGTAAAAGCTGGTTTAGTGCTAATCATTACTTCGTCGGTTTTATTTTCAAATTTGGTATTAAACAAACCAACAGCAACATTAATAATCATTTTAGCAACAGATGGTTCGTCTTTTAAAAGATCATACACTTGTTCAACAAATTCAACAAGTTCATTACCATCAATATATTGCATACAAGGAATAGTATATTTAATATCATCAAATGTAATATGTTTTTCATCCAATAAATGTTGTATTAAAATATGTGGATATATACCTTCACGAATAATAATACCATATGGTTTTAAAACAATTGCAGGAATGTAAAATAAAAATGATTTAAGTTTACCAGCACGATTTTTTTTACTTTTTAATACACCTTTTTTACGTTTTTGATAATGTGGCTTATTACATTTTTTTGGAATGGGATAAACGTGTTTTTTTACATCAAATATTTGAGCATTATCACCAACATGATATATTGGTATTAATACATCTTTTAAACCTTCAACAATTGCCATAGTATAACATTTATTAATATCCCAAACCAAACAATCACCAGAATCATCCATTAAACCTTGTACTAATGGTTTACAACATAATTTATCAACAAGTTCACGTAATTTTGGATGAAATGAACTTTGCCATTTTTCACTATTATCAAGAAATTTATCAATTAGTATACGACTTATTTCACCAAAACTTTGATTATTAAATTTAAAATCAATCATATGTGTTTTATCAAAAAGAATATCACAAGCTTTTTTTCTTTTTTGAAAATCTGTACAAAAGATATAATTTTGGTGGATTTTAGATGTTGGATGTTTGAACATATTACGTTTAATATTAGCATAATAAATTTTACATTTAGTATGATGCATAATTTGATTACCAAGATTAACAAGTGTAATATTATCTTTTGGATTATCTTTATCACGTCTAATTTCAAAAACAAGTGCTTCACATTCAGGTTTAAAAGTGCCAGATAATATAGCATCTTTATTTTCATCAAATGTGTCATGATCAACATAAAAAAAATTATTTAAATGATAATCAAATTTCCAATTAATTTCAGATGATGCATCTTTCATATTTTTTGACAAATCACCAAGATTTTTTAATGAATTTGCAGTAAATAATTTATTATGTTCAAGTGGCAATATATGATCATCAGTAATCATAAAATTTAATACAATGGTATTTTCGTGTGGATTATTTGATTTAAATGAATATGCAAGACCATTATTAACCCACCAAGCATAATAAGAAATATTTTTATCATAACCACCTTTTTTAGTACCTTTTTTAATCCATTGTTCAAGCATATTCATGGTAAATAATACACCTTGATTAGCATCAAAAGAATCATTAGGGAATATTTCATTCCAAAGTTGTTTAACAGTATAATCTTCAAACCCCGGACTATTAAGTATTTTATAACAAAAATATTTCCAAAAACATTGGTTTGGTTCAATTTTAAGTTGTACATCTTGAATACCTTTCATCATTCGAACACGATATGATTCACCTCGCAATGGTAAATGATGTATATTTGTATTGTCATATTTTTCAACACTATGTACATTTAATGTATGCATATAATGATCAACAATACCATTTTCTTCTTGTCCATCATAATATGCATCAACAAGATCAGGAACACATTGATTTTCAAATTCTTGTGTAGATAAACCATCAAATTGTGCACTTGAAAAATAAAAAGTGCTCCAATCCCAAAATTCACCACCAGCTTGTCCACTAATTTCTTCAACATAAAGCATAGTTCTTGTTCTAACACGAAAGACAGCACGTCCTTCATTTACTTTATCTTGAACACTTTCCCTATCAGGTTCTACAAATGGATTTCCTCGTTCTATTGCACGTTGAACAGCCATTAGATATTCCGTTGTTTTTAATATTATATAGAATCAATTTTTTAAGTGAAAATAAATTAAGGATTTGAAAATAAACTTAGATGCTATAAAAAGCCCAGTCATTAGATGTTTCCGTTGTTTAAATTTTATATCGTATAAGAATATAGATATAAAAGAAGTAAATGTTTACATTACATCAACAATTTGAAAAATTATACAAAATACAATGGTATTTTCCATTAGAAAAAAAAGAAGAAATGGAGAAAAGATTATACGTGGTATTTAAAAAAGAACATGATTATTTTTTATTGCAAGAAGTATTATATGCATATATGGATATTGTAACAGGAATGGATGGTATTGATTTTGTTTGTGAAAGAATAGGTGATACGATGAAAATTCGAATATTAAATATATAAGGTAAGTATATAGAAGAAAAAATGATCTTTACTTCAATATATTATAAAATGAAACAAATGTGGGAATATTTAACATATCCATCAAAATATTATGCAAAAAAATATGCAAAACAATATGTAGAAGAATACTCGAAAAATAATAAAAGATTGGGTGATCATATAAAAACAGATGATAGTGGAGACGATCATTATATCAGTGACTACAATTCTTACTACGATTTTTATAAAACTGACAATGAAAGCCCTACATGTAGAAAGCAAATGCAGTAAATGTTGTGATATAGTTTTGGATACAGAACCAGCTGCAATGAATAAGTGAGCA
>WTIT01000017.1 GCA_011526375.1 Methanobacteriota archaeon
CCCATATTCCAAAAGGGGCCACGAAAAGGGCCTTCTCCATAGATAAATTCTATGTCTCTCGGTTCCACATTCAACCTTCGCCACATGTATCCATCAATGGCTAAACAGGTGATGTGTTTATTCAAAATATCTGCAATCGGTTTTCGCAAATGAGCGGGTAATTGTGTCACATCATAGCCGTCTTCCCATCCGTTTTCTTCAAGCGGCTTAAAATGGCAATCTTGCATTTCGTCAGGATCATAGAGCAAATTGGGCATTTTTAGGTCTTCATACATCTCTGCGGACTCAACTTGGTCCCAGTCTTCCCGAGTTCCTTCCAACTCGTTAATCATCACCTTTCTTCTCGCCAGCTCTATGTCTCGTCTATATTCTAAGATGGTGGACATTAAAACGCCCTGATGTGACTTCAATCCCTCAGCCAATTGTCCTCGTAGCATTACGTGCATGTTTTGTATCTCCATCTGTTTTATAGCCGAACGTGGAGAGTATTTTCCCGTATCAATTAATCGCTGCGCTTCAATGCAGCCTAGGCACCGGCAGTTAGCAATAGGCAAGGTGAATTCCTCAAGCTTTGGAGAGGCATGATAAGGTCTTAATGGCGGGAATTCATCAAAAGGCTCGACTAGAAACAAGCCAATGCTCGCGTTAGCAATGTCATTTGGTGCCCACAGATCTGTTCTGATCTCAAATTTGGGGTTCACCCTCTTTCTCCGTAAATGCTCGAAAATCATATACACGAGGTTACGGATGTATCCTAGAGATCGGCGAGGCTCAGCCACATGCACAAATACCACTAGTTTGTTCTGCGACCTCGCAATGTATACTCCTGACCCCATATAGTCGTAACCGATGATCTTGGAATCTGCATCGACAAAGCGATGATGAAATGGAGTGATACTCTTTTTCGACGTAATATTTACGACGGTCTCTATGGTATTATCGATCAAAGGTTTTATATCGTGAGTTACTATTGTCCTGCACCTGAGACATGGAATTTTCCCTTGGGCTCGGGTGGAGACTATCCCGATTCTGACCGGCGTGATCTTGCTCAGCTTATATATTAGTCTGGTTAATTCTTCATCGTTCTCAATTGAAGATCGATCTGCGGCAGTAAAAACCAGGGCATTCCAGTTAGGGTTGTCTGCTTTCAACCGTATAATTTCGTTCATCAAGTGCATTGGATCCAGTTCCTCGGTGATGATGCTGGGGCGGATGGTGATAATTCCATTCTCGTACTGCACGGGTTCAGGGGCGTATTTCCGCAAGTCTAAATCATCTTGCATATCTCCAATATGAAAATCAGAGACGCCATATTTGTTCAGTGTAATTACTGGTACATTAATACCATCCTTTGAATCCTGTACAGCAGAGGCTGGGTCGCAGAAACATGATAAATCCATCTGTGCTAGATGTTTTACCACACGCGACGCTCGGGAAATCTCGTTCTTGACAGTATTAATTTCCGCGACATTGGTGCCTTGCTTAATGGTGCAAGGAGTCAAACTCTCATTTTTCACGGACACGTAGATGTTCCCGTCGTCGTCCACAGAGTGATCAGTATCTGACATGGTCAAACCTTGGGGTAGCTGGCAATGGTGAAATGTTCTGTTCTTTAGAGGAGATTTGCCAGAAGAAAAACTACCATCAACATGAAGCTTGACTCTCACTTCATCCAAGGGAGCCACATGCACTTCCTCTGATGCAGTGGTGGTTAATCGGCGTTCTCGGACGCATTCGATTAACTCCTCTAATACCGTAGGATCACTCTGATTTGGAATCCACAAAGTACTCCCCGGTTCTCTTTTATTATCAGTTGGCTTAATAGTAACCTGCGCCCCGTTAATAAAGTTCATTCCCAGCAATAATTCGGTACCGCTCCGAGATGGCTTGGGATTTATTAGAAAGGGTACCTCTTCGAACGGCACCCCATTTATCTTAAAAGATAACTTGCAATAGTGACTAGTAACAAACAGGGCATTGTCTGAGGAATAGGTCTTTACACTGAATTGACCTTTGCAGGCTTCGGGGTACTTAACTTTGGAAGGATTCGCACGTGATAATTCGACCCAATATTGGTACAGATCATTATTAATCATGCTGCAAGAAGCTCCAGTGTCGATTAGCGCTTCAAAGCACGCGCCGTTGCCTGCATTTAAAGGCACAATAGGTCGCGTTTCTACGACATTGAATCTATTCAGCTTCTCGCCCAATATTTTCGACGGTGGGCCTACTTCCATAGACTTTGTACTAAGCTCATGGACTCGCGCACAGATGCCATAGTCACTTTTTGACACCTCGTCGTCGTGCTTCAGAGCCCTTACGATGGTCTTATTTTGACCGTACAAGCATAAGTAATCCCCGCATCCGATGATTGCATCGAATGGAGTTCGAACTGGTGTGGCTTCGACGGGGCATATCTCTTCTGCTTGTTTCTCGCTTTCTTCCAAATTCTTCATCGATGTCGATTCAACATTTGAGCTGCACAACATGTCTATGTTTGATAGAGATCCACTTTCACCATTTAATGGATCTGCTGATTCCTCATTTTTACAGGAGCCAGTCTTCGTCTGGTCAAGCAGCCTCTGTCGAGCTCTATTAATAATATCGTAATAGATATACGGCTTTACACCTTGACCAGGCATAATTACTTTTTATTTTAAGGGCGAAGTACTAAGGTTGAGTCACGTTCTCAAACTTAGTGTTGAAAACGATTTAAATCTTTTGCACCTGAGACGTAGGCTTTATCAAAACCCAAAGATCCCAGATAATTTTTCTTGAATTTCTCGTTAGAGCGTTGCTGTTCTAGCGAGATGGATGGCTCTGGTTCTGTTGGTTGCTATTGGACTTGAGATGTTTGTCTACGCCCGCTGCACGACGGGGAATCAGATTTTCCAGATTGGCCATCCGTAGAATTAGGCTTATTAGATCGTTTCCTTCGTCCTTGAGACTTGTTGTTACTGACCTTCGACATGGAGTCTATTCGAGATTGCATATTCGACATCTGTTCAGCCACTGCTTCCTGCAATCTGTCCATGCGGTCCAACATGGGGTTGCTCTTAGGCTTGGCCGGGCTTTTACGCTTTGGCGTGCCTCTCACCGGCCTAGCTCTAACTTGTTCAACCCTTTGCCTCCTTTCACGAATGTGAGTCCTCCATTCCGGGGTTGGGATGCACTTTCCCAGGTGAAACAATTCGCAATCGTTACACGCTCCCCTTTTTAGATGATTAAGTATATGATAGTGGATGGGGTGTCTTTCACAATCGTTGTATGAATGATCTGATGCACAATGTAGGCATTTGCCTCTCAAGTCGTCTGGAATGAGTTCAGCAAACTCTCTTGAAGTTACTTCCCTCTCTCTTCTGACATGCAAAACCTTGCCTCCTGCTGGTCGATATCCGATAGGCTTTGGCCACCCACCTGGAGGCTTTTGATCCGCTAGGCGCTTGTCATAAGGGGGCAGCCCGTATGTAGACCTCACCAGTTCGCTAAGGTCGGGGCTTTTGTTGGAGTTTCCTGCGGTCCTTTGGGGCCTGGGGCCTGAGGGCTTTGACCCAACTTTACGGTCCCGTCCGTAAGATCTCCCCTGAACGTCGTTTATATGCAAACCATCGTAATAGTTTTCCTGACTCTCATCATAATCAGAGGTAACTTCTTGATATGTTTCCACCGGTTCTTCTGTGCCCAATGCCTCATTGATGCGCACTGGGGAATTTCCCGAGAGTCGATACTCTGTCGATTTCCCACAAATGACTCGCGGTAAATGTTTGTGGTTCTTATTTTCGTTTTTCCTGAACGAATTAGTCTCGACAGGGTCGTTGATCCTTTCTGCCGCAGCAAGATAAGCGTCGAGAATGGATCTGTGCTCCCTCAGACTCTCGGCATTTTGGATGATTGCATCGGCGTTCACGTACCACAGATTTAGAAACTCCTGTATATGCAGTCTAAAATATCTCTCAGTATCTGGCTGTATGAGTTCTTCACTGCATTCGTTCTCCATAAGCGTATGAATCATTTCATATAGCATCTTAATGAGAACAGTAAGCCTCTTCATCGGCTTATTTTCAATCAGGGCCCTAATCTCTTGTCGGCTCCTGATAGCCTCTGGACGGCTCATTTTGCACTTATCCTGAAGGATCAAGTTCCAACACGTGGCGAATTCTTTGTGGCTGGGGTTAGCCTCGCCCTGGAAACTTAGAAGCGCCTGGATGCTTGATCGATCAGCAAAACGACCCACTAGATCCATCGCCGCGCGAGGCGTCAATCCATACTGTGCAATAACTTCTGCCGCGCGCTGGAGATAATTTTTCCACGCTCGAGTGGTTGTTGGACCTTTCTCCACTCCCAGTCGAGTCTCAAATTCTTTCACGACTGCAGCATCGACTTTGCTATAACTTCCACAGATTGGTGGTCGAGGGCAGCCTTTGGGGGTCGGAACAGCCAGTTCTTCCGCCTCCTTCTGCAACCTAATTCTGCCCCGCCTTTTTTCTTCAATTTCTTCCATTCTTGCAAAATTATAGCTTTCAGGTTCGTAAACCTTTAAGATATCCAATTGATGTTTATAGTCGTGTTCCGAAATTTGATTCAAGCTTTTCTTTTCCAATAGGTAGTCATGAATCCTTCGGTAGAATGCTTGATGCGCATGCAGTTTTGGGTAACCGACGACCTTATGCTCTTTACACTTGGCATAAAACTCGTCGTACATCTCCCGAATCGTCCTTTCCCTTAAATCAATTTTTGGAAAGGTAAACTTGGTCGATGGATTTCTAGTGACCGTTACCGATTCGTTTTCCAGTAACGAATTACGATAAGCCGAAATAGTCGCGGCCTGCAAACGGCCAATGGC
>WTIT01000010.1 GCA_011526375.1 Methanobacteriota archaeon
AAATTAAAAATCGTTTTTGTAACAGACTGATAATCAGTACGATAGGGGGTAACACCATACTTCTAAATATCTAACGTCATTTTTTGTGACACTAGCCTTATAAGTAGTATTAGTAACAGGCTTATGTCACGCTGAGGTAAAAAAACAGCGAAATATGTAAGTATATAAGATATAAACGAATTAAAAGAAAGTATATGCCTATTATATATTCATACCCATTGATAAATACGGTCAAAGACAGTGACCAGTTTATAATAAGCGTAGCTCCTACAGACAGTGAAGACACGTTTGAAACGCGCAATGTTACGTATGAAACGTTAAGAGACAGTATACTAGCAGGTTCTACCTCAGGTACAGTAGAAAGTATTACATTTGTAGCACCTTTAACAGGTGGAACCATAACAGAGACAGGTAGTGTTAGCTTACCACAAGCTAATAGTTCTACCGACGGTTATCTATCTTCAACTGACTGGACAGCATTTAACGCTAAACAAGATCTTAGTGAAAAAGGCCAAGCAAATGGCTACGCACCACTTAATGCATTCACTAAAATAGACGTTCAGTACCTGCCTGACAGCTTTGTAGGCGCGGTAGTTTACCAAGGTACATGGAACGCAGGAACAAACACACCCACACTTCCAGCTCCAGATCCTAACAACAAAGGTTATTACTATGTAGTAAGCGATCCTGGTACTTATTTAGGTATAACATATGGCATCGGTGACTGGGTTATTTCAAATGGAACTGCATGGGAGAAAGTAGACAACTCACAAAGCGTTACGTCTGTAAACGGGCAACAAGGTGTAGTTGTTCTAACTACCTCAGATATTGCTGAAGGTACGAATCTTTACTATACAGACGCTAGAGTAGCATTAGCGCCAGCAGTTGTTGCTAACACAGCTAAAGTATCGTTCCCTGGTTTTGGAACTACAGCAGGCACAGCGCTTGAAGGTGATACGTTTATTCCGCCGGAATACACTAACGCAGATGTTGATGCTCATTTAAATGTATCAACAGCTCAGCTCGATCAAGTTTTATCTTGGAATGGTGTTGATTACAATTGGGTAAATCAGTCTAGCGGTGGTAGCGGTAGTGTGACAGAAATTACAACAAGTGGTGGTTTAACAGGTGGTCCAATCACAAGCACAGGTGATATATCAATAGATCCAACTGGTACTATTGGTGCTGGTACTTATGGTAGTACATTTAGTAGTGTTAAAATAAACCAAATAGAAGTTGATGCTTACGGCAGAATAGTATCTATATCAACTGGATCTACTGGATCTGGTAGTGGTACAATGTCTAGCTTTAACGTTACTAATGGAACAACTTCAGGTGTTATGTCTGATGGCGGTACGTTTCAAATTACTGGAAGCTCTGGAACTAGCGTTTCACTTGGTGGGTCTGGTAATTTTTCATCATTTGTTGTGACTAACACAGACAGAGGTTCTTCACAAAACATATATAAAAATTTTAGAGCAGACACAGGAGGTACAGCTACAGCCAATGTTAATAACGATACTCTTGTTATAGCTGGTGGTACGAATATAGAGACAAATAGAAATGGTGATGTTATAACTATAAACGCCACGGGTGGTAACACTGACACCACTTACAGCTACGCATCGGCTCAAAGTACTAATGACGTAGATCTTACGCTTACAGGCTCTGACGCATCAACAAACACAGTTAAACTTGTAGCTGGCTCAAACGTAACACTTACTGACAATGGTTCTAACCAAGTTACTATAGACGCTGCCACAGGAACAGGTGTTGGCGGTAGTGGTATACAAAACTACATACCTATATGGTCAACTACATCTACGATAGGTAACAGTGCTATATTCCAAGATGGAACTAACATTGGTATAAACACTACAAGTATTAACGCTAATTCTGCGTTACATGTTAATGGTAATCTTAGAGTTGAAAACACCACTACTGCTGCTAGTTTTTACCGTGAAAGGTCGTCAACAACTGGTACGTCACAAACTGTTCAAATTGTAACATACACAAACTCCGGCGCTATACAAGATGATTTTGGTGGAGGCGTAGAATTTTTCCTAGTTGATCCCGCTATAAACCCTGCTCCCGCGGCTAGAATGTATGCTGTAAGAAACGGCGGCGATTCTACGGGTACTTTAAGGTTTTGGACTGGATTAAACGGTGGTGTCAATACTCTTAACATGGTTAGCACTGGTCAATTAGAATTACCAGGCTACGGTGGAGGTTCATTTTCCGGCACTGCTACAAAAAGTTTAGCTGTAAATGCCGGCGGCGACGTTATTGAAATAGACGTTGCTACATCTAATGTACAATCAGATTGGAACGCTACAAGTGGTGCTGCTGAAATATTAAACAAACCAACAGACCTTGTTTCTGGTACAACACAAAGTCAAACAGCTGTTACACAAATAAGAACACTAACGTCTGCTGAATATCAGGCTATAACCCCTGCAGCTGATATACTATATATAATCGTATAATATGGCTGATTTAAAATTCGGGAATGTAACACCTGCTGTAGGTAACATTAAGCTAGGTAGTAATAATGTTTCTGAAATATATCAGGGCACAACTAAATTATGGCCACTAGGCTCAGCTCCGCAACCAGGTGAAGTTACTGTGTGCGATTTAATATGGACAAAAACAAACTCTACAATAACAGCAACAACAACTGGTGGTAACATACCTATAGTTACTAATCAAAACGATTGGATAACTAAGTGTCAAAATAACGATCCAGCTGCTTGTTATTGGCAATTTGATTCTAATAATGCTTTTAGAGGTCTTTATTATAATGTTTTTGCAACAGAAGTAATACAACCCCCGACAGGGTTTAGAGTTCCTACACAGCAAGATTGGCAAGATTTAATAAACTGTGCTGGCACAGGTTCTCCTGATAACAGCAGCGATGTAACTTCTTTAGCTAATAATTATTATGGTTTTTGGCCTTCTAATGTAGCTTCTAATTCAAGATTTGGAACAGTAGATTTTAATTCAATAGGCGCTGGCTATACATGGACAGGACAGTTGTCTGTACCACCACAAGTTCCACAAGGTTGGTTTAGTCAAGGTGTGAGGGATATATATCATCAACAACAACCGTGGTCGAGTTTGCCAGCTAGTTATTACCCAATAACTATGTTTTGGCATACTCAAAACCGTGATTGGCTTGTTGGATATTCTACAGCTAGTTTTAATGATGGATTCGCTACTGGTAAAAATGGTGGGGCTCTTATGAGATTCGTTAAAGACGTACCTACTTCTACTGTTAATTTTTATTTTAATGATACTCAAACAGGAACGCCGACCACATCTTTATACCAAGACGCTTTTATGGCTGGCAATACACAGGGTACAAGTGTTGCGCTTTTGCAAACAAACGCATCTTTTGAGATAATAGGTAATCCAGCTACTATTAAATTTGTAGCATATACTGATGTAGGTACAGCGCAGCCTCCATTAGCTAGATTTACTAACATAGATTGGAAAATTTATACGAACTCTGCAAGAACCATTTTAGCTCATCAAACTCTATGGGAGTTCGCTAGTAGAGGGTCTGATTCTTTTCCAATAATACCATCTACACCTTCTAGTACTCTTGGTTTTAGTATTGAAAATTGGGGTACTGAGCCAGGTAGCGTGACTTTAAATCCAGGTGTTTATTACATAAGACTTGTGTATAGTTATGGAAATAGTAGCATTTCAGGTGGCAATGTTGATTCAAACTACAGGGTTTCTTTTGAAGCAGGTCCTTAATAAAAAAAATAATATATGCCCATAATATCATCGTATAAAAAGAACAATACGCCTGAGCCGTCTGATATACTCATAGGAACAGATGTAACTAACGGGCAGACTAAAAACTTTAGTTTAGGTGGAGCTTCCATCGTTATCATAAACGATTTTTTAAAGCATTCAGCTTGGAAGTTTATTATACAAGACCCTGATCCAGATCCTAGACCAGAGGGCACTATATCATTTGAAAACTATGGTGGTCAAGCTACACCTTGGCAAGACATAACTAGTTTATACATAAATGTGCAAATGCCGGTAACGGTACCTATAGTCTTACCTTATTTGCAAAGATTTATAGGTTACGATATAATTATACAAGATGTTAGATCGCTAGGTAGATTTGGCGTTTACAAGTTAACAGCTTTAACTCAAGTTCAAGGTAATGTTTATAACATGGAGCTAGAGTTTGTAACTGGTAACAACAACATACAAGCACTTCAATATTATTCAATTCAAATAGACAACGTTGAAAATGCAGATAAGCATTTTGAGTTTACACAAGGTGTACCAGCTACAACTTGGGACATAACACATAATTTAGATAAGTTTCCTTCAATAACTGTTGTCGATACGGCAGATACAACTGTTATAGGTAGCTATGAGTACATAACAAAAGATAGAGTAATATTGAACTTTTCTCACGCTTTTGCTGGGAAAGCGTTTTTAAATTAAAAAATAATGGCAATACAATTTGTAAACAATGTAGATTTTAACGCGAATCAAGCGCAGTCTATAAGAATAGAAAACGTATCAACTGACCCTTCTACAGAATTAGTTTTAGGTAGAATTATATTTAACACAACCGCAGACACGCTTAAACAGTATGTAGCTGATGATGGAAGCGGTAACCCTGGCTGGGTTGAAGTAGGTTCTACCACTGTAAAAGCTGGCACAGGTATTGGTGTTACGTTTGCTAATGGAGAAGCTACTGTAAGAAACACAGGTCTTGTAAGTGTTTTAGACGGTACATTTATAGACCTAACAAAACAAGGTGGTGGTGATAATACCGAACTAACAGCAGATCTTTCTGCAGCAGGTACTCCTGATGCTACTAAATACTTAAGAGGTGATAATACTTGGTCACCTATTAGTGGTATATATGATTGGACTATTGCAGGTGATACCGGAAGCGAAACTATAGTTAATGGTGATACTGTTACTTTTGCAGGCGACACAAACATAACAACAGCTTATGATACTGGTAATAATACACTTTCTATAGATCTAGATGATAGTATTACATTAGCTGGCACATTAGGTGTTACGGGAACTACAACACTAGGCGCCGTAGACATACTCGGTGACGTTGATATGAATAACGGCCAAATAAATAACTTGGGTAATGGTACAGCAAGTTCTGATGCTGTAAACCTAGGACAAGTACAATCACTTGTAGCTGGTGTTGGTGTTTTTCAAGGAGGTTACGATGCAACAAATGATCCTGGATCGCCTAACATCAGTGGATCTTCTAACGTTGCTTTAGATACTGGTGACTTTTATGTAGTTACAGTTGATGGAGATATTACATTTAGCGACCAAACTGTTTCAGTAGAAGTAGGTGATTTAATATTTGCTAATACAGATATTAGTGCAAATTCAAATCCAGCTTCAACAGATTATACTTTTGTAATTCAAGATCAAAATATAGCAGGCGAAGGAGCAACAGATGCTGCAACTGAAAAAGGTGTTGCTGGTTTTAACTCAGCGCATTTTAGTGTTACGGCAAATGGTTGGGTTTCAGCTGAAATAGCAACCGCAGGTTCGATCGGTATTGGTAATGTCGCTGCTTCTACAAATGTTGAATATGATGGTTTAAGAGTTGATTATTCAGCTGGTACAGCAACTATTGGTTTAGATATAGCAAGTATACCGCAAGTAACATCAACTCCTTCTGGGGCTGGTGATGCTTATTTTCCTTTTTATGATGATGGAAGTAGCGAAAACAAAGCAATAACACTTGAAAATTTAGCTGCAGAAATTGATATATCAAAAGGAGTTAGAATATCTTTAGATGGATCATTAGCATATGTAACAAGAACTGAAGCTGGTGGTTTAACTACATTTGCAGTTGCGGTTAACAACGGTAGTGTTCTTAGCGCATCAAGTGCTTTAGATGTTAAAGCAGAAATTACAACAGCTGCAGGTCAAACAGTTTATGCGGATGTTACAAGATCAGGTACTACACTTAGTGTAATATTTACAGGTAGTGTAGCAAATGGAACTTACTCAGCTTTGTTAGTTGATGTAGGGTAAAATAAATAAAATTTAATGGCAATAAACTTTTTTAATAACCTACAGGTAAATAAAGGTTATATTGAAATAGATGACGGAGGTACAACTAATCAAAGAGGTATAATTTCTTACGGAGTTAATGGTAAGATAGGTCAAACAACAAGTTGGACTCCAGATATTGGTGGTAATCCAGGTTTGTGGGTTGAAGGAAGTAATGACGGCGAGTCAGGTGGTATATTCATGAATGGTAATACCTTTGCTTTATGGAGCCCAGGTGATCAAAGTATTCTTAAAATATACGATGAAGATAACTTTAGTCAAGGACCTCTTTATCAAATAACAGGCCTTGGTATTAGTGAGGGTCAGCGTTTTGCTTCAATATCTAACAATGCTTATTATTTAGATCCTGATGGAGATTCTCAGCTTAATACTTTAGATATTGATGATTATGTAAGACATAGAGGCGACACTAATACATATATTGGTTTTCCAGCTGATGACACTTTTACCGTAACAACAGCTAACTCTGAACGTATACGCGTCAACTCAGACGGCTCAATACAACAAGCTAACTCATCTGCTACAGGGCAATACGCTGCTGCGTTTGGTCAAAACAATACATCTAATCAATTAGATTCTTTTGCTACAGGTGAAAATACAACCGCATCAGGTAGACAATCGTTTTCAGGTGGATTTAATACTACCGCTTCTGGATCCGGATCATTTGCTCACGGCGCATCAACATTAGCACAGGGCACTAATTCATTTGCTGCGGGTGCTGAAACTGAAGCTATAGGCACAGGCTCCGCCGCTTTTAACAACCAAACAAACGCGACAGGTATTAATTCATTTGCTATAGGTGGCAACACAACTGCAAGTGGAGAGGCGTCTTTTGCAAGCGGTGTTAGTACATTATCACAGGGAATAGGCTCGGTATCCTCAGGTTTAAGTACAAATGCCGCAGCTAACGGCACTCACGTTAGCGGTGTTGCTTCAACTGCGACAGGTTTATTTTCTAGCGCGCAAGGCGATAATTGTTTAGCACAAGGCCAGGCCTCTGTCGCTATGGGATATATCGCAGAAGCCAGAGGTAACTTCGGCTCGGCTGCTATTGGTTTTAACGTAGATGCTAACGGACAATCCTCTTTAGCCGTCAATCAGCAAAACGTAGCGCAAGGTAATAATTCTATTGCAGGTGGTTTTCAAACTAACATAGATAGTAACGAGTCTATGGGTATGGGCTTTCACTGTAAAAGTCAAGCCAGTACACTGAGACAAGATAATCAGTTTCTTTTCGGTAGGTATTTAAATGCTCCTCAATCAGCACCAGCAGTTCAAGCGGGGCAGTCGCAGTTTATAGTCGGTCGGCATAATGCATATCTATCGCAACAGCACACGGCTTTTGCAGTTGGTAATGGCGCGGGTATTGGTACGGAAAGCAACGCTATGACGGTGTTATACAATGGGCGGGTTGGCATAGGCACAACGGCTCCTACATCTACGCTTCATGTAATCGGGAACATAACATCATCAAGTGGTGCATTGTTCGGAGGAAACACAGAGGTACAAGGTAGTCTGCAAGTAGGAGATAATGTGGGTTCTGCAACTGCAGCATCAGCAGGTTCTATAAGATATAGAACAACTTCAAATTCAAGCCACGTGGATATGGTTATGCAAACAGGAGCATCAACATATGCGTGGGTTAATATAGTTACAAATACTTGGTAATATGGCAAAGATAATAACAGCAGATAGTTTTCCAGGTCAAAAATTAATTCAATGGACTTACGGGTATCAGGGTAGTACTTCTACTACCTATATATATCCAACAGGAATGACTACAACTTCAAATTATCCATACATATACTGGCCAATGACGTTTAACGGAAAATTAGTTAAAGCCACGCTAAGAAATAACCCATATAGTTCTTATACGTCTGGGCCCACTGGAACAGGAGCTACTTTGTTAATTAGTAAAAATGGCAGTTTGCTAGCAAATAATACACAGAGCTATACTGCTGGTACCGCCGGACAGATGTTAAACTTTTCATTTAGCAACGCTACTTTTTCAGCTAGCGACTATTTAGTTCTTTCTTTTAATTGTGATGGGCTTTGGAGATATGTTAACTGGATGTTTGAGTTTGAAACAATTTAATGAATAAAAAAATGGCAAATACATACGCTTGGACAATAAATAAGCTTGATGTTCGTCCGACTCAAGATTCACTTTCAGATGTCGTATATAATATACACTGGTTATACACCGCGACATCAGACCAAATAGATGCTAATGGAAATGCTTATACAGCGCAAGCTGTTGGTGTATCATCTGTTGAAGAACCAGATCCTGATAATTTTACAGCTTTTGCTGATTTAACACAATCACAGGTAGAAGAGTGGTTAGCTATGGACGGTAGTATCGCAAACATAAAAGCTCATGTAGACTCTATGATTGAAGAAAAAATAAACCCTATTAGTATCACTAAAGAAGTACCATGGTAAAAATCACTAAAAATAAGTGATATATAAAGTATACCCTGCTCGGGAAAGAGCAACCAAATAAACTAATATAAAACCAAAACCAATGACACTATATTACAAGACTCATACGTGGAGTAGTCAACCGCAAATATCCGAAGACCAAATAAACTTTTGGAAGCATATCGCTGATAAAACAAATTGGCGAATAGTACAACTACCAAATGGATATTTTCAAACTGAATACAAAGATCAAGATGGTGCGTGGCAAGATGTTACTCGTAGAGAAACTATGGACGGAGCGGAAGCCGCTATAGATGGTAGCATTGAGCACTACACTAAAAAGCTTGAATTTGTAAAAGGTCCTAAGGTAGTAAAAACCTTTGAATAATATTATACAATAAAATTAAATTTAATTAAATTATGTCAGACAAAATTGTCAAAAACCTTAACTTTGGGGAAGACGCAAAGAACAAGGTGTTTAAAGGTATAGAAAAACTCACAAAAGCTGTTAGCTCCACACTTGGAGCTAGCGGCCAATGTGTTATACTAGAAGATGATCAGGGTAAGCCTGTCATCACAAAAGATGGTGTAACTGTCGCAAACAGTATTACATTAAGAGACCCAGTAGAAAATATGGGTGCTACGCTTTTAAAAGAAGCTGCTAGAAAAACTGTGCAAGAAGCTGGAGACGGAACAACAACAGCTACAGTACTAGCGCACTCAATTTTAACAGAGGCCTATAAAAATTTAGATAAAGATAATACCCGTAACATTAAAGAAGGTATAAACAAAGCCGTTGATAATGTTGTTAAATACTTAGAGAAAAAAGCAATACCAGTTGAAGGTACTATGCTTGATGATGTTGCTACAATTAGTTGTAACAATGATAAAGAACTAGGTAAAATAATTGGGGAAGCGTTTAAAGCTGCTGGTGAAAACGGTGTTGTTGTTATGGAGCCAACAACCGAAGATACTACAGAGCTTGAGTTAGTTGACGGCGTTCAGTACGATAAAGGTTTAACTAACTCTCATTTTATAACAAGCAAAGATAAACGAGTAGCTGAGCTTGACGATCCATTAGTATTACTACTAGAATCACCTGTAGAATCTGTACGTAAAATACAGTCGGTGTTAGAGTATGTAATTAAAAACAAAAAACCTTTACTTATAGTAGGTGACTTAGAAACAGAAGTTTTAGCTACACTTGCTATGAATAAAGTAAAAGGTAATATAAAAGTAAACGTTATTAATGCACCAACGTATGGTATAAATAAGAAAGATACACTTTCTGATTTAGCTTTACTTACTGGTGCAACTGTAGTCAATGAAGATCTTGGAGATGATTTAGATGTTATTAATCCAGACTTTTTAGGTACTTGTGATAAGAGTATAACTAATGACACAGAAACTATATTGCAGGTAGATACGTCTACTGAAGATATAAAAAAATTAATTAGTTCAGTAAAAAAATTAATAGCTAAAGCTAAATCGCCTGGAGAAGTTATACGTCTTGAAAAACGTTTAGCTAGATTGTCAGGTAAAGTTGCAGTTGTTAAAGTTGGTGCTAATTCAGAAATCGAATTAAAAGAAAAATCAGATAGAGTTGAAGACGCTATCTGTGCTACTAAAGCCGCGGTAAAAGAAGGTATAGTATCAGGAGGTGGTATAGCTTTGCTTGATGCATCTAAAAAGACCAAAGCAAAAACAGCTGGTGAAAAAATATTGCTAGAAGCTATTAAAGCACCGTTTAAAACTATACTAAATAACGCTGGACTGGAAGAGGTTGGTACGCCCGAAGAAGGTATGGGTGTTAATGTAATTACAGGTGATATTGTAAATATGGTTGATAAAGGTATTATTGACCCATTGCTTGTAACTAAAAGCGCACTCAAACACGCGGCTTCAGTGGCTACCACTATATTATCTACAGATTGTGTAATCAATAATTTAAGAGTTGAATATGAAGGCAATAGGTAGAAATATAATTATAAAAACTAAAAAAGAAGATACCATTAAAAAAACAGATGGTGGTCTTATGTTAACTGGCAAGCAACGGGTTGACGTTCGTTATAAAGAAGCTACTGTGCTTCATTGTGGCGACGACGTTAGAGGTGTTAAAAAAGGTAACAGAATATTTTATGATAAGCATTCAGGTAATAGACTTGAAGTTGATAAAAATGTTTTTTACGTTATAAAAGATACTGATGTAGTTGTTGTATTATGAGATTAGACGCTGGTGACATTAGGGATTTAAATCTTCTTAAACACTATCGTATAATACGTAAGTGGGCTTGTAAAAACAATAATCTTAACGATGCAGAGCTAGAGTTGTTAATATACTTAGACTGTATGGATATGTTTACACGTAAAGATTTTGAAGACGGTACATATTCTTTTAGTTGGGACAATAGGCGTTGGAACAAGCTTTTACAAAATGACTGGATTACACTTTGGAGAAAGTATAATAGAACTACACAAAAGTATAATATATACAAAGTATCATTTAAAGGTAAACAGTTAATATCACGCATGTATAGAATTATGCTAGGTGAAGAAGATATACCTACTAGCACCAGACGTAATAGCATAATGAAAGGCAAGACTTACAGTGATAAAGTTTTGTCATTTGCTATTAATAAAGTCAATAAAGATAAAAACAGATAATATGGGAAAAGGTTTTAAATTACCAGGAAAACTTCCAGGTTCTCCAAATAAAATAGCTATGCCAGCTATTCAAAGTGGCGGTAGCTATAGAAATCCTGCTATGATTATAGATCGTAGCGCTGAAATACTTGGAGCTGGTGTTCAAGCTGGTATGGACAAAATAGGAGATGCTTTGAAACAAAAAGCTATGGATAAAATATCTGAAGAAAAAAGCGAGGAGCCTAAAAGCAACTTAGATAAAGAGCTTAATAAAACAGAGTTAGATCTTAATAACAATACAAGTCAAAATAGATTTGATAGATTCATGAGTGGCGGTTATCAAGCTGGTGACTCACTTTCTAGCGTTGTGATTCCTAAAACTGGTTTTGGATTTCCTATGGTTGACGACGAACTAGCAGCTGTTGGAGCTCCTGTAGATTTACCTGAAACACCTTTGCAAATGAAAAACGATTCACCAAACAAATTTTTAGGAGGAGCTATGAGCGCTGCTTTTGGCGGTGGTAGTGGAGTAAATAACAGTGGTTTATCACAACAACAACTTCAAAACACAGTCGCGCCAGATGGTAAATTTGTAGGTTTCGGTGCATTAGGTAAAGCTATATCGCAAGCTAAACAAACTGCTGCAGCTAGCACCGCGGCTGGACAAGCAATGAGCGCTCCAGGTAGAGACCCTATGACTGGTGGAGCTAGCGAAGGTCAAACATTAAACTGTACTCCAGTAGCTATGTCATATGATCCGCCGTTGCAAGCAAACGAAAAAGGAGGTAAAACACCTGTGTTTAATTTAGCAACACAAGGTATGGCGGAAACTGCTTTTGGTACACCAGCAATGAGACAAGCGTCAGTTGGAGCACCATTCCAATCAAACGCTTTTTACGCAGCACTAAATGACGCTAAAGAAAAAGGAGCCAGCACTTTTGAAGTTGGTGGTAAAAAATTTGATGTAAAATAAAAACTATGGATCATAATATAGAAAAATTAATTAGTAAACCTGAGCTTGAAGGTCAAGTAGGAGAAAATGCAGTTTGGTCAGGTCCGCTAGATACTAGTGGTTTCCCAATGGGAGTTGGTAGTAGCTCTGGTATTACTGGCATGAAAATTAAAACAGCCGCGTGCACTTATACACCAGGACCAATAACTAAAAAAGCTCAAGGTGTCTAAAGTAGATAAAAAAACCTTAAAGTGTAACAAGCCTAGAAAAACACCAGGACACAAGACTAAATCACATATCGTTAAAGCTTGTGAAAATGGTAAAGAAAAAATAATTAGGTTTGGCCAACAAGGTGTAAGTACTGCCGGTAAGAAGCAAGATAAAAAATCAAAAGCAAGACGTGCTAGCTTTAAAGCTCGTCATGCTAAAAACATTAAGAAAGGTAAAATGTCTGCCGCTTATTGGGCTGACAAAGTAAAATGGTAATTATGGAAAAAGGACACTTTGGAGAATATACTGGTAACGCAAGATGTTGCAAAACTCCAGTTACAAAAAGAAACTACAGATCTTCTGTAGCAGATGACGCTGCTCATATTCACTACCTAGAAGAGGATATGAAGTATGATAAAAAACATCACGGGTCACCAGCTAAAGCTCATTGTTATAAATAATGAAATCAAAAGGTTTAGGTGACGATATAGCTAAGTTTACTAAAGCTACTGGTATTAAAACAGTAGTTGATAAAATGGCTGAAGGTCTAAACATAAACTGTGGTTGTAATAACAGGCAAGAGTGGTTTAACAAAAAATTTCCATATAGAAACTAATGGCATTTAAAATAGCACCTCCGTTTCCAATAGACAATACACCAGTATATCATGTTGATATGGAAGACGGTGTGTTAGGCAAAGCTAATAATAATGGTACTATAATTATAAATAAAGACGTACCATGTGACAAGGTGCAAGATGTAATTAACCACGAGATGGTTCATATAAATCAAATGCGCAGAGGTGATCTTGATTACGATGATAAAAATGTTTATTGGAAAGGTAAAGTAATTCCAAGATCAAGTATAAAAGAAGGTGCAAAAGATTTGCCGTGGGAAGCTGAAGCATATAGAAACGCATAAAAATATAATTATGGGGTATAAACCAAGTATAGTAGAACGAATGAATCGCGGATTAAATTTCCAGAAAAAAAATAGTCTACTTAAAAAATCAAGTCCTTTGCGAGATACAGATCCGCATACTGGAGAAGGTGGTCATAGCCACGCTGGTAGCACCGCTGGCTCAAGTACTTTTTCTGATGTGCTGCCTACCGGAACAAGATCTACATTTCAAGGAAGCACTACAGCTACTTTTGATCCAAGTACGGTAGAGACACAAGATTATGTTAAAGGTAAAAATTATTTAGAATCAACTGACGAAAGCAAAGCCGCTTATATGGCATTAACTCCGGAGCAGAGAAAAGCACAAGATAAAAAAGCTTTGCAACTACAAGCAGAAGAAAATTTAAAAACTCAAAACATTAATAACGCTATTGACATAGCAAATCAAGTTAAAATAAAACAAGCTCAACAGGAGTTTGAGCTTAATCAACAAAACAAAGCAACGTCCCAACAATTTACTATTGGTGACGCTACTGAAGCTCAAGAGCAGCAAGCTTCACTGTCTGAATTTGAAACTTTTAATAGTGAACTTGCGACTGCTAGAACTGCAGCTTTAGAAAACGCTGGAGATGTTTTTTCTTCTACATACACCAATTACATATCACAAGGAAGATCACCTGATTTTGCTAGAATAAAAGCTGCAGAAGAAGCTAACAAAGCATTAAATCAAGCTAGATATTTTAATCAAGAAAAATTCGAAGAAAGAAAAGATAGAAAAGGGTTTGATCAGTTTAGTTTTGAACCAGGTCAACAAATTCAATATATACAAGGTGGACGTAATGACGAAGGAACGCTTATTAATGTTCATGGCGGAGTGCCGATATTTGATTCATCTGAAATTGTTAGAATCGGGAACAGAGACTATGGGACTACTAGCCCGGGAGGAAGATATAGAGATCCTAAGTATATACACGACGAAGAATCAGATCTTTATGGTATAAGATATGAATACTTTAATGAAAAAGGTAAACCAATAGATTACGATAAATATCTTAAACTGCAAAAAAGAGGTAAAAATCCTACAGAAAAAGTTTTGTTAGGTCCTGAATTACAAAAGTATTATACACAATTTCAACAATAAATAATAAAAAATGGCTTATAATAACCCAATACAAAAAAAAGAGTCCGCTTGTAAGCAATTAAAAAGCGAGACAGGTAAACCATCAGGTTTAATGATGGAAGGTTCTTTAGCACACATGGAATCAAGTGATTCACCAGCAGAGTTTACTGGCATGAGTGGAGGTTCAGCTTTTCATAATAATGATCCTTATAGCAGAGCAGCTGCAAATGATAAAATTTTCGCTGATGCTAAAAAATCCAAATACAGCAGAAGCAATCCAAAGCATGCTGGATCAAACTTTTTTCCACCAGAAAATCCTAAAGCAAAAAAAGATTTAGTAAAAGGTAAAACAGCTGATGAAGATTACGCTTCTAGAATTTACGACGTGGATCAAGACGGTGATAGCATATTTAGAGATTATAATCAAGACGGCACAATGCTTGGACGTGCTATTCAAAATTTATTTAGATAAATGAAAAAACTTTTAAGTCTTTTAACTGGTGGCTTAATTAAAGACGTAGGTAATGTAATAGACAAGCTTACAACTACAGATGAAGAAAGGTTAGCCGCTAAACAAAAGATACAAGAGTTACTTGAAAAAGCAGATCAAGACGCGCAGACTCAAATCACTGAGCGATGGAAACTTGATATGCAATCAGATTCATTTTTATCTAAAAACATACGGCCGCTGGTGTTAATATATCTTACTGTTATATTTACAGCATTAGCTTTTTTTGATGGCAACATTGGCGGTTTTCAAGTAGACGAAGCGTATATACCTATATTTCAATCGCTATTAATTACAGTGTATGGTGCGTATTTCGTAGGTCGTACTTGGGAAAAAGCAAAGAAATCGAGTAATAATAAATAAGTAAATAATTTAAATTCAATCAAATGGCAAATAAAGTTACAGCTGAAGAGCTTAAAACAATTAAAGATCAACAAGCAGAGTTAGGAACAGTTATTAACCAAATAGGTCAACTAGAAGCTAGCAAACATGCTATGCTTCATAAGATTGCTGGTATTAACGAGTCTATCGAAGAGACTAAAAAAGAACTTGAAACAAAGTATGGTTCTGTAAATATTAATCTTGAAGATGGTAGTTATACTGAAATCGAAAAAGAATTTGACGACCAAGGTTTAGAAGTTGTAAAATCAGAAAAGTAATGAGTACTGTTATAAGAAAAATCAGTATTGGTTCTGATTATAAGAATGATGCTATGCACTACGCGTTAGGCCAACAAGTCTACGGTGGTCATGAGATATCGCATATTCTGTTTGAAGACGATGATGCTTCTTATAACATATTCATAAAGAAAAACAACGAGGTATTGCCATGGAAGAAATTTAATTCTAACATGGCTATATCCGTTGAATATGATTTAGAATATTAATGAGAAGTGTTTTTGATTTTATAGTTATACCAGACGGAAAAAGGTATAATAATGAAATTGATATAGAAGGCAATAAACTTATAGTTAATTCTAGCATAGAAAACTTTAAGCTTATAAACAGAAAAGCTGTTGTACTTACTACACCAACTGCTTTTAATACGCCAATACAAGAAGGTGATGAAGTTATTATACATCACAATGTGTTTAGAAGATATTACAACCTAAAAGGTGAAGCAGTTGATAGTAGTAAAACGTTTGATGATAATAAGTATTTTTGCCAGTATGATCAAATATATTTATACAAACGTATGGTTAAGTGGATAGCTGTAGGTGAAAGATGTTTTGTTATGCCGATTAAAAACAAAGACGATTGGTCTTTGGAAACAGAACAAAAAAACAAAGGTATAGTGAAAATAGGTAATAAAACTTTAGAATCATTAGGTATATACGAGGGTGATTTAGTAGGTTTTAAATCTAATAGGGAGTTTGAGTTTATTGTAGATAAGCAAAGACTTTATTGTATGCAATCAAATGATATTTTAGTTAAGTATGAGTTCAAAGGAAACGAGGAAGAATATAATCCAAGCTGGGCGAAAAGCAGTTGAGGAACTTATTAAAGTTGCTGAAGAAAAAATCATTACTAACACAGAAGATGATGTTTCAGCAGATAGACTTAAAAACGCTGCTGCTACTAAAAAGTTGGCAATATTTGACGCGTTTGAAATACTAGCTAGAATAGAAGAAGAAAAAAATATGCTTGAAGAAAAACCTCAAAACACTAAAGAAAAAAGTTTTAAAGGTTTCGCTGAAGGTAGATCAAGATAATGTACGAACAGTCTTTAGTAAAAGTAATACAAGACCACATTAAACCTAGCGTTTTAAAAAAAAATAATAGGTATAAAAAATGGGAGTATGGTTATGATGTTGAAAATGACGTTGTAATTATAAGTAAAGATGGTACAATAGGTGATGTAGTTGAAATACAAAACCTTAAAATAGCTTTGCCAGCTATTCCTGAAAACGTTTACGCTGCATCTAAAGAAGAAAAAAATCAGCGCTGGGTAAAAGCAGAATACCCAAAACAATTAGCTAAAATTAAAAGCGTATTTGACTGGGAAAGATATCCAGTTAACTTTAAGGAAGAATGGTATGATTACATCGATGAAGAGTTTAGAAGAAGAGAAGAAGGTTTCTGGTTTAAAAATAAAGGTATACCTACTTATATTACTGGCTCTCATTACATGTTCTTGCAGTGGTCTAAAATTGACGTTGGGGCAGCAGATTACAGAGAATCAAATAGACTTTTCTTTATATTCTGGGAAGCGTGTAAAGCAGATCAACGATGTTATGGTATGTGCTACCTCAAAAATAGACGGTCTGGTTTTTCCTTTATGGCATCATCAGAACTTGTACACCAAGCGACTATATCTTCCGACTCACGTTTTGGAATATTATCAAAGTCAGGTGCTGACGCCAAAAAAATGTTTACCGACAAGGTTGTACCGATATCAATCAACTACCCGTTCTTTTTCAAACCCATACAAGACGGTATGGATCGACCGAAAACAGAACTTGCCTATAGAGTACCAGCGTCAAAACTTACAAGAAGAAAACTTGATCAAGGCGAAGCGCCAGAAGAACTTGAGGGGCTTGATACAACGATCGACTGGAAAAATACAGGTGACAACTCATATGACGGTGAAAAGCTTAAACTCCTTGCCCACGATGAATCAGGTAAGTGGGAGCGTCCAGATAACATTTTAAATAACTGGCGAGTTACAAAAACCACGTTGAGATTAGGTAGTAAAGTTGTCGGTAAGTGCATGATGGGGTCTACAAGCAACGCTTTAGACAAAGGTGGTGATAACTTTAAAAAATTATATTATGCGTCAGACGTCACACAAAGAAACCGCAATGGACAGACTAGCTCGGGATTATATAGTTTGTTCATACCTATGGAATGGAACTACGAAGGGTTCATTGATTCTTATGGAGTACCTGTATTCGACTCACCGAAAGACGCGGTTAAAGACCCACAGGGCGACTTAATTACTACAGGTGTTATAGAACACTGGGAAAACGAAGTTGATGGTCTTAGAAATGATCAGGATAGTTTAAATGAATATTATCGTCAGTTTCCTCGTACAGAGAAACACGCGTTTAGAGACGAAGCAAAATTATCTTTATTTAATCTAACTAAGATTTACGAGCAAATAGATCATAATGAAGATATGAAAAACAAAGCCATGGTTACTCAAGGTAATTTTCAATGGGCTGGCGGTATAAAAGATACTAGTGTTAGCTTTGTACCGGACAACAACGGTAGATTTTTAGTTTCATGGATTCCGCCTATAAATCTACAAAATCGTGTAATAATAAAAAACGGAGTGAAGTTTCCTGGTAATGATCACGTAGGTGCTTTTGGTTGTGATAGTTACGATATATCTGGAACTGTAGATAAGCGTGGATCAAAAGGATCGCTACACGGATTAACAAAGTTTAGCATGGAGCAGGCACCGTTTAATATGTTCTTTTTAGAATATATATCAAGACCTCCAACAGCTGAAATATTCTTTGAAGACGTTTTAATGGCATTGCATTTTTATGGCATGCCTATACTTGCAGAGAATAACAAACCTCGACTATTGTATTATTTAAAACGTAGAGGTTATAGAAAATTTTCAATGAACAGACCGGATAAAATATACAATAAACTGTCTGTTGCAGAAAGAGAAATAGGTGGTATACCTAATTCAAGTGAAGATATTAAGCAAGCTCACGCTGCTGCTATAGAATCATATATAGAAGATTACGTGGGTTTGAGTGAAAATGGATATGGTGATATGTATTTTCAAAGAACGTTAGAAGACTGGGCTAAGTTTAACATAAACAATAGAACAAAATTTGACGCAACAATTAGTTCTGGTTTAGCTATAATGGCTTGCAATAAAAACAGATATAGACCATCTGCGGAAAGAGTTGTAAAATCTGTACCGCTAGGGTTTAAAAAATATAACAACAAAGGATATAGTTCAAAAATAATACAATAAATGGTTAATACTAATTATAAAAGCTCGTTTCCCGATCAGGTGGTACCTAATGAGGAAAAGCAATCATTAGATTATGGTTTGCAAGTAGCGAGAGCTATTGAAAACGAGTGGTTTAGAAATAACCGTGGTGGTGATCGATTCACTTCTAATTTTCAGCAATATCATAATAGAAGATTATATGCTAGAGGTGAGCAATCTATACAAAAATATAAAGATGAATTATCTATTAATGGTGATTTATCTTATCTTAATTTAGATTGGAGACCCGTGCCTGTCGTGCCTAAGTTTGTGGATATTGTAGTAAACGGTATGTCGCAACGTAATTATGAAATAAAAGCGTATGCGCAAGATCCTGTTGCTCAAAAGAAAAAAACCGAGTATGCTAAAAATATAATGCTGGACATGAAAAAATATGATCAGCTTATGGCATTAACAGAACAAACAGGAAGAAATTTCTTTTCTACAGACGATCCGCAAAGCTTGCCAAAAAACAAAGAAGAGTTTGAACTTCATATGCAGATGGACTACAAAGAGTCTGTTGAATTAGCCACTGAACAGCTTATAAATAATTGTTTAGATAAAAATAAATACGATGAAACTCGTAAAAGAATTATACAGGATTTAGTTATCTGTGGTATAGGTGCTGCAAAAACAGAATATAATAAATCAAACGGGTTACAGGTAAAGTATGTAGACCCTGCAAATTTAGTTTATTCATACACAGAAGATCCTAACTTTGAAGATTTATATTATATAGGGGAAGTAAAACAAATTTCTTTAAGTGAAATTTCAAAATTATTCCCATGTCTTACTGCAGAAGATTTAGCTGAAATACAAAAGTATCCGGGTAATAATGATTATATTAGAAATTATTATGGGCAAAATGATAATAACACAATTA
>WTIT01000066.1 GCA_011526375.1 Methanobacteriota archaeon
ATGTCTATAATCATATGGTTCTTCTGAATATGTTTGTGCAACTAAATTTAAATTATCTAATGATAAATTACTAACATCACCACTTACAACAATATCATTACTAAATTCAAATCTAAATCTAAAATCATTACGTGTATGACGCATATCAATTGCATTTAAATGTAAAAATAATGCTGGTATTTGTAAATAAATATCACGCGTTTCACCTTGTTTAAATTTTGTTTTTTCAGATATCCAATATTTTTCTGCTGATTCGGATTTTAATTCAATTCGTTCATAGTTTGATAATACTTTTGATTTTTCACGTGATTCACGATTTTCAGTTAAATAATGCCAAAATATCATATTTTCTGGATAAATATGGATTAATTCATCACCACTGCCTTTTTGTGCTTCTAAAACAATGCGTGAAAACCATTGATGTGGCGGTAAACATTGGACATCAGCATTAGAACATGTAATACGAAAACGAAAACATAAATCATCAATTCTACCTACCTCATCTGGTTCAAGATCCCAGTAATATGTAGAACCACTACCCAGAATTGTGGATGAAATAGCGGGAGTTGAGGGTATTGTAATTGTACCGTCCATACCACCATGCATAGTGGCCTGATGAAATGGTAGTAATGCACCACCTTCATTAATTTTTGGAAGCTCTATATCAGCAAGATTAGCAAGTTTAGGCATCTGTGTTTATATAAATAATAATTAGATAATAATTTCTGATCTGACGTATTTTTAAACTCATAATGTAAATATCACAAATAGTATGTATACATCTCCGACATTTTTTTATTTCCTTTCTACATCATCCACATTATCCACATCATCCAAATTCACATTATCCACATCCACATTATCCACATCCACATCATCCAAATGCCACCTGTACACAAACCAATGCCAAAAAAAGTAAACGTACTTGTACAACATATTGATTTGGTAAAAGTCCACAAATGGGCAAAGGAAGGTTTATTAGAAAAAACATTGGAAAAGATTTCAGGCAAATATGATTGGACACATATATATTACAATTACAAATGCGACGCAATGCAATTAATATTATCTGATCCTGAATATTCTTTTCAACAAGAAAAGGATGATTTAATAAATTCAAGAACAGTAACATATGAAGTGGATGAAGATCCAATTGAATATCAAGTATCAAAAAAATATTCACTGGTCTTAAAAGTACACAGATTTAAATATAAAAATGAAGACAAAGATTTTGATCCTTTAAGTTTTGAAATTGAAGGAGAATTAAGTACTCGTGGATTAAATTATTATGAATTAATTGAAATCATAGAAGATTAATTAATTATTTAAAAGTTTAGCTAATCTACGTCGTAATCTAACTACAACCATACGTTTTTTTCTATTTGCTTTTATTTGTTCTTTTATTAATTTAATTTGTTGTTTTTTTGATATTTTTGGTTTTGATTTTTTAGATTTATTTTTAGCATGAATTTTCTTATGGCGTATTGATGCAAGATTTTTAGCTTTTTTTAATTTAGCACGAACTGGTTTTACAGAATTATAACGTTTACGCTTCAATTTTGGCTTGGTTAAATCAATAATTTTTGGTTTAGGTTTGGTTTTAGGTTTGGTGATCGATTTTGCAACCTTACTTTTAGTCGAACCTACAACCTTTTTTTTACGTACTTTTTTAGGTGCTTTTTTATGGCGTTTATTATATTTATTTTGAGCGTATCGTTCAAGTTGTTTTCGTTTTTTTTCGAGTTGTCTATCGTTTATATTTTTTGGTAGTGGTCTATCATGAAATACTTCATCATCATTATAAGATAACCCCCTTCGAACTTGTTTTCTTTCATTTTTATCAACAATATTATTAATATCTAAACCACGTAATGCTCGTTTATTTCTACGTTGTTTAGATTTATGTTTAATACCTTTATCATAACCAAGATTATCATTATTATTTTGTTTATCATATTGATCATGAATAATATGTTTAACATTTAAAAGTTGATGAATATAATATGTTTTATTTAATATTTCATCTTTTTCTGTATCACGTAATACATATTTATTACCATCTTTTCTAACAATTTCATATGTTTTTTCACTATAATATGGTTTATCACCTTTATCAAATGCACGTTTACGTTTTTGTAAAATACGTACAGAATCACCAGCACGAAGAATAGCAATTTTACGTTCAGATGGTTTTGGAAATGTTTGACCAGATTTAATAGCAACTTTTGGTCTTGAACGTGTATGACCATGTTCAGTATCATTATAATTATCAACAAGATCTTGTAAAACATCAATATATTTTGTTGTATTATTTTGTGTCAAATAACGTTTGATTAAATTCCGAAGAGTTCTGATAACACGTTCAACAATACCAGTACGATATTTTTCTTCTGGATCACCAAACCACCATTTAAATTTATATTTATTAGCCATATGTTTCAATTGGTTTGTATCAAATTCATTATCACCAGTAACATTTTCAGGTGTAGAATGAAAATCTTTTTTAATTTGTTGAAAAACAGTGTCCAAAGCAATATGTAAATTTGATTTATTTTTCAAAGGAAGAACCCACAAATAACGTGAAAATACATCAATACATATCAATAAATAACGTATATTATTATTTAAGGGATTTTGAAGTTTTGGAAAATCAGCTAAATCAACTTGAACAGAAAAAAGTGGACGTACAGCACCTTCGCGTTTATATTGTTTTTTTAAATGTTTAGAAGTGACTTCTTTATGTCGTTGTAATGCATATATTTTATTGAGCATAATTCTATATTTTTTAAGTTGTTTAGTTTTACCCCAATAACCAGTTTTAGGATCAACATAATGTTTAATAGCATCACTTTCTTTAATTGACATATTGTTATATTAAAAAAAGCGATATTTATATTTATTATTTATCTATACAACGACAACAAATATCCAATCATTATCTTCGTCTTCGTCTTGAATAGTTATGTCTTGAATAATGGGGGACGTCCGGATTTGCAGGGACTTCCCCCCCATAGGCCCTATTCCGTGAATCAATGGCTTTATCAATATCATTAGCAGTTAAAGCTTGTCTATCTTTTCTACGTTGTGGTAATCTATCATTACTTTTAGTATGTGAAATAGCAATATATGCTAACCAACCAATACCAACAGCACAAGCAAATTTGGTAACAGGATTATCATATGGAAAATCAGCAACCACAGGTGTTCTGTAATTCATTATATATATATTATATAATATTTTATTTAACGACGTTGTGATAATAAAACTAAAAGAACAACAGCACCAATACCATAAATTAATATTGGATTTGTTAAATTAGAAACACCATCAGAAATTTTATCAACATCATTAATTAAATGTTTACCACCATATGCAACAGCACTACGTGTATCATGATAAACATCACTAACAGCACCTTCAATTTTTTTACCACCAGAACTAAAAACGTGTCCAATTGATTTACTACCTTTTGAAATAGAATGTCCTATATCTTTAAACAAATTGCCCATATTTGTATTATATATTTTATATGTACATTTTTTCTTTGAGATATGTATAACCACTTGCAGCAATCCATTCAGAACCAGCACCAACACCAAGAGCAGCCATTCTACCAAAATCACGTGCAATAGAATCATCAACAACTTCTAATAAACCAGCAAATACAACAGCATTAATAGCAAGACCAGCAATAACACTTGTTCTATCATTAGCTTTTTTACTAACAGGAATTTCATCTTTCATAAATAAATGTAAACCATCAGTAATTAAACTTGAAACAGCACCACCTAAAAATAAATAAGCATATAATGGCATAGTCATATTCATCATAGGTGGAACAACAGTAGCACCAGCACCAAATAAAGCGACAGATGCAGCAGCAGTAACAATACCATTAATACCAGCTTTTTCAACAGTTTCCATAAACATATTTGTTTATTTTTATATATTTATATATTAGATAATAATATCACCTGGTTTAAAATTTGATTTGATTCTTTCATCATTTGGTTTAGTTTGTTCGGTTTTTGAAATAACTGGTTTAGGTGGTGGTTGTAATTTTTGTTGATTTGCAAATTGAATACCTTTATTTGTTGTATGTGCAACATATGTTGTTGATGCAATAATATACATTAATTGAAATGATGGTGGTACATCAGGTATTTTTCGTTCAATTTTCCAACGTTCAAAAGCATCATGAAATGCTGGATTTTCCATTAATAATTCACTAAAACCTTCTATATTATAACCAAAACCAGTTACTAAATCTTCATATCCTTTTGCTGTTACTTTTGCCATATGTTCAAAAACTTTATCCATATTACGAGTATTTAAATGAGTTCGTATACGATGTAAAATAGTTTCAAGACTGTCAATTGAATTTTTAGCTAATTGTGGACGGGTATATTTAAAACCCAATTCTTGTTTAATAATAGAACCAAAACGTTTATTATTTTGATATTTTAATATTTTACATATTAAATCTTCTTTAACGATGCCTGTATTTTGTTCAGGTTCTGAATATTGTTTAGATGTTGATTTTTTTGGATTTGTTGATGGTGGTGGTGGTGGTGGTGGTTTCATTTTAGGAATTTTAGATTTCGATGATTTCTTGTTGTTCGGTAAGTACTCCGCCAGTGCGTTCTTGTTGCTCTCTTTCAGCAGATATTTCATCACGTCTCTTTCTTCTGGTGTTTGGCTCGTGGATTGGGTTGGTATCGTCTTTGGTTTCATTATGTTGCTCAATGTCCCCTTGTCGATGCGAAAAGAATTTGATTTGGGCATTTGGTATATCTATATGTTTTTTATTAATTTCTAACATTTCTT
>WTIT01000127.1 GCA_011526375.1 Methanobacteriota archaeon
CGGCCGAGGCGACCCAATAAATGACTTATTGGAAAAATTTATTGGATTTCCTAGGACCGTTCAAACCCCGTTTCACCCACCGTTCAAACCACGCTAAGGCGCGCGGCGCGCGGTTTGGAAGATGCGGTGGCGGCGACCGGTCGATGGGCGCGTACGCCTTCGAGGTCGCGCACGTGCGCCCGCTGGTCGCGGTGGTGGCGGCGCACGGCGCCACGGACCTCGCCACGCGGCAATGGCCACTCGCGTACGCGCTCTGCTGCCTCGTGCCGCTGCCGCCGCCCGTCGTCACCGGCCTGTTCGTCGCCGGCTCGCTCGTGCACTTTGCGGAGGACGTGCGGCCCGACGGCAGCCTCGCGCTGCACTTGCTCGCCGGGATGGCGACGCTGCTCGGCGGCGCGCAGCGCGGGCTCGAGTTCATGCTCGCCTACCTCGCGTGCGTGCACGCGCCGGCGCACTACCTTCGCTGCTGGCGTCGAAAACGCTGGCGCGCGCTAGGGTGCGCGGCGGTGACCACGATGGCGGCGCTCGCGGCAAGTCGACGCTTACAGAGCGTTGTTGTTGGCCACGCCGTGCAGAGGCTCGTGTTTGCGCACGTCATCTGCGAGTGCTGCGTCGTACACCGCATAACGGCAACCCGAACCGGTGCAAGTTAAAGAGATCGAAAATGGACGGATACCTGGCGCGCCGCTTGAGCAATCCCGTGTACGGTGGTACCGCGCCGAACCGACGCACCGAGACCGAGTGGTACGCGTCCTGCGCGGACGCGTCGTCGCGCAGCAGCGCGCATCCATTGCAAAAGGTGCGGCACGAGGCGTCCGCGCGCAACGTCGAGCCCGCGCTGAAGCGGGTGCGGCACAACGCCGCCGACGAGGGCGACGACAAGATGAAGAAGAAGAAGAAGAAGAAGAAGGAGAAGACCAACAAGAAGGAGGGCGACCACGGCCACTGGTCGTCGTCGTCCGGCTCGGGCTCGGACTCGGACAATCCGTGCTGGAAGGGCTACAAGCGCAAGCCGGGCACGAAGAAGTACGCCGAAGGATCGTGTGTGAAAGCGTAGGGACATGTTTTTGATTAAGAGACTACGAGTGCCAGCACCGACTCACACAAGCCGTGAAAGTTTGAGAGCGAGCTGAGCACTTTGGGTTGCCCCTTTGCGCTCAGCTTGTACAGAATCCACCGGCGCGGGTTGGGCACGAGCGCCAAGCGCATCCCCGTGCTCCCCGCACCGGTGGTCTCGAGAAAGGGCAGCGACACGCGTCCACCAAAGGCCTCGAGTTTGCGTATCGGGTCGTCGCCGCCCTTGGTCGTCAAAATGGCCACGCCCGCGAGCAGGCAACACGTGCGCTCCAGCTCGTCCTCGCCGTTGGTCCAAATGAACTCGGCACCCGCCATCCTGGGTAGGGTTAGGGAAGAGCGATTGGCTCGGGCCGCAACTCCGGTTCAAGGGTGCAACGGCGTACGCCACGTCATGCGCTCTGGCGACGGCGATGGGGCAGTCGACGCCGGCCTCCGTGCTCGCGGCGCGACTGAGTAGAAGCCCACGGCGCACGCCGATGATCGAGGCGGGCAGCAGGAAGCTCAGCACGAGGTCGCGCAGGATGCTTTGCCCCATCTCGCTCTCGGCCGCCTGTGCGATGGCGAGCAGTTTTTTCTCGCGCGAGACGGTCACGTCGCCCTGGTTGAGGCCGAGCGAGACAAAGTCGGTCTGCGACTTGAGCAGCATCGCGGCGGCCATGCTCGCCGCGGCCGACCGAAAGTAGAGCGCCATGAGCTCGGGGTCGTCTTGGCGCTCGGTCAACCGCGCCGCGCCGATGCGCAGCGCGTGCTGCGCCACCTCGGAGACGTCGATGCGCATCACCTCCCTCCAGCTGATGCCCCTGTCGCTCGCCGCTTCCTCCCCTTCCCCCTCCTCGCCACCGCCTTCGCCCTCGCCGTCGGCGCACCCCTCGTCGCGCGACCGCTTGCGCCGGGGCGGCCTGAGCACGTCCCAGAGGCACAGGCCGTTGACGTGGTCCACTACCGCGCGCGCTTCGTCCGCACCGCCATCTCCGTTCTCTCTCCGCTCGATCATGCACAACAGCGTGAAGATGAGCTGCGCGCTTTCCAAGAGCAGCGCGCGCGACGTCTCCTGGTCCTGGAGCACGGCGGCGTCCGCGGACGGCCCGTCGGCGTCGACGACCACCTCGCTCGCCGCGTGGCGACGGCGCAGCGCGATGCCCGTGCAGATCAGCGTGAGCTTGGACCGTTTGCTGAGGCCCTTGCCCGCCAGCAGCGCGTCGCGCAACGCCAGCAGTACGCGCCCCGCGGAGAGGTGCGACGTCAGCGAGAACGGCGTGTCGGGCGTGACGTTTGCCCGCTCGTTGAGCTTGGTCACCAGGTCGTCGGGCCCGAGGGCGCGGCCGCTCGCGCTCTTCGTGGACGAGCAGGAGGCCTCCGACATGCGACGACGCAAACGCCAACCGGTGCGCTAAGACGCACCAAACGAGCATTATGTGTCGTGTCACCGCAGCAGCTTAGCGCCGAGAAATGGAAGGCAGTGCAGTTGCCATCGGCGCCGGCACCGCCGTGCTCTTTGTCAGCCTGCTCGTCCGCGCCTTTCGCGCGTGCGCCGCGTCGCAGGCGCGCGGCTTCCTCGACGGCGACCCGCCCAAGCCGCGCACGTTTCACTATGCAAAACTCCCGTCTTGTTAGCCTCAGCCTGCCCGAGCGCGCCGTTGGCGCCATGAACGCCGACCCCGCTGCGCGCGCCTCGCCGATGCACGGCGCGGTCGTGCAGGCCCTTTTTATGCACGCGGTCGAAAACGTGCACGCCGATCTGGCCGCCGCCTCCGAGCGCGGCGCGCTGCCGCCGCGCGTCAGCGTGCGCTCGCTCTCGCCGCTGCCCGGCACCACGTCCTTTGTCGTCGACGTGCGCCCCGAGCCCGATGGCGAGAGCGGCGCGAGCGGCGCGCGCTTCCGGCCGATCGCCATCGACCGCGTGCTCGTGCGCATGACCGACGGGACCGTGGGCAACCGTCCCGTGGACGGCGTGAACGCGCGCGAGCGCCGCCGGCCGACGACGGTTGAGATGCTCGCCGAGGCGTACTCGCCGGCGCTGCACCGGCCGACGCCGCGGTACCCCGCCCCGCGCATGTGCGGCAGCGCCGACGAGGCCGTCGACCTGCTCGCCCGCCTCCTCCTTTGAGGGGGCGCTCGGGACTGTAAACTTTTTAAAAACGTTTGGCTTGTGATTCATCAATTACGAAGCGGCGCACCGCCCGCGGCCAACTTGCCAACTTACCAACTTACACCCTACCCGCAGATCTCCGCCCGACCCCCCACTCGTACGCTGATGACGGATGCAATTCCACACGCGCCCTCGCGCAAAAACTTGCTGCTGCACCCGCTGACCCACGCGGTCTACGCCCTCGACGACGACACGGTCTTCGAGTCGGTCAACGGCCCTCCTTCCAGTGGCAGTCGGTACATCGACATGTCCCTGGACGACTTTGAGAAGCTCATGTACACCGGTCCGTGCTCGGCGGAGCGGCTCGTGGAGTTTTCCAAGCTGCGCAACGGCGGATTCCACTACGCGCAGCTCGTCTTCCTCAAGCTGCGCGGCCACGCGGACGGCTACGCGTGGGCGTCGCGCATTCGCGTGCACGCCGACTGGACGGTGCCCGAAATGAAAGATCGCGTCTTTGGCCAAGAGTTACTGTGGGTCTGGCCGACGAGCGCGGCGATCAACGCATTCGTCTGCTACCAAGAGCACAACAACCTCACCATGGTGCCGAATGAAACGCTTGAGCGCTTCGCGCCAGCCACCAGGCACGAACCGTCCCTGCCCGGCGCGCAGATCGGACCCGACGACTTTGAGGGCGCGGTGCAGGTGCCGCACGACAAGCTCACGGCGGCGCAGCGCCTGTTGATCGCGTGCATCCGGCCGCAGCGCACGCAGTTCCAGCGACGCCGACGCACGGACCGGTGGCCGGCCGCGATGTGGGAAATCAAATACCAGCGAGACATCGGCACGGGCGATGTGAACGCCGCCGCGAGCATCGTCGCGACGCATTTTAAGCCGACGCAGTTTCGAAAGCGATCCAGCACGCCCACGAGCATGTCCACCATCGCCCATTTGGATCGACTCGGCCAAGTCACCTACGCCGGGTTCGACCTGCTGCAGCTGCCCAGCGAGATCGTCACGCGCCTCGTGGGCGCGACGGCCGCCGTCGCCATGACCAAGAGCACGCACGAGACCGCAAAAATGGTCTGCGCGCTGCGCCGGGCCTCCAAGCACATCCGCGCACTCACCGACGGCTTCCTGGGCCTGACGCTCGCTCAGCTCACGCACGCGGTCGGCGAGCTGGTTTCCACCGGGACCGCGAAGACGGACGTCATGCTGCACGTCGGCAACGACATGCGCGCGCTCGGGATCACGCCGCTGCTGGTGCTCAAGCTGCGCGCAATGGGCGGGATCGCGCTCCGCGAGGAGGTCGTGCAACTGTACCCGTTCCTTCAGTCTATCCGCACCGTTCCGAGATGGCAGTGGTACCTGAGGCTGCGCGCGCGCCTGGACCAGAGCGTCGCCGCCGAGGCGCGGCCCGTACGCATCACGAAACGGCCCAGCCGCGTGCACAAGCACGTATGTACTGTTAACGGCATCGAGACGCTCGTGCACTTGCCCGAGTTCGACGAGCTGATTACGAGCGGGAGCGCGTCGCCGAGCGTGGTGGCGATGCAGATGATGGAGCGGGTGGGGGTGTAGGGTGAAGTGGAGTGGAG
>WTIT01000142.1 GCA_011526375.1 Methanobacteriota archaeon
TTCTGTATCGAATACAGCCAATAAACTATTTTGAGTGGATTATCTGTAGTTATTGTTCTTGTTTGGCGAAACAATATTCTCAAATATCGCATGTGGAATTACCACTATTAGGTAAGGTAAACACTTTGAGCGGGCTGGCTTCAAAGAAAATCGTTGAAATCATGAACATGCAGTCTAATGACCTTGAACGATACCATCGAATATTGGTAGAAATGATTGAGGCAAAGGCAAAACTCGAAACCGCTGAATGGTTCACCAACTATCTCAAGGGCGCAATATCCTATCGGGGGGTAAAAACACCAGCACTCAAGGGTATTTTATCGGAGTTTTTCAATGAAAGTAAACTAGACAAACAACCAGATATTGTACAACTTAACCACATCCGCTATTGGCTTTCATGTCCAATGGCTGAAGACAAATTAATCGCCATTTTATGGCTTCAAAAATGGCTCAAACTTCGCCGCACAAAAGATGATGCAACGGTAGCTGTTAACCAAATCTTTGACTTGTTAGAAGATGTCTTTGCTTCAGGAGAGATTCATGACTGGTCGACAAATGATTGGCTTTGCGTTAGGGTGTTAGAGACTATTCCGCTAAAGCATCCTGAATTTGTTGAACGATTGATTGGCTGGCATGAGTCTACCTCCGTATGGCAGCGCCGCTCTGGATTACTTGCTTTCAAGAAAAGTGCTAAGACTGGCCATTTTCATGCAGAGATTGAGGAGATTATCTCAAAACTATTGCCGAGTAATGAACGATTTATTCAGACTGCTATAGGATGGGTTCTATCTGACGCTGCCAGAAAACATCCTGAATGGGCCACAAGAATGTTTGATTCACACTTCGAAGAATTATCGCATGAGGTCATCACTCGCCATACTAAACATCTGCCTAGTCACGTAGAATTTAAGGAAAGAAGTCGAGAAAGAAGGCGTAGAAACTAGAAGATTTGAGTTCTTTGAATTCACTTGTAATCGACCATTAAGTCGGGTTTGGCTTCAGTAGTGCTTGATTTGTAGATATCCCAAGGCTTTGTACCACGTTTTCTAAATGCTGATTTGAACATACTTTTGATAATTTTCTTGGCAGTTGAAAAAATGAGTTTAATCGATTTAAATGGATGAAACAAAAACCACCATGGTTTGGGAATTCCTTTCAGCGGATATCTCAGTTGTAACATAATCCCATCTGGAATCTTTTCATTGACACCATAGACTTGTGGACGGCGATTCTTGGGCATGAAATAGGTACCAAATATGATGTCCCAAATTGGTAAGAATGTCGAGTAATTTGTCCACACTGCGTCGCGCTCATTGGTATGATGCCAGTGGTGGAATTCTGGCGTGATGATAATTTTATGCAACCACTTTAATCGCCAACTGACATTGGCATGCAAAAACAATCCGGTCAATAACTGAGCAACTGCGAACGCTCCGGTCAGTTCTGGACTAAATCCGGCAACTAACAAAAATACGAATGCTGGCGCTAAAATCGTACTATCCAACGGGTGGGCTCTAAAGCCACTGGCCCAATCCAAATGTTCTGTCGAATGGTGGATAGCGTGAAATTTCCACAAGATCTCAATTTCATGGTAGAATCGATGCGTCCAATAAACTAAGAAATCGAATAGCAGAAAACCGATGATGGGCATCCATTCTGTTGGTATTTTAGCGACATATGGCGCGACTAATAATCCGGGAATCCAAGCTAAACTAATCACCGCAATGAAAACACCAACAATGAGAGTGAGTATCCCTAAAATTGGTGATGCAAGGGCATAACCGATGTCGGTGCCAAGTTTTGGCCGCCTCACTTTTTGCCCTTTGTGCCTGGGAAATAATTTTTCAAAAGGCACTACAATGATGAACAATAGAATTACCACAAATAATCCTTCAGTGGAAAGCATCAGTGACAAGACAATGAGTCCTAAAGCCAATAGCCGCATGGTAAGAGCAAAAATACGCCCTTTTAGAGTAACCTCTTCCTCTAAAGCACCTTCATCCATGGTTTTACTTTCCTTCATTTTGAATTAATCCTTTCCTTTACCTGTTTCACATATGAAAGCAAGAGATTTACTACGAGTACGATTCATGAATCGGCTAATTATTTATCAAGTCAGCAAGCAATCATTCATCATGCCATGGGAGGTTGGTGGTGAAGATTCGGATTCGAAAGAAAAAATCCCCACTTTCTGGGATAGTGTTGAGATTAAGCCAAAAGATGTGATTATGTCATTGGTTGACTGCCCTTATTGCAGTAGAAGGTTGAGAGTTCCAGAAAAATATTCTGGACGACTGACCTGTCCATCATGCAGCAAATGTTTCCAGCGGCAAAATGGTTCTATTCTCGATGAAAATGGTAAACAAATCATTGCAATCACTAGGCATTCATCAACAAAAGGATTCACAGGAGTCATAGGTTACATCTTCACTGAAATAATCCTATACGGAATAATTATCATGATTAGCGTAGTTTTTTTTCTTATTGGTGTTTGAGCATTTATGATTAATTTTGATTGGTAAAATCACTCAAGAAATCCCACATTAATTGGTAGGTAGGAGTACCGTCGACTTCATCTGGCCAGGTGTGTTCACCAAATTCAATTCCATAGTGTTCAATTCTGGTATCACCGAAACATCCACTGTGGGTGATATGTTCAAGGAAAAAGTCGGAATCCGTGTCACTCGATGCACAATTAGCCCTCATTGACCATGCATCAATCATCCCAGGCACGTTACTCATGGTCCCAACGCCCTCATGCTCTCCATCTTTCCAATCCCAGTCATCATCATAATCGATAATGTAATCAAACTTACCGTGAATATGCATTACACCCATATTACCTGCTAACTCACATGTCTCAGGGTCAACTGGCATGGTACCAGCAAATGAGGCCACTGCGGCAAATCTGTGGTTTAATTGACAGGCAATCTCGTAGGTATACATTGAACCTAGTGAATATCCAATGCCATACAAACGATCTTGGTCGATGCAATAATCCTTTGACAATTCATCAACAATTGCTTCAGTGAAATCATTGTCTTCACGAGAAGTTGCAGCGGTGTTTAGGTACCACTCTCCCTCAGCACTTGTTCTACCATCCTCGGCAATGGCATAAGCCATGATGAATTTCTCTTCCTCGCCAAGTTGGTCAAATTCGCTTTGTTGTTGGAAGTCTTCTTCGGCTCCACCACCACCATGGAAGGCAATAATTACAGCTAATTTAGTGCCTGCATCAGAAGATGGTGCAGACAATCTGAAAGATCGCTCTTCGCCGTTTACAGTGATTGATACCATCGTTTGAGTTACCGATGAAGATGGTTCTAAGCATGGACTAGCGGTAATTTCAGCTTGTTCGGAAATAGTCTCACCGTCAACACTGGATGAGTCAGAAAGACAACCTGACAAAGAAAGCGACAGCAGCAAAAAACCGAAGACTAACGACTTGGTCTTTCCCAACATAACTTAACCAATAGTGGGAAATTTACAAAATTTACGAGATTATGATTAATCTATGAGGTGACTAAACTCCATTCTGCAGTTGGCTTGTGCCAATCTCTCAACTGATCGGTCTCAAGGCGCAGTTGCATGGTTTCCCCTTGTGAATAGGCATCATTGATGATTTCAAAATCAACTACTTTTTCATTGGTTCTAAATGTGTCATCAAACAAAACTTCCTCACCGACCACTTGGCCTTGGTCTAGGCGCTGCAAAATTACTCTCACATGGCACTCTTGCAGAGGATTTCTGAGTGAGCAAGACTCACTACTTCCATCATGTTCAACTTTGACGAAACCTTCCAAAGATTGCAGACCAGGAATCGTTACCAAGTCAATTACTGTATCTTTTCCAGTTGGAGCACAAGCACATTCCATGTTATCGACTTCAGCAACTGAGATTCGATTTACCGTGACCTCTAGTACAGATGTCGAAACAATTTCTGAACCAATCGATGTAGCTGTCACTGTGAAAACTCCCGATGATTGAAACTGGTGCGTAACTGTGTCACCAGTGCCTGTTGTTCCATCACCAAAATCCCAGGTTATTGAGTCACCACCACCAGTTGAGGTAAACAAAAACTCATGATAGACCCAGGTAATTTGTACTTCCTCATCATTATCTCCCTCATCTATCTCGATGAGTGTATACTGATTGACACCAACATCGTTGTCAACTTCGATAGAGAATGATGGCTCATTTTTCGAGGAAAATCCAACATCAAATTTCTCTAAAGCTACGCCGCCGAACAGGCCAGAGAGAAATATCACAACTCCAACAATCGCTAGCGTTCTTTGGTTCATAACGAGAAATCATAGATTCCGCTTATCAATGCCTGTTTGAAACTATAATCAGTCACAGCAACTCTTTGCCAATGCGTCTTGAGCGCAGAAGCAGGTTTTTGCTGGAACAATATCTGCTCTCGAGGATCGCTCGTTGAACAACTTGGTAATTTCGGCAAGTTCTTCTGGGGCGTCGCCTCTTGCTTCAAGACATAATTTCAGACCGAGTAAGCCCCACATGTTATCTTTCCACAATTTGATATCAGCTCGGTAGACCTCTTCTGCTTCTTCAACATGTCCCTGTTCGAATAACAAGGCACCAAGGATATGTCTAACTGGTTGCATTTGACCCCATGGTTCATTGTATGCTAGGTTAAGGGATAGATCGACACCACGGCGTAGTTCATCAAAAGCGGCTGTGAAGTCATGTGGTTCGCCGGCTGCCTTGGCCAAGAACTG
>WTIT01000124.1 GCA_011526375.1 Methanobacteriota archaeon
GAAAGTAATTGAAATTCTGTCGGAAAATCCGCCAGAAGGTTGGGCCGCTGAAACCCTCAACAGTCATTCGCACAAAGGAATTTATTCTAAACTATTGGCATGGAGAAAGGCAAAGAAATTCCTCGCTATTAATATCGATAATTATGATATTGTACATATTCATTCTGCAGCAGACTGGTCTTATAGAAGAAAGTTAGGTTTAGCAAAAATCGCAAAAAAACGAGGTAAGCAGGTTGTTTTCCATATCCATAGTGGTAAGTTCGACAAATTTGCCGTCGGAAAAAACAATATAAAATCTCAACTTAGTCAGTTTGAAATTGTGGTTTTATCGAATTATTGGCAAGGAAAATTAGAACCACTTATTGGCAATGTAAGCGTAATTGAGAATCCAATTGATCCATATCTACAAACAGGAAAGATTGCCGAGAAAAAGGCAAAACAAATTCTTTTACTTGGTAGACAAGATCCTGTGAAGGGGCATAAATTTGCCTTTGATGTGGTTCGGATGATGGCTAATGATGGTTGGTATCTAAAAGCGACTGGAACTTTACATAGTGAGGATGCTGTAGAAGGTTTAGGATGGGTTACTGAGAAAGAGAAATATTCGCTTCTAAGGGAAAGTGAAGTGCTAATAATTCCTTCCCAGTATGAAGGGCAGCCACTAGTAATGATGGAAGGTTTAGCTGCAAAATGTAAGGTTGTAGCATCCGATAAAATCCCCGGATTGCCTAATTGTGTTATAAGCGCTGAATTCAGCAATGTGGAAGATTGGGTAAGCAAAATAAAAAATTCCGAACGGGTTGATGCGTTTATGTATGTTAAAGATCATGACATACAGCAAATCTCACAAAAATGGGCTGAATTATACAACAGTCTAGTTATTGAGTAGATTTTCGAAATTTCTGATATATTCAATTTTGAAATCTGATACCGTTTTTTCTAATTCAACTCTTGACCTTTTTACTTCAAGCAGTGCATTTTTTAACTGTTCTGAATCTCCCCATACAACTGATTTTCCTAGATTTTCAACCATACAAATTTCACCCATCAAGCAATCAGCGTTAACTATACTTGGAATACCTAAAGATGCTGCATCAAACATCTTTGTCGACAACGCTCCATCAGCGATGTTACCGCGCTCAGGATTATACATCGCATACATAACGTTGGTTTGTTCTAGTAAAGAGCGTAAATCGCTTTTATGAAAAGATCCCGCAAATACATGTTGTAACCCAAAATTATCGCTAAATTGCTCAATTTCTTGCTTAACTCGGTTGTATTCAGTACCATCGCCAGCGATATGTAGAATTGGTCTTTGTAACTCTGGAATTAATTTTACAGCCTCTAAAAGTAATTTGATGCTCGCTAAATCTCTAATTCTGCCAATATGTGAAACCGTCCAATTTTCGGTATTTGGAAGTGATACTTGTTCTACAGTTTCCGGTCTATTTTCTATCACTATCGATGCATGACCGTGTTTTAACAACCACTGCTCAAAACCCAGATATTTGCCACCCTCAAGAGCACCACTAGAGGTAAATATATGATCTATATGCTTCAGCCTTTGAAGCAATTTTCGCTGCATTGCTTTGCTGATTACTTTACGAATGAGTGATTTAGGATTTGACATCAGTATCCAAGTATGTTGTAAGTCATGCATGTCAAAAACCAACTTTATGCCAAGTTTACGCTTAAGCTTACAACCAACAATAAGAGTATCTGCATCGTGGCAAACGACAACATCTGGAGATTCAATAATCAATTTTGAAAGCACAAATTTTTGGAATTTTCTTATCCCTAAGCCGGTCTTAATTAACCCTCCATACGGTGATTTCCCCAAATGGTAACGGACTATTTTTACGTCATCAATTAATGAAATTGCGCCAGATGTTTGTTGGCGATCATACGCATGAACTGTTACTTGATGACCTTGTTCAGTTAACCATCTAGCTGATTGCATCACTCTTGGATCTGGATCGCAGGCATTTGTTACAACCATAGCAACATTCGCCATGGTTGTTGGTAGCAAGTCATCGTCAATATTGTTTTGATAAAATATCTTCAAGAATTGTCACACTATGAGACCAATCTAAATTCGCCTCAGCGTATTCTCTGGCATTTATTTGAGATTGTCTCAAGCGTTCTGAGTCTAGATTACGTATAAAATCTACAGAACTCTGAACAAATTTGTTTTCATCGAATAACTGTAACCAATCACCTGAATTATCCATTTGGTGACCTGTATGATTTATTCCAAGTATAATCATCCCGCTAGCCAAGTATTCGCCTCGCTTTAACGGACTCGCTAAACGCCAAATTCGCTTATCAGGCATTGGTAAAAACCCAACATCGTAACAAGAAAGACATTGTACTAAATCATCTAAATCCAATGTCTCTGTTACATGAATTTTGTCGTTTTTGAGAGTCGCTAATTTCGAGGTTAAGTCGCCATTACCATGCAAGTACAACTCTACATCTACTCCGATGTCGACTAGCCTTGAATGTATTGAGATTAACTGCATTAGGCCTCTGTTTGAATCTAATTTACCGTGATAGCACAGTTTTATTGGTGAAGATTTTACTCCATTTTGGAATTGGTTAATATCAACTCCAGCGGGAATAGACATTATTGATGTTTGAGGCACTCCTGTATATTTTGAGGTAAACTCTTTGTGAGCTTGAGAAACTACGCACCCCGTTTTTTGGCATGCATGTACTGATTTCCATGCCTTTTTCCAATAACGCCATTGCAATTTTGCTAAGATATTACTATCTGCAGGAGGGCTTCTATCCATCAGAATCCAAGGAATTTTGTGCTTCTCTAAAGTCCTTGTTAAATGCTTAGCAATACGCCAATCTAAAATTACTACTGTCTTATCTTTTGGAAGGTTTGCACACAACCATTTATTCATGTTGCTTGCTAATGTTATTGATTTCATGCCTGGAATTTGACTGGCAGTTATACTTTGATGAGTCCATGGATAGTTTGTATGTGAGCCTGGTGAATCTGGATTGACGAAGATCAGACTATGTCCTCTTTTCACTAAGCCCGAACCTAAGGATTTCTGCGTTGTTGAACATAAGTCTGCCATTTTACGGCCGGAAAACCAGATTATGTTCATGTTACTCACAACATTGCTAACCGTTCTGCTATCAGCTCATCAATACCATCTTGAAAATCTACACTTGGTTGCCAATTCAATACTTCCTTGATTCTACCAATACTGGCCATTGAATGACGAATATCTCCGGCTCTACCCTCGCCATGGAGTGGTTTGAGAGGTACATATTCTGGAACTTTTTTTGCTAATGAATTATTAATTACTGATACTAATTCAAGTAGGCTTATCTTTGTCTCAGTTGCAACGTTGTATACATGATGTGATTCTGCCTTCCAGTCGCCTTCAATGAGAGTTATGATTGCATCACAAACATCATCGACATGAACGAAATCTCGAGTTTGGCCACCATCGCCGTTAATTCGCGGTGGAATTCCTTGAGCCATCATATCGGCAAACTTTGGAATCACTGCTGCATAAGCCCCATCTGGCCTTTGACCGGCACCATAAACGTTGAAAAATCTGAGACATGATGCTTGTAATCCATTTGATCTCGCCTCGATAATTTGCTGTTCATTGGCCCATTTTGATTCTGCATATGGCGATAACAAATCTCCAGCAGCCTCTTCTTTTAGTGGCAAGGTTTCTGCTTCACCGTAAACTGCCGCACTAGACGCAACTACCAACCTTGCGACTTCATTTTCTAAACAAGAGTCAATTACATTCTGTGTACCTTGAACATTTATCTCCATGGTTTCCTCAGGGTTTTCAACTGAAAGTGGCACTGAAACTTGTGCAGCTAAATGCACCACTGCAGTAGATTTGGCAACTAATTTTGCTACCAATGACTTGTCTCTAATATCGCCGATATTGACTTCTATTCCATTTGACTGAAGACTATCTGCATTGGATTGTAAGCCAGTAGATAAATTGTCGAGGACTGTCACATCCCATCCCTTGATAGATGCAATTTTAGCAAGTCTGCTACCAATAAATCCAGCACCACCGGTAATTAGCAACTTGCCCATGTCAACCCATAACATACGAGATATAGATATAGTGTAACAAAGATTTGTGATGTTTTAATTTAGAAGAAAAACAAGAACCTTATCTCAATAAAATAACCGAACTGTCAATAATGTAGACTATTAGCCATTGTTGTGTCTGCTCTATCAAGTGATGAGTCATTCGATGAAGGGCGCGGACTTAGAAGAATAGAAAAATTACAAAGAGAAAATCGTAGATTGAGAGAAACAGTTTCTTTTAGATTAGGATTACACCTAACCAACGCTGTTAGAAAACCATGGAAAATGTTCTTTCTGCCACTATCATTTCCTATCCTTTGCTTTAAGATTGGATTAGAAAGGTTAGGAAAAGTAGCAAAAAATCAGCAACAGGTTGAGCAAAAAGATAACAATCATGATAGCAATAGTACGGTATTGTTTCCAACTAATGGGGTAGGTTTTGGGCATTTCACTAGAATGTATGCATTGGCGAAGGAGTTACGGAAACAAAACCCAAAAATGGAAATTATCTTTCAAATTTTGTAAAATCTTCAATTATTGTCATCATTGACTTTTCGAAATCGATTCTCTTGACTGAATTA
>WTIT01000091.1:0-1073 GCA_011526375.1 Methanobacteriota archaeon
CTGATTGGGTTTCCCACGAGCCAACAAGTGAATGGGAAATAATGATGAAAAAAGTTGCAGAATTCCATCATAAGCATGATTTTGCTGGAAAAAATGGTCATGATATGGGATATAGAATAGCTTTGACAGTTGAGGAGTTAGGAGAATTATCTGCGGCCATCACCAAAGGCAAGCCTTTGGCTGAGTGTGCAGAAGAAATGGCTGATATTTTGATTCTGTTGATGGGTCATTCAATAGCCATGAAAATTGACCTAAAATCAGCCTTCGAGATGAAATATAGTCGAATAATGCAAAGAAAGGCATTAACCGGTAGGTTGGGTGTTCGGGTTACGGAATACCAAGGTGATAACTAACTGAGGTTGCTTTATGTCGTTTCGAAAAAAGTGTTATGATACCTCAGAAGATTTAAGATTTCAAAACTTCATCCTACTGTTGATTGTACTGAATGCAGTCCTAATTGGGGTTGATACTTTCGAGTTAAATAGCAATTTAAAGTCACTAATTGATATTGCAGACATAGTTGTGATGTACATATTTATCGTTGAATTGTTAATTAGATTGGTTGCTCACGGAACAAAATTTTTCAGTGATGGTTGGAATAATTTTGATTTTGTAATTATCGTTATTTCTCTAGCCCCATCTTCGGGAGCATTCAATGTTTTCCGTGTATTTAGGGTGTTCAGAGCATTGAGACTAGTTTCCTCGATGCCAGAAATGCAGCGCATGGTAGAAGCCATGATGAGGTCACTTAGAGGAATTGCAGCAATCAGTTGGTTACTTTGTATTGTAGTATATGTTTACTCAGTAATGGGTACTATATTATTTGGAAGCGGGGGAGTTGCTGGAGAAACCTATTTTGGAAATCTAGGACTCTCAGCCTATTCATTATTCCAAATAATGACTTTAGAATCTTGGTCAAATGGAATAGCTAGAATGATAGTAGAAGAACAAGGTTGGTGGGCTGCAGCATTTTTCATAACCTTCATAATAAGCACTTCATTTACCTTCCTAAACATGTTCATAGCAGTATTTACTAACACAATGGCAACTGTGGATATCGAAGATAACGACGA
>WTIT01000091.1:1173-14069 GCA_011526375.1 Methanobacteriota archaeon
ATGTGGTAAGAACAGGCGGTAGATTTCTCCACCACCGATGATGAATATCTCTTGTTCTTTTGACAACTGTAGAACTTCTTGAAAGGTAATTGTATCAACATCATCTCTAGAACTACGTGTCATAACCAAGTGCGTACGATTAGGTAACTTTCCCGGTAGACTCTCCCACGTTTTTCTACCCATCACGATTGTTCCACCAAGTGTTATCTGTTTGAAGTGTTGAAGGTCAGTGGATTGCCTCCAGGGTAAATCGCCATCTTTTCCAATGGCACCATCGACATCACAAGCAAATATCATTGTCAACATATTACCATCTCAAATTGAAATTGGTGCAGATATATGTGGATGGTGTTGATAATCTATAACTTCAATATCAGAAAAATCAAATTTGTCAATATCATCAATTTTATCATTGAGTCTTAACTTGGGTAACGGTAGAGGTTCTCTAGTAATCTGTAATCTTGCTTGTTCAAGGTGATTATTGTAAAGATGGGCGTCGCCTATTGTATGGACAAATACTCCAGGTTTCAATCCACAAACTTGTGCCATCATTTCGGTGAGTAAAGCATATGATGCGATGTTAAATGGCACCCCGAGGAAAACATCGGCACTCCGTTGATACAGTTGACAATTTAGTTTTCCATTAGCGACATGAAATTGGAAAAAGGCGTGACAAGGCATCAAAGCCATTTCTTCCAGTTCCCCAACATTCCACGCAGAAACAATAATTCTTCGGCTGTTTGGATTATTTTTTATCATGTCAATAGCGTCTGTAACTTGATCAATAATTCGGCCATCTTTCGCTTCCCATTTGCGCCATTGTTTGCCATAAACGGGGCCTAGATTGCCATCCTCATCCGCCCATTCATTCCAAATTCTAACGCCATTTTCCTGTAAATATTTGACATTTGTATCACCTTTGAGAAACCAAAGTAGCTCATAGACAATTGATTTCAGATGCAACTTTTTTGTTGTAACCATCGGAAAACCCTCCGATAAGTCAAATCTCATCTGATGACCAAACACGGATAGAGTACCGGTACCGGTCCTGTCTCCTTTTGCTTCACCTTCATCAAGAATTCTCCGAATTAGATTCAGATATTGTTCCACATCATCACCAGACAAACCACAGGTAGCCAGCCTTTGATAATTTCTCGATTAAGCAGTATTCAAGGAGCGCCTAAGGAACTTATCGATTGCATTAGTTGGTCGGTGAATTTTCTATACAATCCTGCAATGGTTGATTTAATCTCGTGCTTGTCTTTTTGATGTAATTGCTCTAGCATCTCAACATTCATGGCTCCGCCACTTGGGTCTGCTAACCATTCTAACCAGGTTATATTCCGCCCGAAATTGACATTAACGGATTTCCAAAGTTTCGGCAATTTGTCAGATTGAGGGGCCATCATTTCTCTAGTTCCAACAAGAGCAACAGGAATTACTTTTGCATGGGGAAATGATGCTGCTAATCTAGCAATTCCAGTTTTTCCCGGGAGCAGAAATGGCTTTTCTGTCCTCTTTGACCTAGTGCCTTCAGGGAAAATTCCCAAGGCTGAATTAGATGCTAATACATCAGAGGCAGATGCTAACGCTTCATCTCCACCTGCTTCCCTGTGTGTTTCTATTTGTCCTGTGAGATTCATGAACATACGCAAGAAGAAATTTTTGAAATGACCATCTTTGGCCAAATAATGCACCTTTCTTCTAGATGATGCAATGACCAATATAGGGTCTACATGCGAGAGGTGATTAGCGGCAAAAATAGTCGCTCCTTGACCAGGGATGTGCTCTGATCCTGTTGCTTTGATTCTTGCTAAACCGCGTATTATTGGCGAAAAAATGAATCTAATGATGGAATAACCTGGAGTGTAGGAAATACCTCCGCTTCGAGGTTCAATTTTCCAATGTTCCTCGAGAAGTTGCCAAGCACTCTCTATGCTGCCCGGCTGATTGGTCATGTATTGTGCTATGTGGTTGACTCTTTGATAGTTGCTTTCAAACCTGGCAAAATAAAGCGATTTGTCATGTTTAGAGTTAAATCCCAATACGAAGTATGAAAAACACCTTAATCGACCACAACTTGTTACGGTAGTGATAAATTGAGGTACACTAAATCAACAGGTTGTATCTTGTTAATAATAACAGGTCTAATTTTTTCACCAGCCGCCATAGCTGACGCAGAGTGGGAAGAGGATGGTTGGCTAAATACTAATTTAGCCCAAGAAAGGCTCAACAACGGTGATGAGTTTGGTTGCTACGAAGTCCCAGGCCTGTCCTGGAAGGCAGACCCTGGTGCAGTTGCCAGTGAATGTCGTCAATATATTGAACAGCGAACAGACTCAAGTAACTGGGGCGCAAACCCAATTTCGACCTACACGCCAAATGGTTTGACGATGTCACAGCATCAAATTATCTCTAAGCAAGGTTTTGCTGTTCATGGAGACCTAAACGGTCTTGATTACACTGCCTGGCATAATTCTACTGACGTTCCTGCCGACCTATGGGATTGGTATAATTTAGGACGCAGAGGTGGAAGTCTAGAACAAATAATCGGTTCTGTTGAAGACGTCAAAAATGCAGTCGACGAAGGAGGATTGGTAAATTTGTACTGGATTGGACGGGTTAATGAGGCGACGATTCGTCATGATTCAGCAATTGAGGACTACCTTGCTAATGATGCAGACGCATGGCTGACAACATGGGGACAAGCATGGTCATACTGGGCTAAGAGCAAATGTTACGAATTTGACCATTCAATTACTACTCAAGATGATAATTACATTTTGAATTTCCAGTCATTAATCAAGGAACAGTGTACTAATTTGCTGCCAGAAAGGTGGAATATTCCGATTACATGGATAATAGATGTGGGAGATTCAAGTATCTTGAATATTACATCTGAAGGCGAACCAATGAAAGATATCACCCAACAACGACATACTCAAGAAGGATATACCAAGTTATCCAATCAATATCTACATCTTAGCGTAGTAGACGGGAAATCAGTCAACATAACCATTGAATCAAGCAATTATGATGTCATGGGTATTGCTGAATTTTGGAACAATCATACCGCAGCAGTAACCATTGCAGCACATGAAACCTCTGATTTGTTCAAGTGGTCGAAAAGATTTGTCGATCAAGATGATTTAATTTTCACATGGTTGCTTCAACCCAGAGAACTTGATGGAGATGCAGATTGGTTACCCTATGCTGCAGTTGGAATTGGGGCTACAGCCGTATTGACCATGATGTTGGTTTTGCGACGAGAAGGACTAGGGCCTCTGGCCAAGCGAGAAACAAATCAATAACCACATAATTGCTGATTTTTAATCGAAGGCTTGATGAAATAAGGCTATCGAGTCGAGGGCAGGGGATACTATGGTAGGTGATGAATTAAACATAGACCCTTGGAGCAGTACTCAATCTACCGACTATTCGCGCATTATTGATCAATTTGGCTTATCTAGCATGGCTAACTTGTCTCTACCTAACCCATCTCACCTACACAGGAGGGGGATAATCTTCGCTCACCGAGATTTAGATGTTGTTCTAGAAGCGCAAAAAACCGGTGGTCAGTTTGGGGTACTCACTGGCTTGATGCCAAGTGGTAGAATGCACCTAGGTCATTCAATGGTTATTGAACAGGTTAAGTGGTTCCAAAATTTGGGTGGTGATGTAAGCATCGCAGTTGCGGATTTGGAAAGCCAAGCAACACGAGGCGTTAGTTTAGAAAAAGGTAGAAAAATTGCCTTGAGCGAATATGTCGCTAACTATGCTGCATTAGGTTTAGATCCAAATCTGACAAAAGTATACTTCCAATCATCGCGTTCTGACGTCCAGAGACTGGGTTTCCAACTGGGTAAGCGGACAAATTTGAATGAGTTCGAATCAATTTACGGATTTAAAGGTGAAACTAATTTAGCACATGTGCAAGCTCCGATGGTACAAGTTGGAGACATTCTTCACCCTCAACTCGAAGAATATGGCGGTCTAAGACCAATTGTTGTCCCTGTAGGGGTAGACCAAGATCCCCATCTTCGACTCACAAGAGGGATTGCAGCAAAAACTAACTGGTTTAACATCAAAGAAAATAACGGTCCAGGAGTCTTGATTGGACTATCAGTTCAAGACGAGAATGCAGACCTTTTAGGCCAGCAGCCAAATGGACGAATTGACAAGAAAAAGGTTGCAAGTATATTTGATATGATTGTTTCAGATCTTAGTGAATTAGGTTATTCAGATATTAACTCCAATCCAAAACAAGGAACAATTGTTGTGCCAAGTGCAACAACAAGAGACATGATTTCGATCAGAATTAAGTTATTACAACTCGAACGTAGATTAGGAGGTATGGGTTTACTTGCCCCATCTTCAACCTATCACCACTTTGCAGTTGGATTGACAGGCGAAAAAATGAGCAGTAGTAAGCCAAAAACTACGATATTTTTGGATGATGACATAAACTCAATGACGAAAAAAATCAAGAAAGCATATTCTGGAGGTCAATCCACAATCGAAGAGCATCGCCGTTTGGGAGGCAATCCTGATATTGATGTTGCATACCAGTACATGATGTATTTCTTTGAGCATGATGATAATTATCTATCGGAAATAAATTCAGCATACCGTAATGGTAAGATTTTAGCCGGTGAGATGAAACAATTATGCATTGATAAAGCGACAGACTGGATGAAAAATCATCAAGAGTTGCGTGCACAAACAGAGCACTTGGTTGATGAATTTCTGGCAGAGGATGCCCTGTGATTAAGCCGAGAACACGGCGGGGTCAGGTCCAGTGGGCAGACTAACAATTTCCTCATCGGTTAACTCTCGTTCACTGGCAGATTCATCAATAATCATTGAATGTCCATGCGGGTCTAACAATTCAAGTGTGAACGGCTGATGTCCGTCTTGACCCACAATTGTCAATCTTGCTGTTAACAATTCAAGTTGTTCGATTTCTTTGATACTATTGCTTAATTCAACCTTCTGTTGTTCTTTTATTTTGCTGGCTACATCGTTTTGTAGGTCCCTCAACACCATATTGATTACTTCAATAAATCGATTAATAACTCCTTCAACATTGGACACGTAGCCCGTCGCATTACTACCCGGGTTAACCTGTAAATCCAGTTCAGGGATTCTAATTGTACAAGATGATGAGCGAACTACTCTTGATTTGAGATGGCTTTCGTTGCTTACTTCAAGTGACCAACAACCTGCTTTCTTGCCTTCTGCTGGAATAAAATCGGTTTGTTTCCAACCACATGAATGACACATTACAGTTACTTGAGTATGCTCTCCAAAATATGGAATTTCATCGATGTGGGCAATCATGTAAACTTCACCCGCAATTGAACATATAGGGCAAGGTATGTCGACGGGAGATTCCTGCATCACAATCTTCTCCGACCAAGTTCTTCAGCTCCAGCCGCAAAGGCTTCCATTTCAACTCCTTTCAAACCTCTACAGCCAGGCGGTAATAACATCAATCGCGTGTCAGTAATTTGGATAATTTGGCCACCTAAATCACCTTCAATGAATGTATGAAGTTGGTCTAAAGCGGCGCTAAACTCAGTATCTCTTTTGATTAGCCTTCCCATTTCAACAATAGATGCGTGCCCGTCTGCCAACCAATCCAGAAGGGTTGAAATTCCAGTCATATCATTCAATACAGCCCTATGGACTACAAGGCCAGTATCATTGGATGTTATTGGTGGGTCTGGGTATTTATTTCCTAGGTTATGAAAAATCAATTTTGAGGGCACTTCGTTTTTCTTGGTAGATTTAGACATGCTAGGCATTTCAAAAGTATTCAATGATTGACCTTTTATTCCCGTCTCATCATGTGTATTCTGTTGCAACATTTTGTCTGCTTTAGCAAGTTTGTCTAAGTCGGGCATACTTGGAAGTTCGATATTAGCAAAAGAATCCAAGGACGATTGATGAGGGTCATCATCCTTCTTCCGCTTCATAAACTGGCCTGTGTACTCATATCACAATAATACTACGATAATTTTTTGCTTATTCGGCATGTTTGGTACAGTGATTTGTATGCACCAATATCAATATTGAAATAGATTGGAATATAGCGCTATATGCACCAATGTTCAAAAGGTGCCGACTACAGGGAGAGGGTAGATGATGATGGAAAACAACGCAAACGTGCTAAAAACTGGAACTAGTACATTAGGAATCACCTTCAAAGGCGGGGTAGTCGTAGGTGCTGACCACCGTGCGACAATGGGGCACTTCATTGCCAACAAGTCCGTGCAAAAATTGTTTCAAATTGGTGACAGACTGGCGCTCACAACTGCTGGTCTAGTCGGTCATGCTCAGTCACTGTCTCGTACACTATCGGCAGAGGTGGCGTTATTCGAGCTTCGCCGGCAACAACCAATGACAGTCAAAGGAGCAGCGACACTAACCGCAAATATCCTGTCCGGCAGACCACATTGGGTACAATTACTCATCGTTGGTGTCGATGAGGATGGTGGACATGTCTATTCTATCGATTCTGCTGGTGGTTCAATACCAGACGCATACTGTGCCACAGGTTCAGGTTCTCCATACATGTATGGTGTACTAGAGGATGGATTCAAACCCGATATGACTGAAGCCGAAGCATTGAAACTTGCAGCCCGCGCCCTCCATGCATCGGGACAACGTGACGCCGCCTCCGGCAACGGCATGGATCTCGCAGTTATCACCAAGAAAGACGGCTTTGTTCTACAAACCCAAGACCAAATCAACAAATTACTTTCTTGATTTTTTATTCCCGCAGTTCTCTGCATTGTGTAATACACATGTGTCGTTAGACTGTGGAAATTATGAGGTGAAAAAATGCGCCTAACATTTAAAGAATTGAAAGATGAAATAGCAAAAATAGTGCCAAAATCGATTGAATACAAAGTTGATTTGGAAGCGGGTAACATTGCAATTGTAACGCCAGTGCCGGAAAAGTTCGGCGGTGGTGAAGGATTGGTGGGTAAGATTGCCAAAAAGGTCAAACGGAAAATTAAGATTAGACCTGACCCAAGCATAGTGAAACCTGAATTAGAAGCGAGGTCGATTATCGAGTCAATAATCCCTGAAGAGGCAGATATTTCACAAATATACTTTGATGGCTGCTTTAGTGAAGTTATCATTCAGTGCCAAAACCCTGGAGAGGCAGTTGGTAGACGAGGTGCTAATGTTAACGAAATCAGGAACAAAACCGGATGGATTCCAAAGGTTGAACGTACCCCACCTATTTTTTCAAAATCTGTTCATGATGTTAGGTCCTATCGTAACAGTATCGCTGATGAAAGGAAGAAGCTTTTGAAGGATTTTGGATTGAATATTCACCGGCCAAAGAGACCGAGTTCTACATGGGTTAGAGTAACAGCATTAGGTTCATATCGAGAGGTAGGTCGGGCATGTCACTTGGTTACTACAAACGAATCAAGAGTCATGATTGATGTTGGAGTTAATATTGCTTCTGACACTGACCCAATGCCATATTTCACTGCTCCTGAAGCATTACCTTTGGAGAAGTTAGACGCAGTTGTATTAACCCATTCACACCTTGACCACGCAGGAATGCTTCCAGTACTCTTCAAGTACGGTTACAGAGGCCCGGTATACTGTACGCCACCAACTCGTGACTTGATGTTGTTATTGCAAACAGACTACATCAAAGTAGGTGGTGCGGAAGGTAAGAGGCCTGCTTATGATATGGAAGATATCCGGACATGTATGAAACATGTTGTTGATGTCGACTGGGGAGAAACTACCGATATCACTCCCGATGTCAAATTGACTTTTTCTAATGCTGGTCACATTTTAGGCTCATCTGCAGTACATCTTCATGTTGCAGATGGTAAGCATAACATTGTGTTTAGTGGCGATCAGAAATATGAAAAATCATGGTTGTTCGATGCTGCAAATACCAGATTCCCCAAGGTTGAAACATTAGTCATTGAATCTACCTATGGTGCTAGTGGAGATTACCAGCCTTCTAGGCAAGAAGCAAATCAAGAACTACAAGACATTGTCATGAGAACCATACAACGCGGTGGTAAGATGATATGTCCAGTTTTCGCAGTTGGGAGAAGTCAAGAAGTGATGATTGCCATCGACGAATTGTTCCGCTCCGGTACAGTAAAACCAGTTCCTGTTTGGTTAGATGGCATGATTCAAGAAGCAACAGCTATACATTCTTCACATCCTGAATATCTCACCAACAGCTTGAAACGTTCCTTATTACAAGATGATGGTGAAAACCCATTCACCAGTGAGTGGTTCCGTCCTGTCAAGGGAAGAGAGTTGAGAGAAAGTATTGTCATGGATACATCTCCATGTATTGTTCTTGCAACCTCAGGAATGCTGAACGGCGGCCCAGTTATGGAATACTTCAAAAATTGGGCTCATGAAGAAAGAAACTCATTGTGTTTCGTTGGATATCAAGCGGAGGGGACTCTAGGTAGGAGATTGCAAAAAGGCTTTGGTGAGGTTCCAATGGTAATTAATGGGCAAACAGAGATTGTCAAAGTTGGCTGTGAAATGGTGACCATCGACGGATTTTCGGGACATTCGGACCGCAGACAACTATTGGAATTCGTCGACCAATTACATCCTAAACCGAGAAATATAATCTGTCATCATGGTGATTATCACAAGTGTAATGAGTTAGGTCACACACTTCGTGAGCGATACAAATGTCGCACATATGCGCCCAAGAATTTGGAAACAGTAAGGCTTGTGTAATCACATTAGAGGAATATCAATTTCAGAATCTAATGGATTTGGTATTGCAGGTTGACTCCCAACATCATCATTGATTAGTTCCTGGTTTTGATGTTCATTTGAAAGCACACCAGGGTTTGACTGTAATTTCTTAGAGTAGTTTCTTTCCGAGTCAAAAGAGTTCCAGAAAACAACTAACACGATAAAGCAAATAATTAGCAGGAAAAAAGCAGAAAATGGAATGCTAGATCTTTCATTTCCAGCAATTAAACCAAATATTGCCAAGGAAAAAGCAGTCAATAAAATCAACAGCTTATATCTCCGGGCCATATACCCTGATGACCATTTCATTCAAGAACCCCTTGCGTCTGTCATACAACATGAAGCCCGGTAGAGTACCTAGGACATGTCACGGATGGCTCATGACTGCTGTTGCCCCATGGGGAGAAAATTCTGAGGATGCTTATGACCAAGGCCTAGTTGAGTTGGGTTTAGGTGATACCCGTTTAATCGAAGCCAAAGGTGCCATGTTGCCTCTGAACTTTGAAGCAACGCCCCCAAGGGCTCTCCCAATGGGTTCCCTGGTCGAGTGTCATATGGCTACTGCTTATGCGTACAATGGTTCTAGCGCCTGTGCCGGTGTTGCCTGGGCATCTTGTGTTACTCCAGAGGGTGATGAATGTGCAGTCGTTGCAACTATCAGTACTGAATTAGATTACGAAGAAACGTCCTTGATGCTCAGAAGAAATCTCCAAAGAAGACTAGCAACAAGAGATCTCGAAGTGATTAGTTTCGATGTAGCTGTTGATGAGGTAACTGCAGGTGCAGAACATCATGGTGTGGCAATGGCAGCATTAATTATGCCAAATTCACTGTCAATGGGAGGTAGGCAATCTACTGGTCCAATCAGAGGTGGCCTAACAGTACCAGAAGAGAAGCAGCAAAAGCGAGTAGATGTCAAAGCTCCTGCTGCTCCAGCCCTAAGGCCAGGAAGCAAAAGAAGTGGTGGAAACAACACAGATTTTTCTCTATGACGACATTATCAAGTACCTTCGACATGATTTATCATCATGGCAGGGAGTTGGAAAGTATTCAGATGCCCTGCGTGTAATATGTGTCACGGCAGAAAATCATCAGGTCACAACTGCCCACATTGTGGTCAAAGAGTGAATGAAAAAACGCCAATCATCGACCATGCTGAAAATCCCTCGGAATTACGTATGAAAGTTATTATTGCAAACACTCCACATGAGTTAAGAGAATCACTATCCAGCAAACTCAAGGAATCTGAAACATTGTTCAATAGAGATTCTAACTTTTCCCCCATCAAAGGCCTTAATTTATTGCGCAGTTCATTAGACGAAAATGGAAATTTCACCAAAGATGCATTAAATTCTGAATTTAAAAAGCAGGGTTTTGAGGACGAACTTGAGAATTTTTTACAAATGGCAGAGGCTCAAGGCACAATACTTAGATTGGGCCGAGGAATTTGGCAATTTCTTGAGTGAATTTGATAACAGGGAAGTTGTGGCCAAACATAACGGGCGTATGGGTTAGTTTGGCCTATACTCGGGCGTTTGGGACGCTTGGACCCAAGTTCAAATCTTGGTACGCCCACCATTTTTCGCTACTCAGTCTTGGAGTGAACCCAGATTATATGATATCCAAATTGGGTTTTGACGAACTTGCTTGGTATTTCATCAACTTCAGTTTGCCAAACAGTAGATTCGAATTCTTTAACCATCTGTCCTTCAATAAATTCACCTAAATCGCCTTTTTTTGAACCACTGGGACAGGTTGAGTGAATCTTTGCTGATTTTTTGAACATCTTTAGCGGATTTCTAGCACTCGAAATTTCCTCGATAATTTTCCTAGCAAGAGGTTTGTCCGGTACCAGTATGTGTCTAACGTGAGCTTTGCGGGGGTTATTTCTTTTGTCGTGCCTACGCATTGAATTTCAACTCCGTTCTCGATTTAACTGCTAATCTGTCGAATATATGAGCACATGTCCAACATACTAGTATTAGAATTATTTTTGATAAAATACTATCTGTCAACTCACGCTCTAAGTCGGTGCTGATTCCCGGAATAATCACTATCCAACCGATTGCATAAGCTGTGAATGACAAAATTGTGTGAGGCGCAACCGATTTATTAAACAACATAGAAAAACATCTTTTGTGGTGCATAAATAACATCATCAATCCTACAGTGATGAAAAATGTTGAGTTTTTAATTCCGGACTTTTCCTCACCGTACACAGACTTGACAGGGACTTCCTTTACTCTGAAGGATTTTTCAGAGAGTTCAATCAACCAGTAATTTGGGTAACCATAACCCTTCCAAGATGATTTCCAATCCCATTCCTCAAGTACCACATTACTAGTAGCAGTGTAGCCACATTGAGGGTCTGTAACACTTCTTCCTGATGCTAAAGTAGTAAAGAAACCCAATATGTTACTAGCTAATTTTCGGATTTTAGGCATGTTACCAATCCCTTGAGCATGATTGAATCGGTTTCCTTTTACGTGGTCGGCCTCATTTTGAATTACCGGCTCTATCACAGAAGTAAGGTCTTCGACATCCATCTGCCCATCGCCAGCCATTACCACGCTGACAAACGGTTTTTCTAGAACGTCAATCAACCTTTGATGACCTGTATCAATTGCGTAACCAACACCATTACCAGGCAAATTAATCAAGTCTATCTTATCATTGATTTTGGCCATATCTTCGATTATGATTTGTGTCTTATCTGTTGAACCGTCATTGATAACAACAATTTTGTCAACAAAATCTGGAATTGAATCAATCACATCTCCAATAAATGATTGCTCATTCTTTGCGGGAATGACAACGCCAACCTGCCATCCTTTTCGCATGATAAACCCAGTAGGTCAACAGTGATGAATATAACTTTCCGGCTTAGTAGATTTAGTCCTAAACAAGTCGTTTTTTGGCCCTCATTATCGCAGATTATAAGTCCAATAGGAACTACAGTAATATGTGACTAGTCAAGAATTGAGGCTAATTTATGTTGGTTGCAACATAGAATTGCGTATAATTTCTTTACTTGTTAGGGCGAAAGAAATCGCTCAAGAGGTCGTATTTATCGACACTGGTTCAACTGATAAAACTATACAATTCGCAGAAGAATTTGGCTGCGAGGTGATGAGATATTCTGCCGAGGATACGAAAGCACATATGTTAGCAGAATTCTTGAGTTCATCTAAGTTAAATGGCAATCTTTCCAATCTCATTATTAATGTGACAGATGAATGGAAACTGAGAGAATTACCAGTAGTAGTTAACCGTTCTAGAGAGGGTTGGGACATCTATGTCTCATACAATAATGAGACGAGTAATCAAGAATCGGTTGCTGAAGAATTAGTGATTGGATCTTTGGACATTGACCATTTGTACTTGTCAAACCGAGGTCTTGAAGAGTTAGCTAAATCAAATTCTATGACCAGTACTGTTAATTTTCCAAGTGAACTTAGGGTACGTGTGATTGAATCTTCGGATAAAATAAAACTTCCACAAAGAGAATCCTTGGCTACTGCTTCGAGATTTGCTCAATTATTCTATTGGATGTTGGAAACAAAACATCCGTTGTTCTTGTTTGGCATCCCAGGGATCGTCTTGTTTATCCTCGGTTATCGGTTATCCGGCAATGTCGTTGACACTTTTAATGAATTAAATTCAGTCTCTATTGGAGTCACACTGACAACGATTGCTATGACATTGATAGGCCTATTTGCTATGATGGTTGCACTAATCTTGTACATAATGGGCAAGCAAGTTGAACAAATACAATCTCAATATAATTGGAAAAATATTGACGATAAAACAACTTGAAGGTGGTAGAATGAGCCAGTTCAGTCATTTAGTATGCTTAGACATGGACCGTGTCTTAGTCGATCACTTATCAACTTGGCAATTCGTCTATGATAAATTGGGTATTTCGAACGACGAATCGTTTGAACTATACAATCAAGGATTACTTGATGAATGGGATTGGATTAAATTAGATATTGCACTAATTAAAGACAGTATCAAAGATAGGGATATTACCGACGAGGAACTTAGAACTTTGATGGAAGGAATGCCTATGATGAAAAATTGGCATCTACTGATTTCAGAACTGTTGAATGATGGTGCTAAGG
>WTIT01000091.1:14169-19065 GCA_011526375.1 Methanobacteriota archaeon
ATGATGAAAAATTGGCATCTACTGATTTCAGAACTGTTGAATGATGGTGCTAAGGTTGCTATTATTTCAGGTGGCCTACAACAAACAGCAAGGGATATTGCTGCCAAATTTCCATCATCTAAACCATGGCAGCGTAGATGGGGAGGTATTGATCGTTACACAGCACAACGTTATGGGAACGGTTATGATTCTCAGTTGACTGTTTTTACTAACGGTTGGCTAAGAGGAAAAATGACAGATAGCGGAAAATATTGTCTAAATGATTTTGGCAGATATCAAGTGCAAATGAATGGTAAAGGCGCAATTGTAAAGATGTTACAAAGGAGGTACAATATACCGAAGAGTAAGACTGTATCAGTTGGTGATTCTGCGGGAGATATTGGTATGTTTAACGAATCAGGCTTAGCGATTTGCTTCAATCCTTGGGATGAACGCCCGTTAAAGCATTGTGATGTGGTAATTGAAGAAAAAGACTTGAGTTTGGTATTAGAAGTAATCCGAAGTAAAGTAAGCAAATGATTATTTCATATTGTTTTATAGAAATTCTATGCCTGTTGATGACTATACCTTCATCTCTTCAATTTGCCTAAACTGTGGCTTCATGCTTGGTGAGTTTGTTCCAGGAATGGAGTGCCCAATGTGTGGCGAGCCTATTCTGTAATTGTGCGGGTAATTGTAACGCCCTCAGAAATCATAAACTTAACCACGCGTTCTATAGAATCAATTGGCAAGTCCTCAGGAGCCAATACACCAGCCTTAAACTTAGCAAAACCACTGCCGTATGACGTCAACAGTTCTACAGCACATGCCAATGTGACAAGTCCTGTTGTTCTTGCCATCGAACTTGCTCCATCTTTACCGATATCTGATACTTCCCAAACCACTTGATAATCATGATAAGTTATTCTTATTTCCATCCAAGTAAATTCATCTACAGTTTGATCAAATTTCCACGCCTCAATAAGTTCATCATCGCTTACTGAATCTTTGGTGGCTAGCCATTTTTGGATATGTCCGGGCCAACGGACGGTATATTCTCGCATGTTAGTCGCCATTTTTGAATCTAGTAAACTTCGAAGACCATCGGTCAAGAAAGCTTCCATTTTTCCATAGTTATTGACAGTAATTTGATGTAAGTCAGTTAATGCATCAACAATTTTCAATTCTCCATTCTCAATTATTCGGGCAGGCCTTGTATATTCCTCAATTACGTCAGTCGGAGAAAATGGGGCCATGTAAGACCACTCTCCATCAGGTTGTGCAGGATTTCCTCCAACCTTGATTGTGACCTCCATGATCTTGCTATCTTTAGTGTACTCTTTTTTAATTAACATATTTGATAGTCCAGGGGCGATCCCAACATCCCAAATTAATCTGCAATCATTGTTGACTGCGAGTTGATTATGAATAGTTGGTTCAGATTCTGTAAATGCCAAATCAATGACATCAATACTTTTTGAAATCAAAGTTGGTCTAACCATTTCTCCAATGCTACCCGGCAATAGATTAAGTATCAATTTGCTCTCAGGTAAATCTTCAACAATACGAAAAACATCGCCTTCGTGGTAACTTATTGAGTTATTAGCTTTGATTTTATCAGGAATCTTTAGGTCTACAACATGAACTTTATAACCCATATCTGTTAATTTAGTTACCACAAATTTTCCTACCAAACCACATCCAAGCGCAATAAAGTCGTACATGATATCACTTAGGGCGTGACTCGTCTAGAATCTCTAGGGAATGGTATTACTTCACGGATATGTTCAGCACCGCTTAGCCATGAGCATACACGATCTACGCCGAGGCCAAAACCGCCATGCGGCACTCCACCATAGGTTCGAGTGTCGATGTAGAATTGGTATGGTTCTCTTGGAGTGCCCTCTTCATCAATTCTAGCTAGAATTTCCTCTTCAGACCAAGTTCTCTCTCCGCCACCGATGATCTCACCATAACCTTCTGGGGCTAGTAAATCATGACACAGAACATAATTTCCATCATCAGGGTCTACACGATGATAAAATGGTTTGGCGACTTTAGGATAGTGGGTTAGGAAATGAGGAACATCGAAATCTTGAGTAAGAACTTTCTCTTTGGAATAGTCTAAATCTTGACCCCATTCGATTTCCACACCCATGGATTGCAATGTTTCTACTGCTTCGTCATATCGCATTCTTGGATACTTCGAGTCAGCATATCTGCCGATTACCTCAAGATCTCTACCCAATGACTCTAATTCATTGCTTCTTTCATCGAGTAATGTTGCAGCAATCTTGCGCACAACCCCTTCACCGTAGGTCATAATTTCTTGGTTATCCGCCCATGCCACTTCCATTTCTGCATGCCAAAATTCGGTTAGGTGTCGCCTTGTTCGAGATTTTTCTGCTCTGAAACTTGGAGCAATTGTATACAGTTTCTCCAATGCCGGCATTGCAGCTTCGGCGTATAATTGCCATGATTGAGTAAGATAGGCTTTCCTGCCGAAATATGGAACTTCAAACAGGGTAGAGCCACCTTCAACGGCACCAGCAACAAAGTTAGGTGCTTGATATTCTATGAAATCCTGGTCTCTGAAGTATGAATGGATGGCCCCAAAAACAGAACTTCTCAATTTTAACATTGTAGTCATCCTAGAGGTTCTGAGGTACAAGTGTCGATTGTCAAGCAGAAATTCTGTCTCGCCACCATCTGCAGCAGCCATAGCTGATTCTGTTATTGGGAATGGTGTCTCGGGGTTTACAGGTCCAACAACTTCCAAGTCATCAACAATAATCTCGTATCCGCCATCGGCTCTTTCGTCAGGATTAGCTGTGCCATGGAGAATTAGAGATGATTCAATTAGGGCAGATTTGATGTTTTCAAAACGTTCATCTCCCAATGTATCCCTTTTGGCAACACATTGGATCGAACCGGTTGAATCACGAAGTACGATAAAGCGAATTTTGTTTGAGCCTCTTGAGCGCTTAACCCAGCCTTTTAATTCGACTCTCTGGCCATCGTATTTGCCCCCCAAGATATCAGAAATCCAAATTGTCTTCATCTCGTCACCAGCCAACCGTAGTAGAGCCCATAATTGAAATCTCGCATATCAGCAGTTGTATCAAAAAGAGATATTTAGTGAGCAGATTGTGGAAAAACTAAAACTTATGGAACGGACTTCTAAAGCCAATGCACAAGATAGTGGTTTATGCTATTGGAGGTAATGCCCTGCAAAACCCATTGGCTTCTAACTCAAGTGAATCCGCAGAAGTGTTGGCAAGGGTAATGAGCGATGTAGTAGATTTACTTGAATCTGGATGGGGGGTTGTTCTTACCCACGGCAATGGACCACAGGTTGGTCATCTAATGCAGTTGGATGAAAATATAACTCACAATATGGATGAGTGGGTGTCAGCAACTCAGGGTATGATAGGCCATTCTCTAGCAATAAATTTAGATTCAATTTTACTAAAAAGGAGACGACCAGAAAGGACTGCTTCAATTATCACCAGAGTAGAGGTTGATCCTGAAGATGCCGGATTTAAGCTACCCACCAAACCTGTCGGGCCTATATTATCTGATAAGGTAGTGATGAGTGTCGATTGGGATATAGCCGAGACAATAAACGGGCCAAGAAGAGTAGTTGCTAGTCCAATGCCAATGAGTGTTCTAGATATTGAGGTCATAAGAAAGCTAGTTGAATTAAGAGCAGTAGTTATCTGTGGCGGTGGGGGCGGAATTCCTGTGGTGAAAAAAGATAACCACTATGCCGGTGTTCCAGCGGTAATCGACAAAGATCGACTGTCGGCTCTTATTGCCATTAAATTAAATGCCAATGCCCTAATAATATCAACTGCAGTCGACTCAGTGAAAACAGGATTTGGAACAGAAAATGAAATCTCTCATAGGAAATTAACTCTCGATGAGTGTGAAGAATATATGGAACTGGGGGAATTCCCTAAAGGTTCTATGGGGCCAAAGATTGGTAGTTTGATGGAGGCATCATTACACAATCCTTCACTTACAGCAATTTTGTGTCAGCCTGGCGATGCTCTGAAGTCACTAAGGGGTGAGGCTGGAACAACGATTGTTGTAAAATAATACCACATATTGATAAGTCGCTACCCACTCGTGACATCATGAACAGAATCGAAGCAAGCGCACACTGTGATGGACCATGTGGAGTCTATGACCCTGCAAGTGCTAGAGTTGCAGCAGAAGCAGTACAATCAATGACCAAGAAAATGCTATCTCTAGCAGAAAATCATTCTGCAGACAGTAGCTCAGCGGCTTACATCAATACGATGAGCCGATATGCAGCAATCAAAGAAGAAGAAGCCCACAAGTGCAAAGAAGAATTACTTGTTCTTTGGACTGATTTTTTCAAGCCAATACACTTGGAATCTAACCCAGATTTACACGACATCTTTTGGAAGGCAGCTAAACTATGTAGCGCGTGCAAAGTTGAGGTATCAGCCCAACATGCTCAGGAGTTAATGGATGCTGTCGAAGCTATTCACAACATGTTTTGGTCAGTCAAGGGAAGAGAAGTACCTTGGATAAGAGCAAGCTGATTACATGGAAAAGTTACACGTTACCATACGTGGTGACAGCATGTGGCCAACTCTGGTAGATGGCCAAGAAATAATCGGTACATCATTCGATGGTCAAGAACTTAAAATCGGCCAAATAGTGGTATTTCGCCACCCGTTTGATAATGAAGTGATCGCAGTTAAGCGAATCAAAGCCGTTAGTGATAACCGATTATTTGTTGAGGGCGATAACCCCGACCCTACAGCAAGTAGTGATTCACACAATTTTGGTATGTTAAATTTCGAATCAGTTATCGCAGTTGTAGATTAGCGGGCCTGACGGGGTTCGAACCCGCGACCGACGGATTAAGAGTCCGTCGCTCTA
>WTIT01000095.1 GCA_011526375.1 Methanobacteriota archaeon
CGGTAACTATACAGGATTGGGACATTGAACAACGTCGCTTTATTGAGCGCTTAGTGGAACATATTGTTATGGACTAAGATTCCATTTCCCACAACTCATCACCAAACCAGTGCAGCGTTTTAATGCCCTTGCCCTTGCTTGATTCAGCCATCTCAGTACCTGCCATTTTCGACCAGCCAATGGCTAATGGTTTCTTGTGAGTCATATCTCTAATCCAGACTAATTCACCATCAACAATTGTCTCATCTGCTGCCTGAACTCCGGCAACCATACAATCAGCTCCGTTCATCAAAAACGGAATTGCTCCGTGGTCAACTTCGACCCATTTTGCCGCATCAGTATGTTCAAGAAAGCCCCTCAGCGTCAAGAAAGCAAAGCGTTCATTGTCCGCATTTTTCACTTCAATAGCTTTGGGAACTTTGTCAACAAACACCATCTGCCACGGCCCATATTCTGCCATTTCAAGAAAGGCGCCATCAACAGATAGGTCGATTCCCAATGATTCTTCAAGTGCCTTTAGTAATGGTGCGATTTGTTTCCTACGCACCGGTCGTCGCTTACGGATGCTCCAATCCTTGCTCATTGTCAAGGCCTTTAGGTGCAGGTCTTTGACAGTTATCGCTAGCGAGTGATTGATGAGCCGTTTCTTACTGGCTTGCTCATGGCTCTATGGTGCTCAATCCGCACATTTGCTAAACATGCCCATGAATTAGGCAATGAACAACCACCAGAACCAGTATTTTTTGTCAAGCCAAATAACTGTATTCAGCGCAGCGGGCCAATCCAAGTTTCATCCCATCCGGGCAGCGTTCATCATGAAATAGAGTGCGTGATTAGACTGGGCAACGATCTTTCTCCCGAAGCAATTGCGGTTGGTCTGGACCTAACCGATCGGGTGACGCAATCAGAACTACGCGCCGAACAACTACCTTGGTCAAAAGGCAAATGTTTCCGAGGCAGCGGAGTAATCGGGGGATTCCATGCCTTTACTGGTAAATTTGATGACCTCTGCAACGGCGATTATTCGCTCGAGTTAACCGTCAATGGTGAATCACGTCAAGTGGCTAACCTCTCAAGCATGAGTATTACTCCCCAACAACAAATGGACAGTCTACTGAACTGGGCGCCGGTTGTTGCAGGTGATTACCTGTTTACTGGTACTCCTTCAGGGGTTGCTGAATTACAGGTTGGCGATGAGGTTAATGCTGTATTAATAGGTAAAGACGGTTCAGTAATTTCCCAAATATCCGCCGTATGTGTATGAGGGTTGATTTCATATATGCCTCGCCAGTCGGTGTGTCCTGCAAGGAGGCAACACTATGGCTCAATGGCACGGAATTTCACGCAGAAAACCAAGTGGTGGACGAAAGGTACAGGCTCGCGGTAAGCGCTCTACTGAAATCTCTACCGAAAAGCAAATAGCTCAAATTGGTGAGCCAAAGAGAAAGATTTACCGCAGAACTGGCGGTAACACTCTAGTTCGTGTTCTATCCGAAAACAGAGTTTCAATCAATGACCCAAAGACTGGCAAGACCACAATGGGTACCATTGAGAATGTTGTTGAAAACGAATCAGACCCTAACTACGTCCGTCGAAACGTACTGGTTAAGGGGGCAATCATCGAAACCGACAAGGGTCGTGTTCGAGTAACTTCTCGTCCAGGTAAGGACGGTGTCATCAACGGCGTGCTAATCGAGTGAATGCAAGTAGCGTTCTTTGCGCCAAGGTGAGATAATGGACCACAACCCAGACCGAATCTGTGTTTGGCCCGGTTATTTTGATGCTAAAACTTCACGCCGTAGCGGTCGTCGTGTACCAAGAGATTCATCCGTCATCAAACCAGATCTCGAAGGCTTGTTTTATGCAGCTCGTAAAGTTGGTTTAAGAAAAATCAAGCGAGAGGAAAATGTCTCCCACCCAAACAGACCTTACGGTAAAGAAGGCAGATTATGGGTTTCAAGTTCTGGCGCCAAACAATCAATCGGTGCTAGTAACAAGGAAGAGGTACTACAGATGATTGGTGCTGAGTGGCGCCAAATGCAGAAGGATGCTAAGCAAAATGAGGCGCAAAGAGTCGCTGAAGGTCCAAAAGCCGGTGACAAGCGTGGCCGAACTCAACGCAAATCTCGCGGGCAAGGTAACCAACAAAAGCAACGCTCAAGTTTCAAAAAGCGTTCAAGTTTCAAGAAGCGCTAATCATAGTGGAACTTCGTGTAACCAACCGAAGATATCCTCTTCGGTTTCGTTTTGAATACCAACAAGGTGATTGTACAATTTTTCAGTCATCGGCCCTGGTTTACCGTTGCCGTAAGTAGCCTTGACATCACCTTGAGTTATCGAGCCAATCGGTGAGATAACCGCCGCAGTACCACAGCAAAATGCTTCATCAGCACTCATAGCAAATTCAGCGGTCACCTTGGTTTCATGGACTTCAATTCCAGCATGTCGAGCCAGTTGGATTATGCTGTCACGGGTAATTCCAGGTAGAATTGTTCCAGTTAATTCAGGTGTGTACAAGACACCGTCCTTTACACAGAAGAAATTAGCCGCACCGACTTCTTCGATGCAAGTGTGGGTTTCAGCGTCCAAGTAAATTATCTCAGCATAGCCCTTTGCTTTAGCATCCTTACTTGGCATCATGCCAGGCGCATAGTTGCCAATTGCTTTCACTCCTCCAGAGCCACCAGGTGCTGCTCGGTGATAAATATCTGAAATCAGTAAATCAATCGTTTTCACTCCACCTTTGAAGTATGGTCCCACCGGAGTTACATAGACTAAGAATCGATAAGATGGTGCAGGTGCAACACCAAGAATAGGTCCTGAACCCATCAGTAATGGGCGCACATACATTGCGCCTCGACCCATTGGCGGCAACCATCGCAGATTTGCTTGAACACATTGTTCAACAGCATCGACGAAGATTGATTCAGGTACTGGTGGCATCTTGAGTCTGTCAGCGCCTCTTTGCATTCGACGAGCATTCTCTTCTGGTCGAAAGAAAACCACACGATCTTTTGAGGTTCGATATGCTTTCATTCCCTCGAACAGGCCTTGGCCATAGTTGAGTACACCAGCCGCAGGTGAGATTTTCATATCACCATAAGGAATCAACTCACCAGGCATCCATGCATCATTCATATCGGTATCAGTGATGTACATAGTGTCGGTTGGAGTTAGTGAAAAAGTCAAACTGTCCCAGTCAATCTCTTCACTCATGAAACACCCTCGGCAATTCTAGCCATAGAAATTCGGCTTTCAATCATTACTGTCAGTTGAAGAATGAAAAATCCCCATTTTGCAAGTAAATTTGATTTATTCTCCGTCTCGAGAACAAGATATGGAAATTGAGGATTTGTCGCAAGAACTGTCCCAGTTTCTCGATGATGGTGGAATCTTACTAGGCATACCAATCGCTGGATTATCACTACTCTTATTCTTGGCAGGATACCGATTGTTACCAATTGTTACAATGATTGTTGGCATTGCAGTTGGTTATGTTTTATCGCCTCAGATTATCCCTATTGCTACTGATCTCGGCATTGCCTTAGATCCATTACAAATCACTGCAATTATTTGTTTTGGCTGTGGTATAATTCTGTCTAGTTTGGTTACCCTATCAGCTAGGTTACTAACTTCTGCATTCATTTTCATCACCTTTTCAACCGGTATTGAAACCCTCAATAATTACGGTTTTGATGTTGAGCGAAGCGAGTTGTGGAGCGGTATTGCAGCACTGTGTGCGCTGTTCTTTACCATGGGAATCAACAAGATATTACCGGCAATTTTCGCTGCGATATTTGCTGCCTACGGATTTATCGTTGCGGGATTATTATTCACTGGTAATCAAGTTTCAACCTTCGAACCTGTAAATGTAAAGACGTTCATTTTAATGCTACCAATCGTTATACTTTCCGTCTTGATGCAAAATCATGACAAGGTAAAGCAAGAGGAAAAAGAACTAGCCAAATATGAGCCGGATGCTAAAACCAAGGAAGCCCAGCAGCATTTCCTCAAATTGTAATTTTTTGAGGACAAATATTCATATTCTGCTTGATTCTACCCAATGTATGCGCACCAATCACGCAAGGAAGATTAGAAAACTACGAGAAGAAGATGCAGTAAGCCCAGTTATCGCCACCATATTGATGGTAGCAATTACTGTTGTACTAGCAGGAACGTTATACGTCTGGGCAGCGAACCTCGCTGAATCAAACACTGACGGCTCTCTCGAATTGTATACATTTAGCAGCAATGATGCAGCCGGTTCGCCTTCAATGGCAACCGACGACAATCTTGCCATTACGACAATGACTCAAGGTGAAAGTATTGGCTGGGCCAGTCTATCAATTGCTGTATCTGTAGATGGTGCAGCAGCAGTACAGTGTGCGCTTCCTGGTCAGACTACCGGGGGTTGTATCGTAGTTGAAAGCGAAACCAATGATGGTGGAGTTTGGGCAATGGGTGAAGACATCACCATTCAAGAAAACGGTGTTGATTTGTGTAATGCCGCAGCCTGCGACCTAACAATAACCATCACCAACGCTCGTGCAGGCAAATCTCTCGGTGTCACCACAACAGTTACTGAACAAGGTGGCGGCTTAGTTGCCTTGCCAAGAATGGTTACCGAAACCATCGGTG
>WTIT01000069.1:0-1656 GCA_011526375.1 Methanobacteriota archaeon
GAATTACTCAACACCATTGCAAACCGCAGTTTCACCAAGCACGGGCTGGACTTCTGGTGGTGAAGAAATTATCATCACTGGGAGCGGCTTCTTGGACCTTCGTGACACAAATGTAACCTATGATGGTATCAATCACCAGTGGTCAAAATCAACGGCAAACTATGGTTACAAATCCGGTCAAGAAAACGCCATCGCTGTTGATTCTAATGGACATATTCACATCGTGTCTGCAGCAGGTGACAATTACGACTTCATTCACAGTGTTTATGATGGAACTTCATGGTCTGTCACCAGTATCAAGGGCTGTGAGGGTTCTTACTGTTGGGATACACACATGGTGATAGATGACAACGATCATCTTCATGCGGCCTACTCAACTGGTAACAACTACATCATTTACATGCACTTTGATGGTACTACATGGTCGTCTGACATAGTATCTTCAAACGGTAAAGTAGGGCCGGTTGGTATAGCAGTTGATTCTAATAACAATCCACACATTTCGTATTCTGCATATGGCTCTTTTTGTGGTAATGGGCTTATGCTAGCATCGTTTGATGGGGTTGACTGGACTTCTCAGAGCGTCAAGTCTGGTAGTAATCGCGGTTGCAGTTCTGCGATTGTAATTGAGGACGATGACCAGATAAATATCGCCTATCAAAATCGTGATTCATCAATATTAAATTTCGTTACCGGTAATGGTGTATCGCCATGGTCAACTGATTATGCAGCGGATTTCGGAAACCCAGCCACTAGCCTGTACCCTGGTTATTATTCTTCGATGGCAGTTGATGATCAAGGGCAATTCCACATCGCTCATTACGATAGCAAAGAAGAAGATTTGAGGTACTCTACGGGTGTGCCAAATGGTCAATGGACAACTACTATTGTTGATTCGGGAGGTAACACTGGGCGTAATCCAGCAATTGCGGTTGATGCTGCAGGTGACCCTCACATTGTTTATCATTCATGGGCAAGTTGGGATTTGAAATATGCTACATTGAATCCAAGTTCACAAAACTGGCAGGTAAGTGGCGTAGAGACCGCTGGCAGTATTGGTGACTCAAGTTCAATATTCATCGATGACTCTGGAATTATCCATATTGCATATAGTGATGATACCAATAATGTTCTCAGGTATGCCTCGAAAAATTCTGGTGTTACTGTTACTAATGAGATAACGGTTCAGTTTGGCCAATACGGTTACGTAACTGGAGAGGTAATAGATGATTCAACAATAGTGGTTAATACTCCTGTTGCCAGCCAAGCAGACACAATCACCCTCTCTTTGTGGGATAAAGATGGTATTGAACACCAACTTTCATCAACATTCGAATTCATTTCACAGGATGATTTAGATTCAGATGGTGTACTGAATGATGATGATGATTGTCCAAATGATACAGGTACTTCGACACAAGATGTTACCGGCTGTCCTGATGATGATGGTGATGGTTACAGCGACTCAGGTGATGCTTTCCCTAATGACGCCAATGAATGGGCAGATAGTGATGGCGATGGTGTTGGTGATAACGGCGATGCTTTCCCAAATGATGCAACAGAAACTACTGATTCAGACGGCGATGGTGTAGGCGATAACTCAGATGCCTTCCCAGCAAATGGTTTTGAGCAATACGATTCGGACGGCGACGGCGT
>WTIT01000069.1:1756-4615 GCA_011526375.1 Methanobacteriota archaeon
CAGATGCCTTCCCAGCAAATGGTTTTGAGCAATACGATTCGGACGGCGACGGCGTTGGCGATAATGCAGATGCTTTCCCAAATGATGCGAGTGAAACTACCGACTCAGATGGTGACGGTGTAGGTGATAATTCCGATGCTTTCCCAATGAATGCCTTTGAGACGCTTGACTCTGATGGTGATGGAGTAGGCGATAATTCAGACGCGTTCCCGAATGATGCCAGTGAATCAGCTGATTCTGATGGTGATGGAGTAGGCGATAATTCAGACGCGTTCCCGAATGATGCCGATGAATCAGTCGATTCCGATGGTGATGGTGTTGGTGATGTCAACGATCTGTGCTCCAATACCGCCGTCGATACAACTGTAGATGCAAACGGCTGTTCTGATGCACAACTTGACGCAGATGGTGATGGGTATGAGGATACAGTCGATGATTTCCCGCTAGATGTAACCCAATGGTCTGACACTGATGGTGATGGCTATGGTGATAATTGGGCGGATTCAGGATGGAATAGTAGTAGAGTGCAAGGCTGGCCAGGGGTGTTCGTAATTGGCGCAACAACGCCTGATTACTGTCCTAATGTCTTTGGCAACTCGACCGCAAATGGCTACTTTGGCTGTCTGGATGCAGATGGCAATGGTGTGGCAGATTTATTTGAACAGAATCAAACAGACGACACAGGAGACTCAAATGGAACAGATAACACCAACCAGACCAATACAACACTAGATTCAGACAACGACGGAGTTTTGGATTCAGATGACAACTGTCCGAATACAATCCCAGGTAGAATCGTGGATGCTAATGGTTGTGAGATAGAGGAATCCGATGATGATGACTCAAATACAATACTCGAAGGTTTACTTTCGGGAGACGGTGGTGCAGTAACTACTACAGTGGGCATTGGAGCAATCTTGCTGGCAATACTAGCCCTACTACAAACCAATGCAGTTGCTGCAATGCTGCCTGAGACATTCCGCTGGGTCCAAGTACTACGTAATAATTCCAAACTCACCAAAGAGGAACGCAATGAATTGACTTACTTACAATCAATTGTCCAAGCATATCATAGTAATCCACAGGAATTAGCTGAGGAGTTAAACCAGTTGAAAGGTGACCTAACCGGTCGTTATACCAATAACGAAATCAAGAAAGATACGAGAGAGAAACTATTCACCTTGATTGATGATTTACTTTCCTCATCACCTGACGAATTATACCGTATCGCCCACAATGATACCTACTTTGGTTTAGCAGGTTCAATCGATTCAAAGGATCGCACAAGACTACTTGATGAGAAATTAGCCATGAGTGAAGAGACCTATTCATCACCAGCCAACCAAGTCAGCCACATCCCCGCACAGAGCAGCGAAATTGCCCCATCAATCACCGCAGTCGGAGTTGTCCAAGATGATGGGTTCGAATGGTATGAATGGCCGCAAGGAAGTGGCACATGGTGGTACAGGACTGCACATACCAGCGAGCAATGGCAACAGTGGCAGTCATAATTCCCATACAGGGATTAATAGATGAATAGCCAGTTTTATTGCTGTGTCAGTTAATGTTGTGTGGTTCAAAAGGGACTTACGTCTCTCTGATAACGCGGCAATTAACGATGCAGTTAACCGTGATTTGCCAATCATCTGTCTGTTTAACCTGGATTCTCAAAGAATTGGCAGGATGGATGTATCGGGCATTCATATTGAATGGGAGTTGGATTGTCTTCGCGGTTTAGCCAAAGATATCAACGGACTTGGTGGCGTAATCAAATTCAACTATGGCGACATAATTGACAGTCTCGAAAAGTTGCACTCTGATTACCAAATAAATTCGATAATCTGCAATGAAGAAACTGGATTACAATGGTCTTGGGAGCGAGACAAGTTAGTTGCCAAATGGTGTGAAACCAACCGTGTAGATTTCATCGAACATCCATCAAACGGAGTGATTCGTAAACTAAGGACGAGAGATGACTGGAAGAAACACCGCGACAAGCGCATTAGTTCATCATTAATTCCAAGACCAGAGAAACTACTTGCTCCAGAGAGTTGTCAAAGCGATGTAATTCCTACTATGGAAGAACTAGGACTTACTACGAGGCAACTTATCGACAGGCCAATACCTGGCGAAGCAGCAGCGATTAATACACTCAAGTCCTTCCTTGAAGAGAGAGGCCGAGGCTATCGAAAAGGTATGTCTAGCCCAATTACTGGTGAGATAATGTGCTCCCGAATCTCTCCTTACCTCAGCGCAGGATGTTTGACCATCAAGCAGGTGTTTCATCATACTGTAGCGAGACAGAGACAAGTCAAGGTCGATCCACGCTCACCCAAATACAGGGGATTTACCTCAAGTCTAACCTCATTTCAAAGCCGCCTAGCCTGGCACTGCCATTTCATGCAACGCTTGGAAGCCGAAGCAACGATGGATGAGACCGCCATCAATCCAGAGTTAGATGAATTACTTAACCGTAAATTAGACCAACGCAAATTCATTGCATGGCGAGATGGTAAAACCGGTTGGCCATTCTTTGATGCTTGCATGAGATATCTTACAGCCACCGGTTGGATTAATTTCCGGATGCGAGCAATGCTGCAATCAGTCGCATCCTACACTCTATGGCTGCCTTGGCAAGCCACAGGTTCCCATTTGGCCAATTTATTCATGGATTACGAGCCGGGAATTCATTGGTCACAGGTGCAGATGCAATCAGGAGTGACTGGGATTAACTCAGTACGAGCTTACTCGGTTGGTAAGCAATCTACTGATCACGACCCTGACGGAGATTTCATTCGCCAGTGGGTGCCAGAATTGACCACAGTTCCAACAGAGCATATTCACGAGCCGTGGTTGATG
>WTIT01000058.1 GCA_011526375.1 Methanobacteriota archaeon
GGCCTGCTGATTTTTCACAAAAATCTGTTCCAGCATGTTATCTAGCAGGTTTTGCGCTGGGTAAGGAAGCAATTTCCAAAGGCTGTACTGAGGCAGTTCTAGATATTGGATTAGCAGGTAGTACTGTTGGTGGAAGAGTGTTTTCCGCATTGAAGGGTATGATTGATGCAGGCATGGAAATACCACACAGTGAAGTAGTCTTACCTGAGGATGACAGAATTAACGGCGAGCACATATCAGACAAGATTGGTTCAGCAGTTGAAGCAACAAAGAATAAGATAGAGGGGGCATACTAATGAGTGAAGAGCAACTAACAATGGCACCAGGCCTTATCCAAGCATTCAATCCAGAGGAATCTGAAGAACCAACGGACGGTAGAAGAAGAGGCAAAGGTCAAGATGACCCAATCATGAATTTACGTTCATGGACTCCTAAAACCAGGTTGGGCAATGCAGTTATGGCTGGACAAATAATTACCTTTGAACAAGCTCTCGCTAGCAAACTTCCAATAAGAGAAGTAGAAGTTGTAGACGCACTGATTCCTAACTTGGAAGACGAAATTATCAAGGTGAATATGGTTCAACGAATGACCGATAGTGGCCGACGTGTAAGATTCAATGTGATGGCTTGTGTTGGCAATAAAGACGGATACGTCGGACTTGGTATGGCTAAGGCAAAAGAAGTCTCACAAGCAATTAGAAAAGCAATTACCGCAGCAAAACTGAACATAATTAGCGTTCAAAGGGGTAATGGTTCTTGGGAATCTTCTACAGGTCCTGGGACCTCAGTTCCGTTCAAGATTAACGGTCGCTCAGCATCAACTAGAGTTACTTTGATGCCGGCTGCAAAGGGTAAGGGGCTAGTTATCGGTGAAACAGGCAAGAAAGTACTCGACCTTGCAGGAATCACTGACGTTCTATCACGTACCAAAGGCCAAACTAGAACAACCATCAACTACGCTGCTGCAACCTTCAATGCGTTGAAGAATTTGAACACCACAAGAATCTCAAATCAGCAAAGAGAAAAGCTGTTCATTAACAAAGGGAGGATGTTTGAATGAGTTGGATAGTTGTTAGAGTAAGAAGTAATGTCAATGTTGAGCGTTCGATTCGCGAAACCATGGATTATCTCAACCTTACCAAGGTAAATCACGCAGTGATTATTCCAGAGAATGATCAATATCGTGGTATGCTACAGAAGGCTAAGGACTACATCACGTGGGGAGAGGCTACTGAAGCAACCGTTGAGAGAATGCTTACAGAGCGTGGCAGAATGTCTGGTGACTCACCTTTGACCGATGCAGTAGTTAAGGATAGTACTGATTTCAAGAACATCAAGGATTTTGCTAAGTCTGTAACATCTGGTGAATCAACTGTGAAAGATGTTCCAGGTCTAAAGAGAGTATTCAGATTACATCCGCCTAGAGGTCCAAAAGGCTGGGGCGGAATTAAGCGTTCATTTGTCGTCGGTGGTGCACTAGGTGCCAGAGGCGATGCAATCAACAATCTAGTTGATAGGATGATTTGAGGTGAAAATATGGGAATAAAAGCAAACAAACATCGTGGAAGAAATCGATATCACGGGCGTGGTAAGAAAGCCGGCCGTGGCGCAGGAAAGCGTGGAGGACGTGGTAATGCTGGTATGAACAAGCATAGAGTCATGACACGAATCAAGTATATGCCAAAGCATTGGGGTATGCACGGATTTAACCGTCATCCATCACTAAGAAATGTCAATGCAACAGTAAATGTTTCTCAGTTGGAAGAGTTGGCCGGTGACGGAGACTCAGTTAATCTAACAGAAATGGGATTCGACAAGTTACTAGGTAGCGGTAGGATTTCTAAGGCATTAACAGTTACAGTCTCAGAAGCTAGTGCAAGAGCTACTGAAAAAATCGAAGCAGCTGGAGGTTCAGTTGAAACTTCGGGTGACGACGACTGGGACGAATGGGAAGAAGAATAATCATAAGGTGTGATATCAATGAGACATAAGCCGATACCATGGGCAATCGCATTAACCGGAGTACTATACTTTGGTCTACTAATTTACTGGCAATCAGATGAGCTATCTAGTGAAATCGCAGCACAGAGAAATGCAGCACAATTTGGTCTAGTTCTATCGGTGATCTATGTTGCTTACCTCATGTGGTGTTTCAACAGAGATTTACCAGAAGGATTGAAAGATGCTCCAGTAATTGGCAGATATGGTAAACTCCTTGGATGGTTAGCAATATCTGGTGTTGCGGTTTGGTATGTAAGGCCTGATAAATGGGGTGGTTATGATGACGGTGTCGGATTCTTCCTTGTTGGTATTCTTCTGTTAGGATTTGGTGCTGCAGCCGCATTGACTTGCTTCATGTGGAGTGGTGACAAGAGTAGCAGATTGTATGCCTTACATCGATTCGTAGATGTTTATCCTACTATAACAAAGCCAGAACGTCACGTTAGATTTAACGAAAAAATGTGGACAACAACATTTGTTCTAATCATCTACTTCGCTATGACCAATGTTATGCTGTATGGTCTATCAGGTCAAGCGCTTGACTTGTTCAGTGGATTCCGTTCGATTATGGCTGGTGCGTCTGGTACAATCATGCACTTGGGTATTGGACCAATTGTTACTGGTTCAATTATCATGCAACTTTTCGCAGGTGCTAAAATCATCAGACTTGACTTATCAAACTCAGAAGACAAAGCCATGTATCAAGGTGTGCAGAAATTATTGGTATTAATCATGATTCCAATTGAAGCTATCCCTCAGACCTATGGTTTCCTTGATCCTATGGAATTTTTGATAGATTCCTATGGTATGGGTTGGGCAAACTTCGTAATTGTTGCTCAACTGTTCGCTGGTTCTTATCTAGTATTCTTGCTTGATGAATTGGTCAGCAAGTGGGGTATTGGTTCAGGTATGTCATTGTTTATCGCTGCGGGAGTCTCCCAGTCTACTTTCGTCGGAACACTATCTCCACTACCAGTAACAAGCGGCTTAGGCTACTCTATGACAAATCCGCCATCAGGTACGCTACCTATGATATTCTACATGTTTAGAGAAGCGACGAATTATGAAATGATTTCTAGCAATGGTTTCGAGACAATTCTTCTTACACACGTTAATCCACTAGCTGCACTATTTTCATCTGTAGTGGTGTTTTTGGTCGTAGCATACGCTGAATCCAGTAAACTGGAGTTGCCGTTGACTCACGGTAAAGTTAGAGGCCACCGAGGAAAGTACCCAATTAGGCTGGTTTATGCTTCTAACATTCCAGTTATTTTGATGGCGGCTCTGCTTGCTAATATCAATATGTTCACTCTTCTATTCTGGAGCCATCCAACGCTCTCTCAAACACCGTTCTTGGGCCGAGAGGGTTACGGTTCGCTATCGGAGTACATTGGTACATACGACCAAGGACAGACCACAGCATCAGGTGGATTTGCATGGTATGCTAGTATGGTCAATGGTGTGAATGATTGGCTATTGCCGTTATTAAATCAAACAGGTGACGTTTATGGCCATACTTTGACGCAAATCATGGTACACGTAGTGTTCTACGTTGTTTTGATGACTGTAGGTTCAATGGTCTTCGCTAAGTTTTGGATTGACACCACCAACATGGGTACCAAAGACGTAGCTAAGCAGATTGAAAGAACTGGAATGCAAATTCCTGGATTTAGAAAGAACCCTAAGGTTCTAGAGAAGATTCTTGAAAACTATATTCCACCTGTAACCTACTTCTCAGGGGCTTTCGTAGGATTACTTGCAGCGGGGGCAGATCTACTTGGTACAGTAGGTAACGCTACTGGAACAGGTCTGTTGCTTGCGGTAGGTATTATTTTGCGAACCTACGAGCAAATACAAAAAGAACAAGCAATGGAAATGCATCCGATGATTAGACAATTCTTCGGCGCAGAATAATTGCTAAACTAGAATTCTAATCGACTAGAAATTTAGTGATATTTGTTCCGCAGTTGCGTGATTTTCCCTATTTTTTCATCGGGTATATTGATATAGGGGAGGTTAGTGGCTGAGTTGCTTGCGTTGTCGAGAACGGCGTTAGATTCTGAGTCTTCGGACGGTGAAGAAATCTATCCTCTCTTACGCAATGCCGAAGATATTGCGATCTTGAAAAACCATCATGGTTCAAGGTCAGGAAGGTGATCGAGATTATGATGTATTTTTGTGCAAGAGCTCAAGTGCAATATTTTCTCGCCAATTTTTTTAGAGACAGCAATAAATCATGCGACAGGTAACCTAAGGATCAGAACAAGAGAAATCTGGTTGATCCTGCCAGAGGCGACCGCTTTTGGAGTTCGATTAAGCCATGCGAGTAGAAAGAAATTAGATTCTTTGCGAACTGCTCAGTAACACGTGGATAACCTGCCCTATGCTCTGGAATAACCTCGGGAAACTGAGAATAATACCGGATAGATCACAACGCCTGGAACGGTGTGTGGTTGAAAGATTACGGCATAGGATGGGTCTGCGGCGTATCAGGTTGTAGGGGGTGTAACGGACCTCCTAGCCATCGACGCGTACGGGTGTTGGGAGACATAGCCCGGAGATGGA
>WTIT01000038.1:0-7240 GCA_011526375.1 Methanobacteriota archaeon
GTTGCTTCCGGTTTATGTCTAAGTAGTGCCACAAAAAAGCCGCCAGTATCGTTATCCATGTGGTATAATCGCTTGGTTAACTTTAGTTGTTCAGCGATTTGAGTTTCCTTATCTTCATCGCTATTTTCGTCAATTAACTGGCGCTTGTACGGAGCGAGATGGGGTAATTTTAGTCCTGGAAGTTTAGGTAAAGCATCGGTAATTTCTACCGGTTTACCGTCATCATCGATTAGTTCCCAATCTGACAGACCATCGTGCATAATCAAGCCGGGCAGGATTTGCTCATTGATTTCTACCAGTTCCATCCACGGACAATTACGTAGTAGTTCAGCAACTACAGCCTCGTTTTCAATCGGATCGATACTACATGTAGAGTAGACCATTTTCCCACCCGGCCTTAATCCACGAGCACCACTTTCAGCAATATTCACTTGAAGAGTGAATAAACTACGACTGTCTAGCGGTCGCCATTTCTCCCATACCTTGACGTTTTTACGAGTTGTTGCTGAACCAGAACATGGCACATCGGCAATAATTGCATCACAACCCGGCTCTGGAATTCTGCCGATATGGCGGCCATCTTGCTGGTTGATTAGCACATTAGTTAGGGCCAACCTAGCGCGATTAGAAATCAGCATATTGGCTCTTGAAGATACGGGTTCATTAGCAATAACAAAGCCATGAGCTGGGAGGTTTTCGGCAATTTGCGTGGTTTTGGAGCCCGGCGCTGCACACATATCGAGGACAACTGTTTCGTCGGTAATTCCAAGAATTTCAACGGGTAGCATACTCGCCGCTTCTTGACGAGTTATTCTTCCGCTATCATGGAGAATAGTCATCATTCTCTTGGCATAATCATCAGGTGCTTTTCCTCTAGCAAACGGCATCTGCCAAGCGCTTTCATTCGGCATCCAAGGAATTGGCTTGCCGCCCATTTTCTTCAGTTCATTGATGGTCCAATCTCGGTCACTACGAGACTTTGTTACTCTGAGGGTTTCAGGTAAAACAGCAATTGCAGAGGCCAGCCATTGTTCCAAGTCAATATCGAGGGTAGCGGCTAGTTTTGCCAGTAATGACTGGTTGGCAAGCGACATCAACTCGCCTTCCTCCCAAAGGTCATACCCCATGATTGACGCCTTGAGTATCTGCCCTATGTTGATTCCGCCATCCTCAAGGGCTTAATGCCTGTAGCAATATCATGCTGGGAGAGGAGATGCCGTTTTTTTTCCCGGTGCTAATTTTCTTTCTGTGTCTTTGGCTAGTCGCAAATAAGGTTGACCAATATTGCCGACGTTTTTCACCCACAGTGGAAAAGCGTTTGACAAGCGCTTACCGAATTATTCCAATTTTGATGGTGGCTTGGTTAATGATAATCCGAGCTAGAGCCATTATCGAGAGAGATGTTAACCATGTAGAAGTTGCTAATCGATTACAAGGCTCAGATTATGCTCTAGGAGACCTCAAACTGCTATTTTCTGGTGATGGAGTCGGTGAGTTTGCGCTGCTATTTCTATTGATATTTTCACTTTGGACATTTAATTTACCAAGTATGAAACAGTCACCAATGAGCGTGAGAAAGGCAGTACAAAGCAGAGTTATGCTCTATGTTTCAGCATGTACTTTACTGACATTCTGGATTTTCTTTCCCGAATCAAACTACTATACTCCAGACTCATTGCCATTGCAATCAACAATGTCAGTTGACGGCGATTATAACATATTGATGGTGGTCGTTGCCATCCTTATGATCGCATTTAGTGGAGAATTATTTGCCATCGCTTCAATGCATAATCTAGATGAACATTTCATAGTGTTACAAAAAAGGGCGCTTGTTAAGGTGTACGTAGTTTCTGGGGTGCTTATTTTTGGCTTATATCAGGGCAACTATTTGGAGACAAATTGGATTTCACAGCCGGGCAATGAGAAGATTATTGCAACGATAATATTTCTTTCGCAAACCTTGATTTTAGCCTTCATCTGTGTACCGGGTAAACGTTCAGATAATCTGTTGAGAGTAGGCGAGGGTAGGACAAACTCATTTGCCATAATGTCGATTCTGTCTCTAATAATTTTGATTCTTGTAACCTCCATGGTTTTGCGACAAACTAGTGAATTAGCTTCGGGCAATCGTTACATTGAGGAATCATTGTGGTTAACGGCATCATTTGTCATAATGGTGTCATTCACTCAATTATTGCCAAGATATGGTTTCGATGCTGCGGCAAGACCAGAATATTGGTGGTTGCGAATTACGCTATTGTTCTCTCCGGCACTTATCTATTGGTTCAATGCCCTTGCGATTTTTATTATACCAGGATTATGGCTAGTTGCCGCACTATCTATTGTAGTTCCAAGCATCATCGAGAAAGATGCAAAAACCCCTTCACAACTTGGACTGGCACTATTGCTGATAGTTTCTGTGGGCATTATTTTCATTTCTTCAGTAACTGAAAATATGTTGAGTAATTTGCTACTCTTAGGTAGCATACCCATGATAATTAGTAATGTCATTGTTCGAACAATAGTTGCTGATTGACAAACATATTTTATTGATAAACCACATATAAATGATTAAAATTCATCGCGCTTCTTATTAATAAATGATAAATCCTTGAAACGAAGTCAAAGACTTCGGGGGATGGGACCCTTATGACTAGAGCATTTAGAGGCGGCATAGATAGTAGAAGGAAAGCACGAGCACCGACAAGAATCAGGAATTGGAATCCAATACGTGATCTTAGAGGTTTGAAAACACGAACAACAGCAATCGGTAACGAAATGGGCCCACTGGTTGATGTTCCAGCAATGATTAGAATTGAGGACGAGCATTGGGTATTCGAGAGAGTGGAAGACGGTGTCTTGCAGAATCTAACTCACCGTCTGATTGTCCACGACTCAGCCGGTTCAACAACAATAGGTGCTACAGCCGGCATGGAGACGGCAATGCAAGTAGCACAAAAGATGGCGACTTTGGAAAACAAAATCGTTATGATAAGGCCGATTTAGAATAGATTCCAAATCGCTGAAACAACACCTTGGTTTACCAAGTAAAAGAACACACCAATGATGATACATGCTGCGTAGACTTGGAACGGGGTAATCTTCCAAGCATGTTCAGACTCTTCGTCGAAATATCGGATAAGCCCAGCCGCTTGCTGTATTCCACTGCCCTCGGATTTCTTCTTTGAAGCCATTTCAATCAAACCACCCGAGTAGCATCCCCTTTATCAACGCGACGCGTCACATTATTGCGTAAATTTTGTCGTTATTCCGACTCAGTCAAGTCAAGCAAAGGAATTGACTCATCTTCAGTTGGCTTGACTATCAAGTCATCATCGAAACGTATTGATGCCAATTTTTCATCAACTACATAGCCATTATTTTCTTCATTCATTGCATTGTCTGGATTAGACTCAATTAATGCAGCTTCAATCCTAGCAATTGCTCTCTCCACGCTTGGAATATTTTGGTCCTGCAGCGCTTCCCTAGCAATATTCAAATCATATTTTGCCGATGCAATACTAACTTCTGCTCTACTTTTCGACCACCCCTCCAACTCATCAATTGTCCGGATTTTTTTCTCAACATTCTCTATCGCATGCTGCATTACTTCGATTAGTTCTTGAGTTGAGCCTTTACAGGCTTTGACTAGATTTAACCATGCTTTCTCGTTGCTTTCAATAGTGATATTTGGCCATGTTTTTGCTAGGTATTTTCTTGCCGATTTAGCGTGCTTCAGCCGCCATGGTTGCCATGAAGAGGATGCGACAAGATCGAACACCAGTCGAGCAATAACGCTTGATGGTCCGTCTAGTTCGATGACATTTAGATAGCCAGAAGTCACAAGTCCTAGCCCCCAATATGAATCTGATGTAATAGTGACAGTAAGCGGGCCACTAATCGTTTTTAGCCGCCATTTCTGCTCGTTATATCCCGGCAATTCAAGGAATTCTGGCGTATCAGGAGATTCAAGTGCGGCAATTATTGCTGAGGCAAGATTCCCTAGATAGACAACCTCTGTATTACCGAGGAATTTGTCGTTACGCAGAAGACGAGTAGATTTCTCAACTCGGTGATTTGATTTCGCTTTGGTGACTTGGCCGACTAGTACAACAGTTCCGTTGCTACTATAGTCGGCCATAGGTGACGGTAACTATCTATCGAACATGAATTGACCGGAAGATTGTGTGTCGTAAAAGAATTCATTAGTTACTTATCATCTGCCACATCAGGTGAAACCATGGGTTCGAGCGCGAAAGAATCGAAGGCTAGCAAATTGACTGCAATACCAGGTGTCGGAGCGGCAACTGCAAAGAAATTAGTTGATGCTAAATTGGATACCGTGTCAAAGGTTGCTACTGCGGGAGCGGCCAAATTAGTAAAGGCCGGTATACAAGCAGCATTAGCCAAGAAAGTCGCAGCGGCTGCTAAGAAATTGGATAAAGCCTCAGCGGCAACCAAGAAAACTGCTACTGCAGCAAAGCAGGCTGCTAAAGCCGCACCTGCTAAAGCCAAAGCAGCAGCAAAGAAAGCACCAGCCAAGGCAAAAGCAACCGCATCTAAAGCCAAAGCGGCTACTAAATCAGCTGCTAAGAAAACCACAGATAAGGCCAAGAATTTAGCCGCCAAGGCGAAGGAAACGGCCAAACCAAAGGCAGATTCAGAAACCAAAGGTGGCAGAATTGGACCATCTCGTAACACGCCGCTATCAAAAATGGCTTGGTTCAAGAACGCAAAGAAGTAATTGCGCGAATTGTTCAAAGACCGAGTGTCTGTTGTCTCTTCATGCCTAGAAGGAAGTATGGCCGTTTACGGAAGACGGTTGAACTACCTCCAAAGGAAAATTGTTCCCGTTGCCGTTCAGGAAAGTATTGTCCAATTCCGGGCCATTCAGGTCAAGCGGTAAAACCGCATCGGGAATGGTTTGGTCCAGAAAAGGTGTCAAAGCGGAAAGCCAAATCTAACTAATATTACTCTATGCCTACTGCGCTAGTAGATGGAGTATTGTCAACTAATTCATCGATAGGATCATCAACTTCAGCAAGGCTATTCCTCATCGATTGTGCCCTGTTATACACCTCACGCAGAGTCTGGTCGGAAATCTCGAGATATACGCGCGTTGTAGCAATACTACTGTGGCCCAGTAATTTTTGAATTGAAACTAAGTCAGCACCCCGCTCCAAAAGTCCTGTGGCAAAATTGTGTCTTAGGACGTGCGGCGTCAACTTGCCCTTTGGTAAGCCCGCTTGAACGGCTAAATCGTCCATCAATCGTTGTACTCCACGAGGGTTTATTCTCCGCCCAACGGAATTCAGTAACAAGGCATCAAACTCACCTTTTACTCTGGAATCTCTTACTGGTAACCAGGCATTTATCATTCTCAATGAACGGTCGGTAAACAGAACCAAACGGTCTTTGTCTCCTTTACCGCCAATAACCTTAGCAGACTTATCTTGAATATCGATATCACTGAGGTTGAGGTTACAAACCTCACTTACCCGCAGACCAGTGTCGAGCATTAGCGTAACAACAACTGAGGCAACCGGATTTTCGCTGGTTTTTGCCGCATCCAATACCATTGTCAATTCTCTACGGGTAAGCGTTCTTGGCAGCCTTTTTCCGGTTCTTGCCCTAGTTAGGTGTTCTGGCCATCTGTGACCGAGCCATTTCAACAAGTGCCGAGCTGCTGCTAATCTCGCATTGTATGTCGTGGGTCTTAGGTCGGATAGGCTGTGAGTCCACAAATCGATCCGACCATTTAGCGGCTCCATGCGTTGTGCTAAATCATGAATCGTCATCGAGGTGTATTCAACCTCACTCAAGACATCTTCACCTGGAAGTATGGTTTCAACGTAAGAACGTAAACCGGAAATGTATGATTTCTGCGTATTCGCCGATTTATTTTCAGATTTGAGTTGTTTCTTATAGCAGTCTAACCAAGGTAAATTTCGTAGATGGAACAAGCGCGGAGGTAGTGAAACATCATCATTGGTTAGTCGTAATTGGCTAGGCCTCAAAGCCCTGCGTTCTCGACTAAAGTTTCCTCTGCTGTTTTCCATTGGCGTCACCGCCTCTCGCCGTAGCGAGTGTGCATCCCGTGCCCCGGAGGGCATCTAGAGGATAGGGGTGTAAGATATCAAACCATCGGGGTTCTAGCATCCAAGTTGCAATCAGTTCTTACCGTAAGGAATCCAGTCGGTACCATTCCACCACATTATCGTCTGGTCTGACATCTGTCTCCAGGAATAGCCGTTAGCATCTGTCCATTGTTGCAATACCACTGGCTCCAATGCCGGTAGTGGCATTACAGGAAGCGGCATAATTGGCTCTGCCGCAACGGCCATTGCAGAATTTTTTGTCTTGGCAGAGCTTCGATTCTTTACTATGAATACACCAATAACTACCGTGGCAAGAATGAATCCAATTATCGAATAGAGCAAGACATTACTTTCCTCGGCCTTGCTTGCAGTATTTTCGCTGTCTTGCTGTTGACCAGTATTATCCTGTTGGGTATTATCATTATTTTGTTCATCTATTGTACAACCGTATGAGTCAACGGCTGCTCCTTGGGCAGTATCCGGACAGTTATCTACCAAGTCAGGGATTCCATCATCGTCAAGGTCGTAATCTGTTTGGTTATCTTCGTTGTTTGAATTGTTATCATTGGTGTTGTTATTTGAGTTATTTGAGTTGTCAGTATTGTTAGTGTTGTTAGAATTATTCGTCTGATTATCGTTGTTATTATTTGGTAAGTTAATTGGTATCTGTATAGTCAATTCGTGGATAGCTTCTGCAGTTACTGGTAAGGCAGCAGGTAGCAAGGCAAGTTCAACCGAAACAGATTCATCTGTGTAGGACTCGTCTAGTTTAATTTCCACTGCTATAGAGGATAGTTTACTTGAATCCTCAGCGTAAATTATCTCGACAGGAGAATCATTACAAGTTGAATCGAATATTGGAATTTCTACCATTGCTAAACCAGTTGCAGAACACAACAACACCCACTCATTGTCAAAAAATAGATGGTCTTCATAATCGATTAAATTTACATCAACCAACTCGGTAATAATTGCCGGTAATTCAGTTATTTCTTGAGTCGCAGGACTATGAGTCAATACATTGGTCGAAACAACAGGCTCCGCCCTCATATCAAAGTAGATCATACTATTGAGCGAATCATTAAACATTGCATTGAAACCAATTCTTTCAGATTCATACGCACCAATATTCTCAATCATAA
>WTIT01000038.1:7340-18513 GCA_011526375.1 Methanobacteriota archaeon
TGCTTTCAGACCAACATCATCATCAAACAAATAAACCATGAAACCATCATCGTTTTCGTAGAATGCTCTAAGGTAGATTGGTATGTCAATCATGCCGTCTTTTACTACTGCCGTTTCTGCGATCTGAATGGTAAATCTGAATGTGATAATTTCGGTAGGCATAATCGTACCCGTCGCAGTATCCTCAGTTTCTTCATCCATTTCTATCAAGGCATTGGGATACGATTCATCAAGTTCTATCTCATATGAAAAACCGAATTCATCCTCGCCGGTATTGGTTAAGGACAATTCTATTTGTTTCACTTCACACAGGCACAAGGTGATATCTTGGCTGATTGATTGAGTGCCATAAAATAGCCCATAGGAACTAAATTGAATATCATCACGTTCCAAAATCAAATTGTTACTAGACGAGAATGATAATTCTACAGTAATTGAATAATTGCCACCCCAGACTGTGCTCGGGTAATTGTAATTCTCAATAATTGCCAGCCTGCCATCGATTTCTTCAATATCAAAATCAACTATAGTTGTGCTAAATTGCTCAATTTCTTGTTGCTCAGTAATTTCTATGTTGCCTACTATCTCAATTTGTGTGATGGTCTCTGTTGAGAAGGAATTGTCTAGCATTATGGTAAACTGCATAGTTGATAATTCAGTAATGTTATTTGGATACCAAACTAAAGTCTCCTCAGCGTCATGTGCTTCACCAGGCCTGTGAATCTTAAATTCACCAGCCGAAACAGATTCAGAGTATTCATACCGATGATTCGAATCTAGCCTCGCATCGTAGCCATCGTCACTAAAACCTATCAAACAAGAACCCAAGATAGTAGCAACTAGTATTGCCGCAACTAACCTGTTCTGCATATTGGGTAATGCTGCAAAGTTCTTTTTTGAACTTTGTTAATTATGCTCACGCACTTTCTTGGTCTTTTTTCATGACGCTTAGCGACTGTTCAGCCACTCCTAAAATCGCACTTTTTAGTGACGCACGTAACTGATTTAATTCACCATAGCAAATGATGACGTCATCATATCTTAACTGAACATCTGGTTCAGGATTCCACAATAGTTTATTTTCTCTAGACAAAGCAAATACTGGTATTTCATGACTGGTCTTGAATAGGTCTGAGATTTTATTTCCAACCATCATCGGATGATTCCTAAGTTGTAGAGATAGAACTCCAGAACCGGGGACTGTTCTGAGTAATTGATCCAAATCTACCTCAGAAAACGCGGTTTCACTCATCACATAATCGATAATCTCTCCAGCGACATTAACGCCACTTGCCTTTTCTATACCTTCAAGTCCTGGGGATGAATTTACTTCCAGAACGAGAGGTCCGTTGTTTCCTTCCAAGAGGTCTACTCCAGCCACATTAAGGCCAAGGACTCGTGCTGCCCTAACAGCTTGCTCTTCGAATTCCTCACTTATCTCAACCTTTTCCACCGTACCATTGAGGTGATAGTTACTGCGGAATTCTCTACCTCTAGCCTTTCTTCTCATGGCGGCAACAACGCGGTCACCAACGACTAGTGCTCGGATGTCCTTGCCGTGTGATTCCGCAATATATTCCTGAACGAGTACCGATTTTCCAGTTAGTAATAATCCTTGAATTAGGCTTCTTGACTCATGCACAGTATGTCTAAGGAAAACACCCTGTCCTTGTGTACCCTGTGTAACTTTGATTACCACAGGTAGGCCACCTACAAAGTCGATTGCCGGCTCTACATCTATGCTATCTCTAACATAAGTTGTTTTGGGAACGGGGATTTTATTTCTAGCTAGGATTTGAGAGGCATGAAGTTTGTCTCTACTTTGCAAGATTCCTTGACCAGTATTAGCAGTCCAGATGCCTAATTGCTCCATGTGTCGAAGAACAGCAACACCGTGCTTAGTTATCGAATGGCCAATACGCGGAATAACTGCATCATGGGTAAATGGTTCACCAGCATAATGGATGTCAATTGCCCCGTCGTCAACGAATAATGAGAATTTCATAGGATCTGTAACTTCGACATCAATTCCGCGCAACTTTGCTTCCTGAACTAGCCTTCGAGTACTGTAGAGCCGCGGCCCCCTCGATAGAACTGCTAGTTTCAGGTCCATGAGTGTTGGAGGAAGGTTTACTTTTTGATATCATCGCCATATTTGCATATTATACGACAATAGTGTCTTTGAAGTGCTAACTCAACCTGCGCAGGTTATGTCCGAGGAAGAAGTACCTTCTGAAGAAGAGCAAATTGAGCCCCAATTAGCTACCGATAATGAGGCGGAAGAGGAGATTGAGGAGACGGTTGAAACACTATCTTCTCTGCAAGCATCATTGAAGAAGTCACGCTGGAATGTGTTTATGTTTCTTGGGCTTGCTTTCTTGATGTTTGGTTTTGCTTTGTTCCCAATGTCGATGGATGCAGACTTTGAATTTGGTACGGCAGAGAAAGATCTCGGCTTGGTTTGGGGTCCATCTCCCGGTGGCGAAGATTTCATGGATGTACCATACGAAGTATCGGTGAAAATCAATCAACTCCCATCTGCTACAGGTAATATCACGTTGGAAGTTTTCGTTGTACAAACTGATGACTGTACAGATCCGGAAGTAGCAAGCGATGCCGAAATAAAAGCAAGAAGCGGCGATAGCCATCAATATCAGTATGATTACTTCAACTCTCCAGTCGAAGGCAAAACATACACATTCGATTTCGATTTGGACTTTGGTCAATATTGTCTCACTGCAAAAATCATCGGTCCCGATGGAACTATCGTCGACCCTAGTAGAACTAATTTAGAGGTTACCGGCAAACTATGGCCAAATCAAATTATTGCAGGAGTACCAGGAATAATTTTCCTCGGGCTGTCGACCTTTGCATTTGTCGGTGCGCAAAAGGTTGGCAAGCAAGTGAAATCTTTGCTAGAGGACGATAAAGTAACCGAAGAACAAGTCGTTCTTGATGAAGCACGCAGACAAAAGATTGCTGCAGGCCCGGGTGGACCTCCAAAGTCAGTGGCAGGTCCAGGTGGTCCGCCAGCAGCTGTAGCAGGGCCGTCAGGTGCGCCACCAAGTGTCTCAACTGGTCCGGCAAATGTTGCTGCTGCCCCAGCAGAATCAGTGAAATCAGGGCCGCCGCCTGCACAAACTCCAGCAGAACAACCTGCTGCAGAATCTGTACCTGTGTCAGACGGCTCTACTTTCGAAGATGCTGGAAACGGCTATTATTATCGTAAGATGGCAAATGGTGGCTATGAACAACAGATATACATCAAAGACGCTAATGGTCAATATGTTCCTTATCAGGCTGAATGAGGCATGCTTCCAATTCGCTAAATTATGAGTCAAATCATGATATGATTGAAAGGGTAAAACGGTAACGGCTATTTGGTGAAGAGATTGTCTGACGACTTGAAATCCAGTCTAACAGCGGCCAAACTCAAAGCCCTATGTATTCTAAATGACCTCCCGACAAGTGGCAATAAGTCTGACCTTGTGTCTAGGTTATTAGAATCAGGTCTGAGCCGGGAAGAGTTAGGAATCGAAGCCGAGGTAGTTATCGAAGAAGTGATTGACGCCGTTATTGAAGAAGAGGTAATTCAACCATCATTGTCGCTTGAAGACGATGATACTCTTACTCCAGAAGTTGAGCCTGAACCACAAAAACCAATTGTCGAATCAAATGATGAACAAACGGATGATTCGAGTCTAGACGATGTTCTTGATGCAGAGGTATTAGATGCTGAATTTGTCACTCTAGATGAAGAAGTAAAAGCACCAAAAACAGTAGTTACTCAATCAACCACTAGTAAGTCTAGTGGCGATGCTGCAACGCTGCTTGACATGATAAAACAACCAAAAATTGCGGCAGTTTTTGTCGTTGTCCTGATTCTTGGTGCAGGTACTTGGTACTACTTCAACAATCAACTAGAACCATTTACCGCTGACACTTTACGTTACGGCGATGAAATGACATACACGATTTCTGATGGTGATTTCATGGCCAGTGAAGGGTTTCTTGACTTGGTATTAGATCAAATAGAAACCGAAGATGACATCTGTAAGTTGAGATTGTTATTCGACGGTACAGGTGATATTTCCATCAGCAACGGCGATAGTTCACAGTTGACCTCACAAACCTCTCTCGATAGGCTTGGAGCAGTTTCTGCTAAAGGCGGCCAAGGTATGGATTGGCTGACAGTAGAATCTGTATCTGAGTATGACTTTAGTGCATTCACTATCCAACGTCACTTGCGGTCAAGTATTCCCGGCTCTTCAGCCTGTTCAGATTTCCCTGCTAGTGTCAGCGGGACCGCCGATTTAGTCTCAACGCAATGGACTGAACTGAGAGACCGAGCTTCAATAGGCACCGCAGTGGATTGGAATCTAAATGTTGAAGACACCTATCAAGGTAATTTAATGACCTTTGGTGTTGGAGGTATACTCGGAGATTTAGACACCTTATCACCAGGGTTTTCGATGCTACTTCAACCAGTTGAACTTCAAGAATTGCTCGCCAATGATTACATCGATGATGGGGCATCTGGCTCAAGGCTTGGCTGGGATTGGCGAGTGTTAGGAACCGAAACCCTTGGTAGCACAGAAATGTGGAAAATTGTTGCCACTAATCAGGATGTTCAAGAGTTGTGCTTGGGCTCTGCCAGTATGACGCTATTAGTTGAAGAAGGCAATCCTTGGGCGACTAAACAAACGGTGAATGTGGTCATTTCTGGCAGCGATAGCAATCGTCAAGGCTGCTCTACAACGACAAAGCTACTCGGGGACTACGTTCTTCCTGATGGAGAATTGACTATGAGTCACACCTTCCAAAAATCCTCGCTCAGCCGAGGTTCCAAAGGTTTGGAATTCGGCTTGTCTTATGACGCAAGACCACAAGCCAACGAACTATCACCTAATGATAATGATTTGAATGATTGGGGTCCAAATGGTGAACACATGCCTGATGATTCATCACTAAGGACGCACAATTTGGAAGCAGCAATCGATTGTCTAGATTATCTTCAATCATCAGCATCAGGAGCGGTTGCTGCTTTGGATGATGGCGGCTATGTATGGCGAGCAATTGACCAGCAATTTGGTACCAATACCCAATGGAATATCTCATGGATTGCTACCGATGACATCGCTGGATGGGTTACATTCAACATGACTGGAGCGCCAAGTCAAGAGAATTGCCAGTTTGACAAGAAAGGCAGCTATGATGAGACAGTGTCGTACAATCGTGAATTCATCCCTAAGGTCCTAAACCTAAGTATGATTGAAGCATCATTGTTAGATTCGACTAGGTTCCCCGTATTGACGTCAGACCAAGGGTTGTTTACCAGTTCAGGAACTTATCATCCTGAATCAAGAATTGGTTATCTAGTAGTCGTGCCGGGTAGCGGAATAAATACCATACTAACCAATATTGGTGATGCAACTGACGGAGCATGTACCGTCGATATCTCAAGGGATTGGACAGAAGATGGTTGGAACAAGCAATTCAATCTAATCGCTGATGCAACAGATGGTAGGATAATCGGTTGGAACTACGTGATGAATACCTAATTATTTCCACTTGCTTTCAAACATAGATAAGTCAGGTGCTGATGCTACATCTGAGTATTTTTGTTGTGGTTGCTCGTAACGATATTGTGGCATATTTTGCGCAAATGATTGTGGTGGTGGAGGGGTTGCTGGAAGTTTACTAGGCCTGTTTTGACGCAACCTAATAACTAGTAAAGACAACACTAAACTGGCTAAGATTGCGATAACTAGCATCATGACGTTATCGCTCAATGTATCGACAATCCTAGATACGGTGGACTGCTCATCATCTTCGATTACCTCCGGTGGATGCCAAACGAAATAGGATATGTTCCAGGTGTGCTCCGCAGTACCATATTGATCAATTACTACCGCCTTGATGGTATATGGGCCAATGGTACCATTACCAGCACATAAGATGCCACCGAAACCGAACACAGTTGTTGTACAATTAAACGGTCCTTCCTCAAACGTATTGTTGGTTGAAATTAACGTACCGTTTCGATACCAGTAGTATTCTAAACCTATTCGTTCTTTGTCTTCTTCATTTAGTTCAAACACCATACTTAGTGATAATGAATCCTCAGTTGCGTTAATTGTCGAGTTTGATAGAGTGGTAAAGGCGATGTAGTCATAGCGATTTACTCCATCATCAATCATCTCATTACAATCATCATCAATCCCATTCCATACTTCTTCGGCATCAGGATTGATTGTAACATCATTGTCATTACATTCTTCAAACCATCTAAATCCGTCACCATCTTCATCTAAATCTGGTACACGAGGGTTGGTATTTGTCTCTAAGACTTCAACACCATCGCTCAAACCATCACCATCGGTGTCGAACATCGTTGGCTCGCTACCAACAGTTAGGATTTCGAAGCCATCCTCAAGTCCGTCATCATCTGTATCATTGTCAAGTGGGTCAGTATTCATGGTATAGAACTCTACTAGGTCCGGAAGTTGGTCGTTATCACGGTCTAGATCGGTGAAGTCTTCATCGATTTGTTCATCACAATCATTGTCGATAGCATCGAGCAATTCAACCGCATCAGGATTGATTTGGTCATTTGTGTCATTACAGTCTTGGAACCAATAAAAACCATCTAAGTCAGTGTCATTATCGTAGACTAGAGGATTTGATTGGTACTCTAGTATTTCTTCACCATCATCTAGCATATCGCCATCGGTATCTTGCACATTGTAATCAGTACCGTAGATGTGGAATTCAGCATAATCACTCAAAGCATCTGCATCGCTATCGGTTTGGTTGTAACCTTCATCCCACAGACCGTCACAATCATCGTCGACATAATTCAGTATTTCTTGAGCACCAGGATAAATTTGGTCATTAGTATCATTACAATCTTGGAACCAATAGAACATGTCCATATCAGAATCTGGGTCGGCAACTAATGGATTGGTAAAGTAAACATCAACTTCGGTACCATCTAACAATCCATCTGAATCAGTATCTATGTTTAGTGGGTCAGTTCCGTTGACTAGGATTTCGCGCCCATCCTCTAGGTTGTCACCGTCAGTATCAATTGAGAGAGGATTAGTTCCGTAGATGTTGATTTCGTCACCGTCGTTAATTTGATCATCATCTGTATCAATGTCATCAGGGTCAGTTCCATAGATACTCACCTCATCATAATTGGTCAGTCCGTCACCGTCTCTGTCGGTGTTTATCTCAGTGCCATAGATGTTCAGCTCCCAATCATACAAGGTTCCAGTATCACCGTTTCCTTGGTCTTCAATGCTCAAAGTCCAATCGCCATAACTATCCTCATCCCAATGGTGAACTGAGGTGAACATCCAATTATTCCAATCATTACCGCTATCTTCGTGCTTTTCTGAAAGTACGCTTTGAGTACCTGCAGGGCTGGTTAGGATTATTTCTAAGTCGCCTCGATAGGTGTGGTCAATGTCCACAATAACTTCTACATGCTCGACTTTAATCGAATCAGGCACATTGGTTACCTCGCTAATACCCGGGGCAGAATTGTCTGGAATTTGACGGTCAGGCACATCGATTAAACCAGATTGGTAATTAATTTCAGGGTCAACATTTATCCAATTCTCAGCCAATGCAACCGCAGCACTTGCATCGATAACGCCAAAACCATACTTATGGCTTACATCGTGACCTGCACCATTGACACTCCAACCGTTATCATTAGCATCGTTGACTCTAGAACTTTGAACGATGATATGCTCAATATCTCTGTAGGTTAGATTTGGATTTGCCTCAAGGATTAGTGCTACAACACCAGAAACAAGTGGTGTTGCCGATGAAGTGCCACCAAAATTGTCATTGTAATCGCCGTTGTTGTAACCGCCACCTCCTTCGATATCAGTGGTTGTTATGCCTTCACCGTCCCCATCGGAAGGAGCAGCGACCAGTATATTGGCGCCTGGTTCAGCGTACCATGATTGTCTGCCATAATGAGTAACTGCAGTCACTGCGATGGTGTGCCGACTGTTTGCATAACCATCGTAATTTGAGTTATCATCATCATCCAATCCGTTGCCCGCTGCCCAAGTAATGATATTGCCTAGTCCGCCTCGGCCAAGGGCAACATCGTCTTCAAACGCTGCTAACATCAAAGGGCCGGGTGCTTCGACGGTCCTTCCGTTATCACTTGGTCCCCATGAGTTAGAATAAATGTCAATATCTTGGCGCTCATGAGACAATGAGTTACTCTCTCTAACATCTGTTGTACTACATGCTATCAAAAGTAGTCCGGCTAATCCAGCCCTAGGTGCAGCACCACTAACGCCGATCGTATTGTTTCCAGCGGCAGCAGCAACTCCAGCCGCAGAGGTGCCGTGACCATCATAATAACTCGGAGTAGGGTCACCGTCATTGTTACAGTAATCATAATCTAGAGTGTCTTCGTAGTAATTATCCAAATCGGCGTGATTCCAATCTACTCCATCATCAACTATACCGATAACTACGCCATTACCTCGGTAATCATCCCAAGCAGTGGTTATGTTGGCATCCTCACCAGCATTACCGCCGGTCTGCCCAGTATTTTGGAGATGCCATTGGTCACCAAATTTAGCATCATCAGGAATCCATTTTTTTGACATGGTTTTACTGATTAACGGATAGGCAACCTCAATCTTTCCTTCATATTGTAAAATTGCAAGTTCTCTTGCACCCTGCTCGAAACTTGCCTCGATTACGTACGCATTATCTAGATGAGGAGTAGGCTCACCGATAGAAAATGGACTTACTACGACCCACTCCTCAACTGAGTTTTGCTCTTCAATAGTGTAAGTTGAGAGGTCACTCGTTCGAGCGAAAGCGGCTCTTATTGCGGGAGAATACTCGTAAGTCAAAGGTGCATCGTCAGGGTTTTCCGATAGTGTTGCACCAAATCCATAATCAAGTTCAGTAGTTGATTGGGCGATAGCCATTGGAGCAATTAGCGTTGTTAGTAACAACACGACAAGCGTCCTTGCAGCCATAATTATACCTCGATTCGGATGTTTATTATCAGTATTGGTTAACTGATTGAGTAACAATCATGTTACTTCGGACTTAAACGGTTGTTTGCGATTCACAATTCAATATTAGCCGAAAATGAAATTTTATCACTATCTTTGACAGCAACAAGTGCTGAGATGTTGTGCATCGAGCGTAGGTCTTTAGGCGCTTCAGCAATCTTTACGTCTGTGTCGATAATGGATATTTTTTGGCCGGCAGAAACCTGATAATCGCCATTAGGCAACCAAAAAGCAATCACTCCAAGAGCACTATGCTGGCCGATTATTAGTGTCTCATCAGCTTCGGTTATAACTTGTCTGAGAACATTAAATGAGGCACTCTCATCGAATATCTCTCCGGATTTAACCCATTCTTCAGAGGTCTCGATTGATTTTGACATTGCCGCTGCCTGCTCCTCGATTTCGCTAATTTTTTGCTCAAATTCTGTCGAACTTTTAGTTTCAATCGTATTGATGTCGTCGAGGTACTTTCTCAACCCGTCATATTGCTGAGATTCGCTTTCGGTTAGGGCATTATTTGCCAATACCAAATATTCTGCCAAACTCTCTGTCAAATTCGAGTCATTGCCATCAATTGCGCATTCCATTGCTTCATCTAGAACCTCGATTGCTAAACCAGCCTCATCCATTGCCAGCATGGTCTTGCCGAGCAAAAACAAGTCATTTCCCGCTCTAATCAGGTCTTCAGCAACAATTGATTGAGCAGTCGATAGATGCTTGGACGCGTGTGATTCATCACCATTCATGAACCTCGCCATCCCTGCACACACTACGTATGTTAATCGAGAATTCTTAGTTGCCTGTGCCTGTCGGTCAGCGGTTTCGAATAACTGTGCGGCTCTGTCCCATCTGTTTCTTACCAGTGCAAGTAAGCCGAGTTGATTGGTTGCCAACATTTCTGCATCCACGTCATCAACCAGAGTTGCATAATGTAATGCTCTCGACAAGTGAAGTCTAGCATTCATCAAATTACCATTCATCTTGGCTAACATGGAGAGACAGGATTCCATTCGGTAAAGATGGCCGGCCATGGCCCGATGAGCTATTTCAGCCATCTCTTCATCTAGTGGCGCCAGACCTAAACCGACTCTTTCGAGTACCGAACTGATATTCTCTATACCTTCTGAGTACTTATCTTCAACAATTACCGATTTGCTGTTTGAAATATCATCTAGATAGCCATCCAATTCGCTCACTGGCTGGCAAATTTTTGGCAAATCGCCGAGAGTATTCATGTGTGATTGTTTTGGCTTACCACCGAGCAAGAACTTCCTCAATGAGCGAATTAATTTCTGTTCAGAGCTTTTCTCTTGCACAGGTCCAGCGGCCTTTGGTTGTGGTTTGTTGTCGATTAGTGAATCAACCATCCAGGTCAGTTTAGCCTGTATGTCGTATTCGTTGACTCGACTTATCGCATAGCGCATTTCCGCTGCTCTGGTTCTTCTTGAGAGACTTCTAAATCTTGATTTGCAGGCATTAGGGCCAGTCTCAGCGAGTCTTTGCAAGAATGTCGATGGTGGACAGGTATTGAATCCTAAGTTGACTTTCTGACTCGTTGTAGTCATTTTGAAGTCATCAGTTACTAACGTAACATCTCGGCCCTCTCTCGATAATTTACTGGCCAACACCATTAGCGATAGGTCGACATCTTGTGGAGCCGCTCTTTCGCCAATTTGACTTGCTAATCCTTTGATTTGATCATCATCAACTGCAATTGTTGTCAGTATTGGTTTCATTTTCTCGAGCAGATTAGGTTTGTTTTTCCATCTTTGAAATCTAACAGTTCTAACTTCCTTGTGTACACCAGGAGTGACAAATATACCTTCAGGTATACTTTTTCTTAGGTCTTCAATCAGGTTGTCTTGAGCCATTGAGCCCATGTGGATAAAACAGTTAGAATCCACAACCCAAGTAGTTGCCATGCTCAAACCAAGCAAACCTATTGATTGAGGTTTGCCCCAATACTGAGGATTATATTCGCCATACTCCGTTACAACCAAAAGAATCGTGCTACTAGCATAGTGTGGTGGGGTTATGAGTGGTAAGGACTCAAAGTCAAGAGATTTTGACCATCTCATTGAACAAAATTCTACTGAGTTAACCTTCTTATC
>WTIT01000054.1:0-1616 GCA_011526375.1 Methanobacteriota archaeon
TGACCTTGTCCTTCTTCACCTTGACCGCCGGCTTCGGATTCTCCGCCACCGTTAGTTCCGCCATTTCCTGAGCCTTGACCAGATTCTGTGAAGTCTGGATCATAAGCATCTGGAATACCGTCTCCATCGGAGTCAGAGTACTCACCGTCGTTAGGGTCTGTTGGATAAGCGTCAGAACTGTCCGGCTTACCGTCACCGTCGGTGTCAGCATTGTTCGGGTTAGTACCCGTTGCATACTCTTGTGAGTTGGTCAATCCATCTCCATCAGGATCTGCATTTCCATCTCCACCGTTAGTTGGGTTCATTCCGTTGTTGACTTCCCAGCCATCAGGCAATCCATCGCCATCGCTATCAGCATTATTCATATTAGTGCCTTGGTTTTGTTCCTCTGCGTTGGTTAGACCGTCACCGTCCCAATCAGCTCCACCGTCAGATGGGTCATTTGGGTCAGAACCGTCACCGCTTACTGCTGAAACAGCAGATAGTGCTAGAAACAATGCCAAAAGCATACTCATTAATTTTCTGTTCATGTTTTTTACTTCCTTAGTTTTTACATAGAGAACCCGCTGTTCTCTCTATCCATTCGTGGTGCAGGTGTATTCTGGGCCAAGATATGGGATTGACGCGATGCTGCGCTGAGATTATTGTTTGAATCAAGATTAAAATAGACTCTTGCTGACGCACTTTCGCATGCGTAATAGGCTTTCTGTTGCCTGTTTTGTCTATTTTGTTTTGATTGATTTATATTCTCCAAATTCATCGCTTTTCACGGGTCGTTCTTAGGGAACCCAGCGTTCCCTCTACCAAACACACTGAACTCCGACTATATGAATGGCGCGATAATTTGATTTTTTGAATCATAATAATTTCATCATCGATCTGTGTGGTCCGATACCAGATATTTCGTAAGGTTCGTCAATTATCTCCCAACCTTGAGATTGATAGAATGCAATGGCGTGCTCTCTTGCTTGAAGCAAGCCAATTTTGGCAAACAGGTGAGACTTAGCAGCATCTTCGAGTGCCGATAATACAGTTGCTGCAAGTCCTTGCCGTCGATAGTCATCCAGCGTCCCCATTTGTCGTATCTGAATCGCTGGGCGATTACCTGGTTCACTGAGAGGTCCGAATCCGGGTATTTTTGCCGCCCCTGGACCCGCATGGTCTGCTCCTGAACCATCGACTCCATCTGGAATTAGGTGTGCTCTACCTACTGCTACAACTTTGTTATCTTGTTCTACCCAAGCATGAATCGCTTGGTCATCATCATCGAGAAGTTCTGCACCCCTTTCGAATCCAAGTGGTTCGCGTAAGACTGCAAATCGACAATCGTAGTACGCCAAAGATGGCGCTTTGCCGGGAAGAGATATCGACACCATTGAATCACCTTTGTGTGTCTAGATACGACATGGATTATGACTTAAACAAATCTAATTCGTGATAAGGCGCGTTGAAATATAACTTGCTAATCGGCTTAATTACTGCACGGATGTCAGAGCGGCTATGAGCGGGACTGCAGATCCTGAGACCGGAGTTCAAATCTCCGTCCGTGCTCCATTATTCTGTTATTGCACAAATAATCAAAAGCGAGGAATGACCAGCGAGTAATCACTTGGGGG
>WTIT01000054.1:1716-2966 GCA_011526375.1 Methanobacteriota archaeon
ATGATGGCTACTCTCAACCCCGGTGACGAGGTTTTACTGTTAGCGCCAGCATGGCCATCCTATGATGGGATGTTGAAATTAATCGGCGCAGTTCCTGTTCACGTACCGGTAAAACGAGATGATTACCACCCTGATTTTGCGGCCTTAGAAGCAGCTATCACGCCTAATACCAAGGCAATAATGGTAAATTCACCAAACAATCCTACCGGAGCAGTATATCGTCCAGAAGAAATTGGCAAACTGGTAGAATTAGCAGTCAAGCATGATTTATGGATTATTGACGATATGATTTATGCAACTCTAGTTTGGGCTGATTATGGTTATACTTCACCATCTACTTTCCCGGGTGGTAAAGAGCGAACTCTCACTATCGGCGGTTGGTCGAAGGGCTGGGCTATGACCGGTTGGCGCCTTGGATGGATTGGCGGCAGTACTGAAGTTGCTAATGCCGTTAAGAAAATCAATGCCAGTGCAGCAACTCACGTCGCGACATTCTTGATGCCTGCAGCAATTACTGCGCTATCATTAGAGGAAGAAACCCAAATGATGGCTGATTCATTCAAAGAGCGCTGCGAGGTAATTTACCAACTGCTCGACGCTTTGCCTGGAATTACTGTACCAAAACCAGAAGGGGCATTTTACGCCCTGTGTGACATAACCGGTACTGGGATGAGTGACATTGAATTCGCTAACCGTGCTCTAGAAGAAGCGCAAGTTCAGCTGATCCCTGGTTCGCTAATGGAAGGCGGAGAAGGTTTCGTGCGAATCTCTTATGCAACTTCGATGGAGAACATCGAAGAAGGTGTCAAGCGTTTGAGTAATTGGCTTAACAGCCTTTGAAAAAACATGCCTTGATAACCGCAAAGCCTTGATTAGATTCCATGCCAGATGAGCGTGCAGACTGGATTGATGACGCAATCAATGGCGCGCAGTCTATCCATATTCTTGGTTCGGGCTTGAACCCTGAGCGGCCTGCTCACAGAGCAATACACGACTTAGATGGCAGAGGTTGGCGGCTTGTGCCAATTCACCCCAGAGATGCTGGCAGATGCATCTTAGGCCGAGTAATTCGTCGAGAAATTGAGAATGGAATTATTCCTGACATCGTGGTATTTTTCCTCGCCCCCGAGCGTGCCAAGGCGGCAATATTAGCCATGATAATGCAGTATGGCTCTAATGACATGCCGTTGATATGGCTGCAACGTGGTGCTGAAAGTGATGACTTAAGTGAGATGCTCGAAGATAGTGGC
>WTIT01000054.1:3066-4547 GCA_011526375.1 Methanobacteriota archaeon
CTTAGTTAGGATTCAATAATCCGGTTAAGGGTTCCACCGCTGCCAAATGTTGCATAGTACAAATCACCATCTGGTGAGAACCTCAGAGGAAGAGGTGTGCCGAGTTGCGTCGCAATGCTAGTCTCGTCAGAATCCCAACCAACAAATACCCCGGTTTCATTGTACTGCGGCGTGAAATCTATGCGGACAATTTCATGGCCTTTGGGTAAAAGAGTGTTCCATGAACCGTAAACGGAGGCGTAAACCGTATGTCCACCATTATCAGATAAACCAGGCAATGCAGCATTACTAGGTCTTACATCAATGCCGTTCATTGAGGTGTGTGGCGTCCATTTGGCAATAGGGCCAATCGTTCCTTCTGGCACAGGATTACTTGGGTCGTCATCTGGCCAACCATAATCCTCGCCTTCAATCAATAAATTGACTTCTTCAGGTGGATGATCGCCCTCCCAATCTCTGCCATTATCGGTGAATAAATAGCCCATTGATTCAACATATACGCCATCAAATGAGTTACGCACACCAGAGGCTATGATGCCGTGGTCGCCGGTCGCCCCGTCAACCCATAGTAACGCAGCATTGCGAGAATCGTCTTCATCACAAATATTGCACGTTGAGCCTGAGTGCCAAATTAAAGTACCATTGGGTAAGACATTGATGGCATTAGTTTGATGATTGCCAATTGGAATATCATCAATCAAAACAACCTGCTCGCCTAAAGACCAATTCTCGCCCACTGAATATCTTGACAATTTTCCTGCCTCAGACACAAATAGTGACTCCCCATCAAAATGGACGCCATGTGGCCTATCAAGGCCAGTAAGAATTGTTTCGTAATCGAAATCATCTGAGATATTCATGACCATAATCCGGTCGCCGTCGCGGTCGCAAATCAGTAACTCATCAGCACTAGCCCACTCCAAGCAGGTCGGGCCGCCTAGCCCAGAAGCAACCTTTTCGACTTCAAAACCGTCAATATGCACTCGATTTAATGGGGTGGTATAAGGGAAGATTTGTCGTGCAAACATCATCAATAAGATGACCATAAAAACCGGTAGAATATGTCGCCACCAGCGCACTTGAATCAACTCCAATCAGAACGGTGAGCGGTATTCTTTGACATCTTCAGCAATACGTAACAGTTGGTTATACTTGGCAACTCGGTCAGAACGTGCTGGTGCTCCAGTCTTGATTTGGCCGGCTCTTGTACCAACTGCCAAATCAGCAATTGTAACATCTTCTGTCTCACCACTGCGGTGTGAGATTACATTGTTGAAGCCATTAGATGATGCTAAATCCATTGATTCTAGTGTTTCAGTTACCGTACCGACTTGGTTAACCTTGACTAGCATAGCATTAGCAGCACCCAACTCAATGCCTTGAGCCAATCTTTCAGCCTGAGTAACGAACAGATCATCGCCGACAATTTGCACTCTACTACCTTCTGCCTTGGTGAAGTTAGACCAGCCGCGCCAATCATC
>WTIT01000086.1 GCA_011526375.1 Methanobacteriota archaeon
CAATAACTACAGATAATCCACTCAAAATAGTTTATTGGCTGTATTCGATACAGAATTAGCCATGAATAGAGCGAAGGCAGTGCTGTTTTCCTTGCTTATGATTGCTGCATCTCTTGCTGGATGCATTGGTGGAGAAGATGTTGATACCTCTGATTATGAAAACCAAATTGCTGATCTCGAAGAAATGCTAGAGGCCCAAAACCAAACCATCGCCCAAAGAGATGCCACTATTGATGGCTTAGAAGATGGCATGTCGGATGCTACGCAGATGATTCAAGACCATGTAGAGGGAATTGCGATACTTGAAGCGTACAGAGATTCGCTATTGGTTCAGTTGGCGAACTCTTACAATTCGTCATCAGAACTCATAGTCCAACTTGAAATTGCAAACGCTTCAATTCTACATTTACAACAAATCGCAGAGGATAATCGTGTCGACATGCAGTCTGCCGAACTTAGCAATGTTGATTTTGATAATTTCGACTTAAGCGGAGCAAACTTTACGTGGGCAAATTTAACGAACTCTAGTTTTATTGGTGCTAACTTGACTGGCACGAACCTAACGTATGCTAACATGTATCAAGCAGATTTGAGAAATGCTAACTTAACAAATTCATATATGTTCAATCCTGGTCTTGAACGTGCTAACCTTACAGGTGCTAATCTTGATGGCGCTGTAATGCCTTATGCCAACCTAATCTATGCATCTCTTATTGATGTCGACCTAACAAATACTAACCTAACTGGTGCAACTTTAATCTATACTGATTTGTCTGGTGCCGACATGTCGGGTCAAAATCTTCTATGGTCTAGAATGGAGTTTTCCATTTTGAACGGAACAAACCTTAGTGGCACGAACCTAACGTATGCTAACATGTATCAAGCAGATTTGAGAAATGCTAACTTAACAAATTCATATATGTTCAATCCTGGTCTTGAACGTGCTAACCTTACAGGTGCTAATCTTGATGGCGCTGTAATGCCTTATGCCAACCTAATCTATGCATCTCTTATTGATGTCGACCTAACAAATACTAACCTAACTGGTGCAACTTTAATCTATACTGATTTGTCTGGTGCCAATATGGCAAATCAACATCTAATTGATGCCAGAATGGAGAATGCTTTCATGACAGGCACCAACCTTGCGGGCTCTAATCTGACAGGTGCTGTTATGCTTCTTGCTGAACTAGAGGGGGCAAATTTGACGAATGCTAACCTGAGTGGAGCTAATATGACTCTTGCCCGATTAATCAATGTAGATTTAACAGGGGCTGATTTGTCAGGTACTTATTTACAAGATGTTTTTTGGTCTAACACCATATGTCCAGACGGAACAAACTCCGATGATAATGGAAACACTTGTGAAAACAATCTATAACCGTAATCACAGAAGATCTACTCTAACTGGATTTACTGTAATTGTTTCTTCATCATTGGATGAGTTTTGGTTTGATACGTAAAGCACATACAACAGGGTTACACATACCATAGGGGCAAACAATAGTGGTAGTAGGAATGTTAGTGATTGTACAATAAGTAGCGTACTGAGGCTTGCGAATCCAAGTATAATTCCAATGAAGTTTACCACCGGAAAGGCTCCATTTTCGTCTAAATTTTGGCGCTGCATGACATTAACATCTATCTCGAGGTTTATATCATTGTGTTTTCTAATCGAGGTTCAATTCTTAGGTAGTCTCCTTCTTTTTGAAATATATCCTACAAGTATTCCGAGAACAAACGGAACTATGTAGACGGTTTCTCCAGTAAACATCGCTATGTAACCGGTTAATGTGGTAGTAGCGTCTGATGTTTGATTATCCTGCTCCAACTCATCACAGGAATTAACAGTAATAGACTCGCTCAGATTTGGTGTGGCACAGTCTTCAGAAAGTCTTGCGACATATGATCCTGGAACGACGATTCCACTCGTATCATAAACTGCAGAAGTATATTCAGTATCAAATGTAACTCCAGTTGAAAAATACCCGGTTACAATTGGTATACCTCTCTCATCGACCGCTATTCCACCGAATCTGTAAGTACTCCAGCCACTAATTTCAGAACCAACATGTCCAGATGGTTTTGATGCTTGACATCCCCAAACCCATCCACGATTATTATCCGATGTGTCGAACTTAGAAACAAAGACCTCTCCTCTATTTCCAAAACTCGAGAGCGTATCCTCACCAAAATCGATATGATTTACAAATGAACCAATAACGTATAGATTGTCTTGATTATCTATGGTAATTGCTCTTAAGAAATCAGTACTTCCTCCAGGCATATTTGGAACATAGTCATAATTAGATTCTGCATATTTCCAGTTTCCATTTGAATCAATTTTTGCAATGAAAATATCATAATCGCCGTTGGTTTTCAATGTGCCTGCACAACATTCGGGTAACTCGCCATTAGCATCCTCAAAAGAAATATTTGAAAGGAAACTGCCTCCAACTATGGCATCACCATTACTGTCGATAGCAATATCATTGACTCGTTCTCTGTTTTTCCCAGTAATTTTTCTTATCCACTCCCAATCGCCATTTGAGGTGTCTATTGCAGCAACAAATGACTCCTCCAATGCTGGACTCCAACCTCCTGTTACTTGCCCATTCTCGTCAACTCCATTTTCAACAAAGTAGTATCCGTTTCCATGAGGGGCTCCTAAATCATCCGATTGTATTGAAAGAGTAACTGAACCAATACGAGCACCTGACCAAAACCCTCCCCCGACAAACAATTTACTGTCATCTCTGGCTTCGATTGTGTTAACATACGTGCCGCAACTATTTGCTGTTTGAATGAAATTAGGCTTGCCGTTTTGCATGAATGAAGCAACATATGCAACAGATTCATTATTTCGATTACATCCAACAATCGATCTGTTTACTGATTGAGAGTGCTCATTTCCAAAGTTATCGATATATGTAAAATTAAGCTGGTTCTTGAAAGATCCAGCGATATAAAGGTTATTTGACCCGTCAATTGTTATGTCGTTTGATGTTCCATTGTTGCCAGTGCCGCTTGCAACCTGTGCCCAATCCCATGTTCCTGATGATGTGAGTTTTGCTACAAATGGGACTTTTTCTCCAATCAAGTTAGCATATTGGATATCATCGCCAAGCGCGATATCATAGTCTATACGCTGTTGGTTTTCGTCGATTGAAGATAATTGGAAATGTCCGGTAACAAAGATTCGAACCTGTTGATTCATGGTCTCGTGAACAATGATTCCAAGGCCAACATCGGTTCCATTCCCGCCCGCTTGTGTGAGCCAAAGTAGTTCGCCTTGATTTGTATATTTTGCAACAAAAACATTCTGCCCTTGTTTAATTTCAGTGTCAAAAGAGCTCGACAAGTTAGTTAACTCAGGTTGACCATCGATTGTGCCGACAATGTAGATATTACCTAGTGAGTCGATAGCTATATCATCAGCTGAAACGCCATTTTCATTAACCAATACCGATGACCAGTTCCAATCATTCAAGATATCGACATATCTAGAATTATTCATCAATGTATTTGATGGCTTGATATTGTCTTCGAGTATATCATCTGTTCCAACAGAACCAAGAAATAGCATTACTAATAGAGTCGCAATCAACCTTCGATTCATAGTTATCCATTCAATATTCTAAGTTTGGTCCTATATAATTAAATTGGTTATGTTGAGATTGGCTTCAGAATCATAACGTTCAAATCCGTTCTAGAAACAGAACAGACTCATGTCCATCTAAACATTATTAACTTGAATAACAGAGCAAACTTATGAATCGTGACCTTGTATGGCTGGTAGTTGTACTAATTCTAGGAGGCAGTACCCTCATACTGCTTAATGCAGAGGATGACAACTCCAATCTTATTGACATTGAAGAATTAACCTGTCAGCCTGGCGAGATACTCGTCAGTAATACCTCGCTTGCTGAAGGATATGAGTGCATTCCATTCGACCCTCACAATATTTCTCATACTCATCCTGACCCCGTTCTAACAGTGACTGATGTCGTTGATAATGGCACATCGGTCGTAGTTACAGGAAGCGTCGTTCACCAGCATCCTGACGAAATAACGGTACTTGCCGTTCAAGGAGTAAGCATGTCTCCGGTTACTACACAACCCAACCTAAACGGAGCCTGGTCTTTGACTTTGCAAAGTAATGCAGAGAAAGTCTACATCAACATTACAGCTTGGCACGATTTAGAACAAACATTTTCCGAAACAACACTAGTAGAAATTAATCGTACAACAACTGATGAATCCAATGAAAGTAATAACACCAACAATGGTACTGATAACGGCACTGAAAACAACACAGACAACCAAACAGGCAACAACACTGGCAACGAAACGGACAACGGTACCGATGAACCCACAGGTCCAACCCAACCGACGTACAATTCTTCAGACATGGGTCAATTTTGGCTCGATGTAT
>WTIT01000092.1 GCA_011526375.1 Methanobacteriota archaeon
GTACATGTTTCAATAGGAGAGTGACAGAACGTGGTGCTAGACCGTATTGCTGAACCTAATTCTGTCGTATAAGGCGGCACCACCCGTAGGTGCCTTTGATTCCAATCCTGTCTTTATCAATAAAGACCGATCAAAATTCTCCGTCGGAACACTTGCATTGGAATCCCCTTTAAATCAATTTTCGCATGTTTGCCAAAGAAATTCTCGTGGGGAAGCATGTCATGGCTAAGCGTTGCCTCCTCTCAAGAGAGGGGTTTTTGGGCTCTTCACCACATAAGCGGCACCTATCGAGTAACTTAGGGCTTGTGCGTATCGCAGCCAGATAATCTGACGAAATTGCAACAACAAACCCTTTTTCCAAACAAACACAACCAAGATTGCTGGTCGCCAAATTATGGACGACGTCCCATGACTCTTTGTCTGACCTAGCCATGGTCATCAATCAATAGCCTTAACTCATATCTCTGGTACTCATGTAAATTCAAAAAGGCTATTGTCCAAATTCATACAGCTTAATATTTATTACATCATCACCGGATAGCCTTCATCAATTATGTACATGGCTTTAACTACATCAGGAGGCGCTTTACATACGACGTCATTGGATGTATTTTTATTTACATTTCATCCCGTCGTTATTAGGCTTCTGGGCAATGCGCCAAGTAGTCAACCACTTGCGGATGAGGCTTATAGTTGTTGATTGTTCCATGTAGGCTGTCGTGAGCTCCGGCTACCAACCGGACCCACTTGGACATGATAACATTCCGCTCGTGCTCGGGTATCGTAAGGACCGGACTTTGGGCTTCTGTTATCAAGTCCCACCCCACTCTGTGGATCTTGATGACCTTGTCAATCAATTTTCTAACATAATCCTTGTGCTGGTTTATGTAATAATCCGATCTTAAGACAGCCCTCAACAGTCTTGAACGCTCTGCAAAATCCTTAGCGGCCTCGGCGGCCTCGGATACATCCATTATCTCCTGTTGAGGCTCCAGACTGCTAGCTTGCAATCCCAGCGACGAGAGCATCAATTCTTTTTCTGAAATTCCGTGCTCTTCTTCCGAGGATCCTATCTCGTCGATAATGATCCATTCGTTCCCAAGATCGGGGCAGTACTGGTCGAATTCAAGGAATTGCGGCCGTGGCGATGGCGGTCGTGGACGAGGAGTACTGATGTTGCATTTCGCTTTAGTTGAGTCTTCCTCGTTGCCATCGTGGTCATGGCTGCAAAGGCACCACGACAAAGGCCGCTTCCTTTTCCTCTTTGATTTCCGCAAAGAAATTTCGCCCATGGAGTTGCCATCGTCATTGGCACCCACAATGCTCGGGAATCTTGGTTTAAAAATTCCGCGCTTAGACCTCGTCAGCATTCTACGTGTTGGCAGCAGACAAAGCCAAGATGCCCGTTTAGCGCAAGAAATGTTACCTTCGCTTTTGGTATTGCCTTAGGAAGGGATGATGCTTCACTAGTTTTTACCCCTTCGCCGGTTTGCTTATATACCTGCTATGTCGGGCTCCTTTTCACCTCCCCCTTTTACTGAACGGTGTTTGGCTTAGAGCCGCGCCGTTAAGGTGCAATCTGCTGAGCAACCTTGAATGATAAGGTGTACGTAGAATGCGAGGCAGAGTAAACGAATCGACTCTCCGCCTCTTCCATAATTGGCAATCGTGATTTTAACCTCAAAACATTCTGTTTGGTAGGTCTTTTCCCTGAATTTGGATTTTCCATTTATGATATGGGCACGATTGTTTTGACAAATGCACCGTTAATTTAATGATATTTTGAAATATATCATCTAATTCGCCGAAACCTTCCGCCTTCCGGCTCTTACACATCGTAGACGTGCATCATTCGATGGGGAGTCGAATCTTTCATGAATTCTCCACTCTTTTTCCACAGAATAGTACTAAATGGAATCGTTTACAATTAATAAACGCCATCTTTTCGTGCGGAAAATTCTTTGATAACACCAGCCTTTTTCATAAGGCTAGTGACCGTTTCCATTTCTTTGCTAGATGGAGGTTTTGAGCGTCGATCTCTTTTAAAGGCTTGCTTGATTAGTGTCAACTACACCGTCGAATGTTGATATACGGGACATTGTTTAACACAGTCAAGCTTGTTTCACCACGTAACGCTTTTTATAAAGCATCTGTAGTCATTTGTTTGGCCATTAGAGATGCTGCTTCTAGAGTAGGTTCTAAGCGAATTGCGCAGCAAGCGTCAATTGCTTTACCGTACCTGTAGAGTTCTCTGCAGAAGTCTTCTTTCCTTTGGCTATGTGAATAACCAAATTTTAACAGACGGAAATAATTTTTTGACTAGCCCGTCTAATCAAAATAAAGTTTTTTTGTAATTTTTAGGTTTACGACTGCTTGCTAAAGTCTAGGCCAGCAACCGCTTTGGGGGGGGGCAGCCTCCCCCTCAAACAATAAAACTTTCTTTAATTTCCCTTGGTTTCAGATTGTTTAGGGATAATCATATCATTGTGATTAAGATTGTTTATGTGTCACGTTAGCCGGATTACTTCCGATCTTGATTTTAAATTCTTTCTTTCTTCAATATGTATTAGCATTGGTTTTTGACGTATTTCGTCTTGTAAAACTCTTCGATGCCTCGTTCCAGACCTCTTGGTTTGGTTGACATTCTTTTAAGACTTCGCGTTTTTCGTCAAATTTATTTATGCGATCGGTCATGTCATAATAAGGCTTTCAGTAGCTGTGTTATGTTTTAGTCGTTTTTACTGGTGCGGCATCTGCCGTAGTTTCCAGATGTTCCCATTATTATGTTCTCTAGACTCTAGAGAATAAATGGGTGTGTACAAATCTTATTGAAGAAACGGAAAGACTAAAACAACTGAGTCAAATACCAAAGATGCAAAGCGATGTGAATCGATCATTCCCTGAAACGTTCGTCGTGATCAAGGCCATCACGTATGATATTCCTTTCATTGATGACTTTGTTTCCTAATAGGCGTTATTGTTTTTTCTCATAAATACTCTTTGGCTTTTCATGTTGAGATAAAACAAAATTAAAATATAACCTTTACTGGTTTGCGCCTTTGGATGATCTCAGGGTATACTCTTTCGATCTTTTTGCTCTATGCTGCCATCTTGATATCTTTTCCTCGTCGTTTATGTTAACAATAGCTCAATTTTTCAATTAAACCTCGTTAACTCGTTGGAAGTTCTAATGCTCCCACATGAAATCTTGTACGTCTTCTGAGTTTTCTGCTTCTTTAAGCATGCCTATATGACATAACTCAAATTTTCAGTTTTGGTAATAATCACGCAGCTTCATTGAGCTTAACCTTGTCGTCGGATGCATTGACAACTTAAATCGCGTTGTGCATGGTGGATGTCGGCAACTGCAGCTCCAATTACTCCACCGCAGTTAATGCTGATAATCCTCTTTTCGAATCAATTTTCGTCGGCAGAGGAATTCATATCGTATTTGGTAGCTCATAACAACTTTAAATTCGACAGGCGTTTCCTCCTTTTGGTTAATTTTTCATTTATTTCGTGCATTACTCCTCATTGAGTATTTTCCTGTCGTTCTTAGGGATTTCTTTCCCTACGGAGCAAGTAGATTTCCTTGAAAGTATGTTGATAATAGGAAATCTTCTCTTCAATTCGTATGCAATCCTTCTTTTAGTTTAGATCAGGCTAATCTAATACTGAAGATATGATGGTTGTGAGTTCTTAACTCGACATTAACGCCATCTTCATTTTCTTCATAGAGATTTTGAAATTATATTTTTCCTGGTAGTCCATCCTTTTGAATTAGTCGTACTTGACAGATGGAAATCAAAATATAATTGTTCTTTCTCAAGAAGAAGGCATATAAAAGTTTTTGGATTGGATTGAGTCTGATTGGTTCCGATAGTGTTGGTACTACTTTCTCTTGGCAATACACAACATGTTTGCATTGCATATTATGTCTCTCGTCTCATGCTTTTAATATGAGTTTAAAAGGCGTTCGACGAGTTTATTAACGACTGCTGGCTTTGTTATTACCATCCGACATTTGCAATTGGTTTGTTTGAATTCATTTAACAATCCAAACAGTGCTTGTAGTGAAAAATCGGGTTGTCTCTTCGACGCCCTCTATTATCTCTAATAGGAGATCTGTTTTCACAAATTTTTCCAGGATGTCGTTTGTTGGCTACCAATCATTAATCAGGTATTCCATCAGCTGGCATCCGATGATAATCGGTGGATGGATATATCAAATTCTGATTTCAATCACATTTGTAAATTCCTTGGAGAAAATTCAGAAAAAAGCAACATTGCTTCGACTGCCAATTTGGCTACAATTCTTAGCGTTACACATGACGTCTAAGAATTTCTTCGCCTGTTCTAATGCCTCACGTCAGAAAGTGATCCGTCATCATTCGAGGTCTTGGTGGACATGCACTTCTGAATACAACATGTACTT
>WTIT01000009.1 GCA_011526375.1 Methanobacteriota archaeon
ACCAAACAGAGATGCTCCCGAAGAAAACAGCACAAAAAAGTCCAATGATTGATTTAGACTCAATTGATGCAAATGCCAAGCACCCTGCACTTTCGGTGCCATTACCCGTTCAAAACTAGACCAATTCTGGTTTTGTAGCACTCCATCTGATAACATCCCCGCCGAATGAATCACTCCTCCTAAGGGTCTATTTGACTCCTCTATTCTCTGCCACACACCTCTCATCGATTCCCCATCAGATACATCGGCTTTTTCCACTACCACCGACGCTCCTGCCACTTCTAACTCGGTTATCTTTTTGATAGCAGCATCATCCGGTGAACGGCGTCCCAACAAGATCAAATGTTTGGCCCCCTTTGACACCATCCAATTAGCTACCAGTAAACCCAAACCTCCCATACCTCCTGTAATCAAATAGCTAGCTTCAGAACGGAAACTTAAAGGCTTTTGAGTCTCACCATCAGCTTGTTGTGCCACTGCTTCCCGATGACGACTACCCACTAACCGAGCTACATAACGACCATCCCCACGCCATGCTACCTGGTCTTCCCTATCCTCCGACCAAATTTCTTTAAATAGGGCATCAACTTTACCCTCTAAAGTCTCCTCTGGATCCAAATCTATACGAGTACAGTTCAACTCTGGATGTTCCAAGCTAATCACTTTACCCATTCCCCATACCGAAGATTGAGCTACTCCTGGTATCACCGGATGATTATCCGGCACCGCCTGAGCACCATTTGTCACCAACCATAATCGAGGGACAGTTGATAACCCGCCTTTCACCAACCCTTGTACTAAAGATAGAGTTGTGCCACACCCTAACTTCGATAAACTTCCTAACTCCTCAGAATTAATCCCTTGAACCACTCCGGCTTCAGTCGTCCAACATTGTACCACTCCATACAATGATGGTGACTTCCCTGCCACTGTCTCTATTACCTCCTCAAAATCTTTAGCTTGATTAGGATTAATACTAAATTCTCCCGGAGCTATCTGTTGATACTTTTCTCCCGCAAATACTAAAGTACAAACCTCTCCTACTGAGCGGAGTAAAGTAGCTAACTGTTGCCCTACTCCCTGAGAGTCTGCCAGTATCAACCAACTCTTAGAACCATCATTCCTTTTTTCTAACTTCCTTTGAGAGCCTTGAGCTACAATTACCGTTTGCCCTGACAATGTTTCTGCCATTCCCTCCACTTCTGGCATTGTAACTACTTCAGTAAAACCTGTTTCTCTCAAAACATGATGCCATTTCTCTCTACTCAACAAAGGATAATCTGGTCGTAATTCATAATCACTGAATTTCCACCATCCTTCTAACAGTCCGAATATTAAATCTACCCATATTGTTTTAGCTGTTGCTTCATATAACACCAACATTCCCCCATCTGCTAACAGTTCTCGCACATGAGATAATGTCTGCTTCATATCTGTAGTTGCATGAAGTACATTAGCTGCAATAATTACATCATATTGATGAGCCTCAAATCCTTGAGTTTTCGGGTCTACTTCTATGTCTAAAGTTTGATACTTTATGAACTTATAATCCCGGAATTTCTCTTGAGCTTTGGCTGTAAATAATGCCCCTATATCCGTGAATGTATATTCTGTTTGCTGAGGATTTAGATGAGGTAGGATATAGCTTGTAGTCCCTCCTGTTCCCGCTCCTATTTCCAACAACCTAAGCCCTCGGCTTTTGGGTAATTGTTCTATCGCTTCGGTGATAGACTTTTCCACTATTGTGTTCATCACTTTAGCTGCTGTTGACTCTTCATAAAGTTGAGTCGCTGCCGTCAAATCTCCTTGGGGGAACACTAACTCTACTGGGTCTATTGCTCCTCGTAATACCCCACTTAGTTTAGACCCACAACGAGAGAGTAGTGTCAGTGCTGCTGTTTCTTCTGGATATTTATTCTGTAAACTGCTGACTTTTTCAGTAGGCTTGACTTCAGGTAAGGTTTGTGCTACTTCCCACTGCTGATTATGAGACTTGAGTATTCCTGAATCTGTCAATATTTGCAGCAAACGCTTAAACAGTGGTCGATGGGTAGGAACTATACCTAATTTTTGGGCTGCTACATCAAATGCAAAGCTTTCCGTTGGTTTGTATGACCAACCCATTGACTGTAACGCTTGTACTATATATTCTCTGCTTAATTCTTCTAAGCTTGTTTGAACAGACGCACTTTTTTCACTATCTACTTGAGTTACTAATTCTGTCAGAGTTGGAGTTAATTTTTGGTTGATTTCTATAGGAGGTATGAGGAAATCTGGTGGTAGTAGTTTACCTAAAATACCTTTGTTTCTCCACTCTACTTCATACAACCAATTTTCTATTGATTCGGTTTCTGTTCCCAGTAGGGTCTGTTTTGTTGCTAGTTTGAGTTGTAAACCTTTGAGGTTAGCAATTATTTCCCCTGAAGCAGTTACTATGGTGACAATAGTAGTCAAACTTTCTGGAGTTTCCACTTCTCGACTGGTTACTGATGCGTAAGCCCATAGACTCAGCCCTGGATTCTTATATACTCTGAATTCTTCTATTCCTATTGGTAGATAAGTTTTGTCATTATCCGTTTCTGGCAGTGCATGAGACATTACTTGCAAGGCTGCATCTAATAGTGCTGGATGGAAATTATAGTCGTTTGTTTGTGTTATCAATTCTTCGGGGAGTTTGATATAACCTAATGCTTGGTTTGAACCTGACCACAATTCTTGAATTCCTTGGAAGGTATTCCCGTAGTCTATCCCTACTTGTTGACATTTTTGATAATGTTGTTTGACTTCTATTGTTTGATTACATTCATTTTTGTATTTTTCTAGGTCAATTTTTGTCTGAGTAGGGGGGGCTAACTCTTTTCTGATTTTTCCTGTGGTGTGGAGTCTCCACTCCTTTTGTTCTGGTTGAGAAAATATTTGAAACTTATAGTTTTGGTTATCTGTTGGGGTGGGTATGGTTTGGGCATTTGTCAATTCTCCTGTTGGTAGTATCCATCCTCTAGTTATGGTTAGGTCTTCTATTACTATCTGGGATGTTTTTAATTGGTGATTTCCTGCTGCTATTGCTATTTCTAGGTAGCCTGTTGTGGGAAATAGTGCTTGATTAAATACTCGGTGGTCCTTCAGATAGTTGGGTGAGTTTTCTCCTATTTGTGATGCAAATATTTGTTGTTCCCCTGCACAATTTAGCTTTTGACCTAATAGGGGATGGAGGTTTTCCCCTTGGGAAAATTGCCGTTGAGGCCAGAAGTTGTTGTTGGTTTCTACCCAATAACGTTCCCGTTGGAATGGATATGTGGGCAATGCTACTTTCTGACGACTATAGTCGGAGTCAAACCCTGACCAATCTATTTTGACTCCTTTTACATATAATTGTCCTAAGCTCGATAACATTTGTTGCCATTCATCCACTCCTGGACGTAATGATGGCAACCATTCTCCCACGTCTTCTGTTACACATTGCCTTCCCATTCCTAACAATATTGGTTTGGCTCCTATTTCCAGGAAGGTTTCATATCCTTGCTCTTCCAGAGTTTTCATACTAGTAGCAAATCTTACTGGTTGACGCACATGGCCTACCCAATATTCAGCCATTGTTATTTCTGCACCTACTTCAGTACCTGTAACATTTGATATTAGTGGTATTTTTGGTTCATTATAGGTGAGCTGTTTGGCCACTGCTTCAAATTCTGTTAACATTGGTTCCATTAATGGGGAGTGGAAGGCATGGGACACCTGTAATTTTTTGGTCTTAATTCCCATGCTTTTTAATATATCACAAATAGTTGCTATAGCTCCACTCTCACCAGAAATTACTATACTTTCTGGTCCGTTAACTGCTGCTATTGTTACTTGGGAAGTATATTCTTTTATGGCCTCTTTTACCTGAGATTCTGATGCCATTACCGATACCATCTCACCACCAGAGGGTAACTTTTGCATCAACTTTCCTCGCATGGCTATTAGTTTGAGACCATCTTCTAGGCTAAATACTCCGGCAATGCAAGCTGCTACATATTCTCCTACACTGTGACCCATAACTACATTCGGTTTGATTCCCCATGAATCCCATAATTTAAAGAGGGCGTATTCTAGGGCAAATATGGCAGGTTGGGTGTAAGCTGTTTGGTCAACTAGACTTGACTTTTGTTCATCTTTAGGGTAGATGATTTCTAATATAGATGTTTCCAGATAGGGTTGAAGAATTTGGTCACATTGCTCTAAAGCTTGACGGAAGGTTGGTGCTTGTTCATATAGTTGTTGGCCCATATTTATATACTGGGAACCTTGACCTGTGAATAGAAAGGCTATTTTTGGACTTTCACTATTTGGTTGTCCTGAAAATACTCCCACTAATTCTGAGTCAGTTTTCCACCCCAGCAGTTTCTC
>WTIT01000145.1 GCA_011526375.1 Methanobacteriota archaeon
CATCTGATGGCTCATCCGATGTCTTTTCGATACTTATCGATGGACTAAGGTCGATATCAACAATGGTTGGATCAGATTCCGTATCACCTGAACTCGTATCACCATCGTCAGAAACATCCTCAACAGTTCCTCCAGTAGGAGTTGTACCTGTTGCAGTAGCAGTATTTGAAACTTTTCCACTATCAGATACCGATTGGGTAATCGAGTAACTAGCAGTTAATGTTGTTGATTTATTAGGATCCAAGTCAAATGATTCCCAAACAGCTGGTCCCCCAGAAGTAAAGTTTAATTGGTTTCCTAATCCATCGGTGAGTTCGTCAGTTAAGGTAATATTGGTAATCGTTACATTTCCAGTGTTCTCTACTGTTATCGTGTATACAATTGTATCCCCAGAAGACACCTCAGAGTCTGTGCCTGGTTGATGAACAATCTGGTATTCTTTAATAACAGTCAGTTCTGGGGTTTGGGTAATTTCATTTACAACTGCTTCACTGATTGTTTTTTCAATTTGATTGCTTTCAGGATCAAAAGCAGTAACAGTAACTGTATTCGAAACGCCACCTGCATTAACCGCTGGTAGAGCAATGGTGTATGTGGTTGCAAACTCAACCTCTTCACCTACTTGTAAGGTAGGTGTAGTTGGGAAAGATGTGGAAGCGAATATTGCCCCATTTTTATAAGATTCAACGAATTGTGGAATACTATCGAGTGATAAGCTCAACCCTTGTAATGTTGTCAGGGTATCCAATATGGACACATTGGTAAGGATAGTATTTCCTGTATTCTTTACTCTTATATTGTAAGTAATTGTATCTCCTACTCCTAATACATTATCATCCCCATCGTCGACTACTGCCTCTTTTGTAATTTCTAGTAAGGGCTCTGGCTGTATGGTTACAACAGTCGGATCGTTTTCAGCCGTTGTAGTTGGGTCGTCACTATCATCCTGAATTTCGTCTCCAGAAGGAGTTGTTCCCGTAACAGTTGCCGTATTGATAATTCTTCCGCTGTCTGCTGCAGCTTGACTGATTTCATATTTTGCCGTGTAGGATTTTGTCTCTCCGACATGAATCGTAAGTGAGTCCGCTGGAGTAATTGGAGTCGTCAAGTCTAAGACAGTAACTTCATCACCAGCTGTCATATTATCTTCGACAAACACATCGGTAAGTGTTACATTACCCGTGTTTGTCACTTCGATGGTATAGGTAATCGTATCTCCAACCCCAACTTCTCCATCATCATCTATAGTGACTTCAGCTTTTTTAGTGATCTCAATGCCAGGGTCAGGAGTTATTGGCAACACTGTTGGGTCATTTTCAAAGTCCCCATCACCATCTCCATCCACCTGGTCTGTATCTCCATCAGAATCGTCTTCAACATTGCCTTCTGAACTTGTTCCAGTTGCTTTAGCAGTGTTTGAGATTCCACCACCGTCGACATCTTCTTGCGTGATTCGATAAAATGCAAGGTATGTTGCGGTATCCCCGATGACGAGATCTCCAACTGAAGCACCTTTTTCAGATCCTATGAAATATGGGCCATCAAAGAATACATCATCAGTTGGTGAGGAAGAATCATAAATTGTATCATTTAGATCAATTGAGGAAAGTACATCAGTCACCGCGAGGTTAGTGATATCAACATTACCTGTGTTTTCAACTGTAATGGTGTATTTCACCAAATCACTTAATCCACCAATAACCCCATCACCATCATCAATAATTTCTTGGGTTTTAATCACTTCAATCCTAGGATCAGCTAACATGGTTGTAATTGTTGGATCTTCTCCAGTATCTCCATCCCCTGTATCGCCATCATCTGAAATATCGAATACCGTATTAAGTCCATCAAGGGTATGAGCAAATACCGTTACTCGATTTTCAACTCTTCCTGAAATTGAAGCTTCAGTCGACACTATAAAGCTTGCTGTGAAAGTGACGGTTTCACCAGGAGCAATAGAACTCAAATCGTCACTTGTTGTTAGATATGTTGTGTAATCTAAGTCTTCGTTGTTTCCGTCTGTTAGCTTATCAAAAATATCTTCAGTTGGGTCAAATGTCAGGTTGACATTTCCTATATTTTTAACTGTAATCGTATAGTTAATTGTGTCGTTGACTACTGCATTACTAGTGATATCAGCTGTTTTGATGACTTCAATGCCAGGGTTGGCATCAATTGGCGTAATGGTTGGGTCGTCTACTTCGTTACCATCGGTATCGTCACCATTGTCTGAGGTGTCCGCTACAGACTGACCTTGAGCGGTTTGAGCCGTAACAAATGCTTGGTTGATAATCGCCCCTGAATTGGCTGCAGATTCTTCAATTACATAAGTTGCTGTATAGACAGCAAATGCCCCACTATTTAATTCATCATTTTCATAACCAGAGGATAAGATTAAGCTATCCCCATCTGCATTCAATGTCAACGAAAGCGGATTGTTATTATTGTCAACGATTGTATCAAGAACAGCGAGGTTAATCAATTTAACATTACCCGTGTTTGCTATAGTAATCTCATAATTTATTGTATCGCCTTGTCCAATCTTACCATCACTATTGTTATCCGTATAAGTGTATTCTTTGGTCACCTCTATGGATGGGTCAGCGGTAATATAAACATCTGTGGTTGTATTATCTGTTGGGGTCTCAACAATTCCATCATCCGACAGTACTTCAACATCAAATCCAGAAGTAGTTCCAGGTATTTTTGCTTTGGCTAACACTTGATTATGAATCGAGCCTGTACTAGCAACTTCTGGTGATATGAGATAATACGCTAGGTATGTTGCCGTTTCCCCAACCTTTAATGTGCCTCTTGGAGAATCTTGATCAGAACCAGAGAATAAAGTTGGCAGCAATGCTGAGCCATCAGTTAAAATCGTACCGCCAGAACCATCTTTTAATGTGTCTTCTAATGTTAAATCAATAAGATCAACATTACCCGTGTTTGTGATTGTGATGTTAAATTGGATAAGGTCTCCAGCCAAGATCGTTTGATCATCTCCATCAACCACCGATGCGGTTTTAACAACTGTCATGTTCGGACTGGCATGCATTTGTGTAACCGTTGGATCTCCCTCTTCTTCCGTGTCAGGGTCATCACTCACTGCTGTGATGCTTCCTACATCATCAGGTCCATTGGCAGTAACGGTAACAACATTTGACACAAATCCTGTTTCTTCTACTTCTTGAGTGATTATATATTCAGCGGTATAAACTGCACGTTCACCACTAATTAATATACCCACTGATGATGGCCCTGGATCGTCATTCTCTCCGATATAATTACCATCATGTTGCAGTGCCAAGTTTCCATCAATCAACACGCCATCACCGTCCCTTATTTCATCTGTTGGAGTAACCCCTGAAAGGGTGACATTACCTGTGTTTTCAATGGTAATCGTATATAAAATGGTGTCTCCTTGTTCTGGTCCATTCCCATTCGGGTTAACATCATCTGAGATGGAGTCTACTTTGGTGACCCTTAACTCTGGATTTGGTGCAAAATTGATGATTGTTTCATCATCTTCTTCATTTCCGTCTCCAGGAATTCCATTGTCACTCACATCTTCAACAACTTCTCCCTCTGAGTTCTTTGCAGTTACGGTAACCGTATTAATCAATCTACCAGACTCCTCATCGGCAGCTGTTATCGTATAGCTATTGACCACAGTGTAGGTTTCTACCTCACCGACTAATAATACACCTTGATCTGCTACATCGTCAATAATCGTTGCATCATTAATTGATGAACTGACATAAATCAGATCGTTTGTTGGATCTGTATCGTTATCAAAATAGAGTACAATTGCGTCACCATTTTTAAAGGTGTCGTTGATGACCAAGGAGTCTAAGACCGTGTTCCCCGTATTTTCGACTGTTACCGTATAAGTAACCTGATCTCCTGCACCTGGTGGGTTTTTACTTACCGAATATGTTTTGGTTGCTTTAATGTCCGATATGAATTCTGTTGATACGATTGTTTTATCATCAGCTGCTGTTTCTGTAGAAGGATCATCACTTAGGTCATTTACATCAAGTGTGGCGCTTTCCGGACTTCTTGCCTGAACAAATACTTGATTTTCAATACTGCCTGTTGCTGCTGCTGATTCTTCAACAGTGTATGTAGCTGTATAGGTTTTTGTCTCACCGACGTTTAATGTTGTACTATTAGAAGTGTTATCTGTTGATCCAGTCAGCTGAGGGATTACTGTATTATCATCGAATAATAGGTTATTCGCTGGCGTAGCTCCATCAGTAAAGGTGTCGGTTATAGTAAGGTCAGTGAGTGTAACATTACCTGTGTTTGTCACCTTGATGGTATACTCCAAAAGGTCATCACCTCCAATAATGTTATCTCCATTATTGTCTGTTGTTTCAACTGA
>WTIT01000065.1:0-28916 GCA_011526375.1 Methanobacteriota archaeon
CCACTTGGTGGTCCGGAGGGCGGTCCCGATGGCGGACTGGATGGCTGGCTTGGCACATCATCTGGCGATTCAACTGGTGGAGACATAGGAGGGCCACTTGGCGGTCCGGAAGGCGGTCCACTGGGTGGCCCACTGGGTGGCCCAGTTGGTGAAAGGCTTACCACATCATCTGCGGGCTGATTATCTACGACAGAATCCTCGCTATCAGATTCCTCAGTTGATTCGGTGACAGCACCAACTTCTTCGCTAGAACGCTCTGGAATTGGCTCATTAACCTCTTCTTGAGTAGTTTGTTCTAGGCCACCGAGGCTACCAAAAGCATCGCCCAGCATACCTTCTACCTTGGCAATTTCAGATTGTTCTTTGGCCAATTCAGCCGAGGTTTTCTTCTTCGCCATGGTATTACTCCCTTGTCAAGCCACATGGCGCGGCTTAAATAGCGGTTGCGCTCCGGAGGGAGTGAACACGCCCGCTTGGTGTAGAGGTTATCATGCAGGATTGTCATTCCTGCGACCCGGGTTCAATTCCCGGAGCGGGCGCCAATAGCGTTATTTCGAAGCAATGAAGATGTACTAGCGCGACAAACAGATTAAGAAAGGAAGGCTATTCGGATAGGTTGAGGGAAGAATTATGGTTGAACTAATCGATTACAAATGTGCCACATGTGGAAGCATTGAATCGTTCCACAGAGAGCGTAATGGAATAAGCTGCAAGGCTTGTGGTTCACGAGTGTTCATGAAACTCAGAAGAACCGGTACAAAGAAATTGAAGGCTGAATAGTCCTCGGATAGTTCAAAAACCGCCGTTTATTTTGTGGTTTCATGACGTCGTGGTTAGAGTCTAAAGCCCCGACGAGATTCGAACATCTATTGGTTCCGGATGCGATAAAAGATACACTTAGTACTGCATCGACCGGTACAAATCCACCCCACCTCTTACTTTCAGGACCAAGCGGTGTTGGAAAAACAGCCGTAATGCGAATGATTGCTAGGCAGTTACTAGGGCCAGGCTGGCAATCGACAACTCATACCTTGAATGCAAAAGATCTGTCAAGAATGCCAGGTGCAATGAAAATTTTTGAAGAATTCATCAGACCAAGCGGTTCGAGCAATAGTTTAGCAGGCCTTACCAGCCTTGATATCTTCACCGATTCACTTGCAGAAGTACCGAACGACCCTGGCCCGCCCAGCGGGCAAGAAACCTTCAACAGTAATTCAGATGGGCGGATTAAGCTATCAAGGATTATTGTCATCGAAGATGCCGATTATCTTGGGAATCTTCGGCAAGCATACTTGAGACGTATGATGGAGCAAAGCAGTTTAACCTCGCGATTTATCTTCACCACAACAACTCCTTCGAGATTAATTGAGGCGTTACGAAGCAGAGTACAACATGTACGCCTCTCCCGTTATGATAGACCTGTAATCGAGAATCACTTGACATTAATATCTCAGCAAGAAGGACTTGAACCAGCACGCGGAGTTATCGGTGATATCGCACATGTAAGCGAAGGAAATATTCGGAAAGCGATTTTTATTCTTGAAATAATGAGCAAGAGAGATTTGCTGGGTAATCGAAAGAATCTACAGAGCCTAATTTCATCAATAAAAGTCAGAGAAATTCAACAAGTGCTTGAAGAGGCTATGCGTGGCCGAGTACACGATTGGCGGTGGGAGAAAACCAATGGCCGTAATGTAAGAACATTGAAAGGCGCAATGGGGTTATTGGATCAATTAATGGAAAAGCAGAACTTTGAAGCTGAAGACATTGTCAATCAATTTCACAAACTTCTAACCGAAGGTAGAATGAATTTGGATGATGTACTGCTATCTAAAGTAATGATAAGTTTGGCAAGGTGTGAGGTTTCAGTGTTTAGAACCTCTCAACCAAGAATCGAATTGGAAAGATTCCTTCTCGATGTTGCTAAACATTCTGCGGCTTGAGCGAATAGGAATACTCTTGAAAACAAGGGCGTTGGCAAGGTTGGGCGCGTAGCACAGCTGGATAATGCGTCGGCCTCCTAAGCCGAAGATCGCGGGTTCGAATCCTGCCGCGCCCGCTCAATGTACTCAAAGAAGGGCAAATTTGGGCAATGAGTAAAAAGAGGGACCCATTGGTTGTCATGATACGATGGCTCGTAACAATCGCAAAACCCCGGATTCGGCGTTGGAATTGCCAGATCCATACGGCCACGGTTTTGAAAGAATTGAAGATCCATTGGAAAAGACCCGAATACAGTGGAACCACTTAGAGACTAGGAGAAAGTTATTCGGCAATATTGCAAGAAATTGGATGCTTATTTATTGGCGCTCTATTGTCGGTTTATTGTTATCATTCACTGCCATGCTCGGTATATTATTCCCAGAACAAATTTCAGAAAAAAATTGGTTGATTATTCTATTTCCATTGCCTGTTTTATTAGCAGTTATACCGAACATAATTGCGGTTGAATCAGCATGGCATGCAATGCAAGCAAAACTGTCTCTTCGGGAACAAGGTGGCCTTACAGACGGAGTCAGGCACACACTAAGAGTACAACCAGGGATTGATCGAATAATCGATGGCTTGAGAGATCACCGCCGTTCAAACCTTATCAGTACTGTGTTGGTTAGTATTGCATTTTCAATGATACTGTTGGCTACTGCGACTAAGGCTGGCTCGGTCGCGTGGAATTTAGCGTTATTAGTCTCAGCGAGCACCGGATTTATTTACACATTTCACGCCCAGTATACCAATTTAAACGTCAAACAATTAGGCGATAGATTTCCAAATTTAGTGTTCCATGCACCAACCCATCACCAAACCCAATTGGGTAGTATCTTGAGTGATTTGCTGTCGGCCCACTTAGACCCAGATTTAGCATTAGAGTGGAATAATTGGAAGTCAAATTTGCATGATTCGCTTATGCCGGGCAATGATCAAAAACAGGCCTTAGAGAGGCTCCTATACCTGCTATACCTCCACGACTTAGAGGAAGTAAGCGATGCTGATGTAAGAAAGGAATTTTCGACATTCATCATAAAAGGCAAGTTGAAGTCAATCCTTTATGATCAAGATAGCGATTTCAACTGGCGCACACTGCAAAGACTAATTTCTCACGCAAAAGCTTGGCAGCCAAGCGCATTCAATCTGCTAGATAGATTACAGATAGATTTGTTGAGTGGCAAACCTGAAATTTCAAGAGCCAAATGGCGGATGGATGTAGCACTTGATGATTTGTGCGTAGGTGGTGCAACAAACCTGTTCATTGTGTTGAACAATCAAACCTTTGAGAAACGCAATGTCACAGTTGAGGTGTTGGTTCCTAATGGTGAACCTGAAACTAGAACTCATCGTTTTGAGTTAGATGCTTGTCCTCCTCCTCGCAATGCTCTGAGATTATCAGCGACAAATGATGAGGATTGCCTAGACTGGATTCCTAGATATTTGCACAAGGGTGTAGTATTGTGGATGAACATTGCATGGAATCGGGATTTCTATGGCCAATCGAACATACAGGTCGTACTAAGAGATGAATCTGGAATTGTATTGGAATCCAAGGTATTGACAACTGAGGTCAGCAGAAAAACCTCCAATGCACTTAGAAAGCGCATGCTGCGACTTGAAAGGGCACGTGAAATCGGTGAAATGGACATTCCACTCACCTCGTGATGGGTTTGTCAAGAAAGTGTTTGTATGCGGTTGGCTTATTTCCCCCTCACCCTTCGCCAGTTCTGTCGGGTGACTTACAATGGAAGCATGGGACATACTTGTTATTGGCGATGGCCCCGCAGCATTGCGCTCTGCTGCAGTATCAGCAAAAAACGGTGCTAAAACTCTGCTAATTTCAGCCTCTGCATTGGGTAACGGAGGAACAGTCGCACTAGAAGGGCTAGCTGCGCCAATCCAAGAAATGAACAACAGAGGTCATCGTGAAGATACCATCAAATCAGGGTATTTTCTTTGTGACCAAGATATCGTTACTGAAAAAACCAACATGGCAATCGACGAAATGAATCACTTAGAGAAAGCTGGTGTCGTGTTCAGCAGGGATGCTAAAGGGCTACCAATGACAAAGAAAGGAATCGGTCATTCAAGCCCAAGAATAGTCGATGCCGGCGATGCATCAGTAAGAGATGTACAACAAGTTCTTGAAGAACAGTGCATGAAGTATGGAGTCGTCAGAAGGGGGGACCAACTACCTGTAATGTTGGTCAGTACTAAACAAAAAGTGGACGGAGTAATCACCTTGGATATGGTAAACGGCAGGTTTGTCGCAATTCAAACCAAGGCAGTAATTGTCGCAGATGGCGGGTTTGAAGGAATATTCAACGGCACTGGCATTGGCTTTGGGATGGATTTGGCTCTCCAATCCGGCATACCGCTTAGGGACATGGAATTTATCAGCAAAACACCTTTTGGAGTGACCAATAGTAAACTAGTTCTTTCGTCAAATATGTTGGGCTATGGAGCAAATCTCTGCGATACATCTGGCAACACCATCTCTGCAGAGAATTTAGTTCAGTTATGTGATGCAACTGCACAGTCATCGGGAGCAGTCATCGATGGCCGAGATATGGGTGATGACAAAGTTTGGTGGCAATCTGCATTTAGAACAGTTAAGAGTTCAACAGGCGTGGACATGAACAAGTACACAGTCGGTTTGGAAAATAGAGTAAACCAAACCCTTGGAGGCATAGCAACGGATGAGTGCGGTAGAGCAGTCATCGGCAGTTGGTCTCGTTGGTTTACCGGTTTGTATGCTGCAGGAGATGCAGCATGTTCAGGTCTAAACGGAGCAGGTGCTTTGCCAGGTAATCGATTGCTAGATGCTTTATCTGGCGGTAGTAGCTCAGGTAGTCATGCCTCAGAATGGGTGAAAGGGCAATCATTTTCCAATACAGAAAATTTACTTTCGTCATTGGAATCATGCGAAGCAAATTTTTCCGCCAAGTTTTCTGAAGAAGCAATAGATACCGTTCAAAGAGTCGGCGCATTGGATACAAAGTTACTTTCAATCGGTGCTAAATTTACCTCATCTCCAAACAGTTCGGATGAACTTTCTGGATTGTTACAAGAATTAGAGCAGGCTGAAATGTCAGCAGAAGCAATACATCTTGATCAACAATCCTTGATTGCTAATACCAATTATGCAGGTTTAATGAGAATCCAAGCCGGAATTCGATTGCTCACGGCTTCCATTAGGGCTTCGCTCGCTCGTAATGAGTCTAGAGGAGTGCATCAAAGAAGTGACTTTTTAGAAGAAAATCCAGAGTTAATTCACCACATTACAGTTGACAATGATGCAAATGTAGGTACACTTGCAGTGAGAAAAGGCCAGAAGGATAACTGGATACTCACACCTCAGTGAAAGACAATAACTTGAATGCTCTAGCCAAGGTCATGAGCGACCAGACATTATTCAGCAAAATCATTGCTGGGGAGATACCATCACACAAGGTCGCTAATGGCGATGATTGGTATGCATTCCTTGACATCTTTCCACGTCGAGATGGCCATACACTGGTTATTCCCTACAAACAGGTTGGTAATCTTGGGCAACTAACTGATGTGGAAATAGCCAATCTGTTTATTGGCGTCAAACAAGTTCAAGACAGGCTGTCGAAAGTGTTTGACACCACCGACTTCACAGTTTGCATCCATGATGGGCCCCTTGCTGGACAGGAAGTGCCCCACGTGCATGTTCACGTAATTCCACGTACCTTGGGTGATGGAGGACTAACTCTGATGGCAATGTGGCCCAGTACCAAACATAACGGAGAGATAGACCATGAGCACCTATCTAACATCGCTGGAAAGCTTAGGGAGGTGGTTTTGTGAAACATCCGGATCCAGAGGCCATGAATGATGGGATACTTGACCATAGAGGAGAGGTCTTACCATATTTATCTAAATCAGCTAAGAATATGAAGATGGACATGCTACTTGGAACTCCTTTACCGACTTATGAAGGAGAAACTCCAGGTTCTTATTTTTGGACCAAAGTTATCTATTGGATTTGTCACCGAATCAGCAAAGTACAATATCGTTCAATAGAGGCTTCAGGAATGGAAAAGATACCTAGAGACCGTGGTTCTCTATGCTGTGCTTGGCATACAAACGGAATATTAGATGCACTGCAAATAACATTGAATCATCCTGAATACTTTGTATTAGGTGCAAGGCATGACTTAGTGACGCGCCCAATATTGGGCTGGTGGACTCGAAAGATGGCTGTTCAACCAGTGGTTAGAAAGGCAGAATTACTGCGTGGTGGATGCACAGAAGAAGAGGCTAGTTTTCTAAATGGGCGTTCTTTAATGACTCTTGCATCAGGTATCTCACATGGTTACGGGTGCGTTTTATTTCCCGAGGGAACCAGTCATAACAACTCCTACATGCTGAGGTTTAGGACTGGTCCAATGCGCACAGTTCTCGCCGCTAGTGCGTTGGCAAAAGCATCGGGCAAGGAATTGCCCGTGTTAATTCCTATGGGGCTTCACTTTAGAACTAGGGAGTATTTCCGTACTGATGTGTGGGTCGAATATGGCGAGCCAATACAGGTTGAAGATAGCGATGTACCACAAAACCTTGTAGATGCAGTCGCTACCGGAACTTGGTCAGAGCCACCAGCAGAATCAGTGTTTAAGCTGCGAGATAAATTACGAGAAGATTTGGTGCCACTGAGCCCAAATGCCTATTCTTGGGAAGAGTACAGGGGATTATTACTGCTCGGCCATATCAAAGGAAGGATAGAAAATAATCCGCCAAATTCATGGCGCGAAGAGGTAGAACATGCGAGAAATTTGAGGGACAAATACAGCATTGAATCTAACTCTACAGACGTCGATGACTTACAACCTGAAAAAATCACCAATCCTTTGATTGCTAAATCAGAACAAGCCGCAGAGTTACTTCATCGAAATAGGCTAGATGGAAGAGATTTGAATTACAATGCTACGAATTTGGCTAGACCAAAATTGAACAAGTTACCATTTGCGTCCATCAGAATTGGATTATTTGCTTTACTGCTACCAATATTTTTGATTTCACTATTGCCGCAAATGATACTTGGTCGAGTGTTGGGAGATTCCACCGATGAGGGCATTGATGCTAGAACATCTTACCAATTTTTAGCAGCAATGTTTGGCTCAATAATTATCTGGCCAATTTCATCAACACTAATCGTCGGTTTACTATATTGGCAAACCGGTGCTATTGAGGATATCATCGGCGTGAATTGGACGGAGCTTTTCGGACCCTCTCAATTTAGTACCATTTTTTCGGTCTTTATGTTGTGGTTAGCAATGTTCCCACTTTCACTTTTTACCGGACGCTTATTCTCAGTGGTGTGGGACGATTATGTTGATCTCAGAGGCTATATTCGTAAATTACGAATGCCCAATAAAGACAAGGAAGAATTGTTCAAAATCATAATTCAACTGAAGCAGGATTTGTCTGGTTGAAAGTAAATCTTGGGTTTCATTCAAACGGGATGAGTGATTCGGGGTTAACGTGACACCAAGTGAAACGGTATCTTTGGTCAGAAAATGGCTTGATGAGGAAAGATTGTTTGTCAAAGAACAAAATGACCCAAGAGCACACGCACATTTTCTAATCAAATACCCGCAAGGAAAGCAAGGCCACATGTTTGCCGTAGTAGTGCCGAAAAATCGAGATCTCGTTGCTATCTCGAGTATGACTCGAGTCGATAAAGGCCAACAAGACGAGATGAGGAATCACATGAAAGACGACAAAGATGGATGGGCTGAGTGGATACATGAGGCCAGATTACAACTGATTAGTTCATCGGTGGACTGGGGGATCCACATGGGGCACCAGGGCAACAAAAAGCCGGGTCCACTGCAAGCTTTCAATGTCAGTTTGCCGATTTGGTTCGATGGCGTATCAAAAAATGAGTTTATGCACTCTCTTCGAAGACTTTGGTTAGCAAAACTTGGCATCATTCACGAAATCAAGTACTCATATGGCCCGGGAGTTGGAAAACCCGGTCCGGTTGATGATTGGCAAAATCAAAATCCTGCTAATATTGAACCACCTAAATCAAAATCCAATGAGCAGGAGAGCATCGAAGTTGAATTCGATGAAAAGATGTCTTTTGGGACAAGTTTTGACCCATCAGAATGGGCTTGACCATATAGGTAAAATATGACCTGAAAGGGTCGCAGTTAAGTACCATGAAAACATGGTTAATGTGTCGTAAGAGGGAATTGTCTATGAGTCAAACATTCAAATCTGTGAGTTTAGTATCAATAATGCTGTTATCTGTATTGTCCGGAATGGTCGTTGCAACAGATTATGCCGAAGCAAATACCGTGGTTATTACCGAGCCGCAACAAATTGTTGATGGCGGTTCAGCATCCGATACTCAAACCGCAATAGTTGGTGACAGCCAAGGGAATGTCCACATAATTTGGGCACGAAATAGCTTGCACCTCTATTACTCAATGTTGGCAAGCAATGGGGAAGTTCTAATTGATGCGACACAAATCACTAACCCTGGTATCCACAAGGTTTGGCATCCAGATGCAGCAGTTGACGAAGATGATAATATTCACATTGTTTGGACAGACAAGTCAGGAACTCACAAAATCATGTACACAGCTTTAAGCCCGTACAAGATTCAGCCATTTAACGGTCAGTCTTCAACAGATGGTGCCATTACCGGTATCGATGATACTGTGATTTCACAACGCGCTCAGGACCGTGATTGGCCATCCTTGGATATCGATTCACAAGGCAATGTTCACATTGCTTGGGAAGACGAATACGATGAACTAGAAAAATTCTTCAATCAACCACAAATATACTATTCAATGATCGAACCAGATTTCGTTACTCAAGATGTAATCACTCTATTTGATGATACTCTACTAACCCCAATTATTGGTCACAAAGGCCATCCAGATATCGTTGTTGACGCTAACGATCAAGTACAAATCGCATGGGATGATACTCGTGGTGGTAAGGTAGAATTGGTGTTCGTAATTGATACATCAGGGTCGATGTATTCTGAATGGGCCGATGTATGTACGGTAATTTACGGTGGAACTTTCTCAGATGGCTCAGCGTTTGAAGGAATTAAACCACTTCTCGAAGTCGCTAATATGACTGTTTATGAGACAATCTACGGCCTTGATGGCGGTTTTGGCCTACCATCAGCTGCTGATAGCGGAGATTGTGCAGGATATAATCAAAATGCAGGACCACGGACAACCCCATTAGGTGATGGGGACGATTCCGGGGGTATCAGAACACTCTCTACAACAGTATACAACGGCAACCCGTACTCTGGAAACTCTGGTGAAGACTGGGGTCCAGGTACTAACTGGGCTTGTTTGTCATGGAGAGATGCTAATGACAATGTTCCAGGCACACCACTGATTGGTGGGGCAAACCATAGATGGAATCCAAATGCAACAAAAATAGTACTTCCTGTCTCTGATGAAGGGCCAAAAGACGGCGACCCATCACAGCAAGCTGATGATATCAGTTCAATAAACGAGGCTCACGACAGTTGTGTTAGAGCCGGAGTTATCCCAATCGGTCTATACGGCCAAGGATATGGTGGAGCAGGAAACATCCAATCACATTTCTTAGACTTAGCAAAATGTCCTAACGGTGTTGTATCCACTCAACCAAGAAATTGTCCGGGCGCAGACCCAGCAAATAATCCTAGCAATGTCAACGCAGGTGGACAAGCATACGAGTTCCCATCCGGAAGCGGCGGCGCAGGCGCTATGGCACTTCTAGTAGAGGCAATGGTTTATGTCGCAACCAACAATTCTCGTGAAATTTACATGACAGTGTTAGATCCTTATGCTAAAATGGAAAATGACCCTTCATGGACCCCTGGCGCATCAGGACACACAGTCGCTAACGGCGGTTATGTCGAAGATACTGGCCCTGGTGAAACAGGTCATTTGGTTGTAGTAAATGATACACGTGTTACAATAGATGATGCATATTCTTTCCACCCATCTATCGGTGTTGATATGCAAGGTAACACCCACATTGCTTGGATGGATGCTAGAGATTATGGGTTTGAAAAGTCAGCAAACTATGAGGTCTACTATACTAAGCTAAGACTGCAGGGTGCTGGAGCGTTCGACGGTGCAGAAGAAGGACTGTCCACTTATGCAATCAAGAAAATACAAGACACTGCAATATCGAATGTCGAAGGACTCGGAGGTTTAACACCTAATCGACCTTGGTCCGGACATTCTATCTTCCCGGCCTTGCTGACTGATGAGCAAAACAATGTACACATCGCCTGGGTAGATTCCGCCAACGTCACTGCTGGTGAAGAAATCCAATACACTCGGCTAAACCAAACAGACCTGACAGGATTGGGTGAATTCGCCCTTGATCCATGGGAAATAGTTTCAATCACCAGCTGGGCAAGTAACAAACTTGGTACAGATACTGGCGGTAGACCAGAAATTGGTATGCCTCCTGCATTTGCCAATGATTTGGGCAGTGGTGCCCACGTTGGATGGTCTGACCGTAACAAGTGTAACGATGAACAAAATGGTGCGTTCACAATATGTTATTCTCACGTTCTCACCGGTCAGGTTGATGTTGAATTAGAACTTGGAGAAACCTTCTATCACGTGATTGAACCTGGCGAGCAGACCCTGTACAATTTGACAATGAACAACTCAACACCAGGAGACATCGACTTAGTTGCTGATACATACGGACTAAATGTTACCGGTGTGCCACAAAACTGGACAGCACAAATCTTCTTCTCTGAAAACCAAACACAAATTACCCCAACAACTCCGATTTATCTCAAAGGTGGAGAATTTATCAATTTCTACTTGAGAGTACAAGCCCCAACAATCTATCAAGCAAATGAGGATGAGCTTGCGCAAATTGTCGTAACTGCCAAGTCATACAAAGACCCAGCAATTAGGTCAGACCTAACCACGTTAACTTTGATGGATGTAGTTCACGGAATAAGTTTGGATACATCACTCAGCGTCCAAGATATAGAGCAAGGTAGTCAAGCAACCTTCTCGATTACAATTACCAATACTGGCAACGTCCAAGACAGTTTCTTATTCTGGGACCCCAATACCCTAGAAGGGCAACAGGAGTGGCTATTGCCATTTGGTTGGGAGATAACCTTCCCACTGAGAGTGGAGCTTGACCCTGGTAAATCAACAACTAAGATACTGACCGTTAAAGTGCCATCAACTGAAGATCCCGGAGCCTTCGTAATTTATCTAAAAGGTTGGTCTGAGGGTGAACCGATTAAATCTGTAGACAAGGGGACTTACGATATTCTAGAATTGGGAATATTCGTGTCCATACAATCGGAAGGAAACATAGTGTTTGAAGAGTTACTGGCCGACGAAAGAGAAGTCGAAGTAATGGCTGGCGATTGTCATACCTTTGAGCAAGATGTCACCAAGAATTTCGAGTCGGGCAACCTTATCTTCAGCACACCTGGAGCGCCTGAAGCTCAACCAGATGACATAGACGAAGCAACATGGCGTCAGTCCAACTGGGTTCTAGACATTGATTTCTCACAAACTCCAGGCGGCGCTGATGCGACACTAGGTGAGCCAATTGAGTGGAAACTTGATGCAGGAACGACCTTCAGAACATGGATGGTTCGAGTCAATGTATGTGTGCCAGATGATGCAAGCATCGGCTCAAAGAGTTTCACACTACAAGCCAATCTCGAGGGTTATCAGAAAGTATCCGACTCTGGAAGATATACTGTTAACGTCATTCACGAGTACAGTCTTGACTCTCAAATTGAGTTAGAGGCAGATAGAATTGTATCCGTTACTGATTCAAACGGAAACCCAATATCAGCGATAGCGGTAAATCCAGGAGAAAATTTAGTTCTTCCAGTAACTACGACGAATAACGGTAACGGACCAGACAGGTTCGATTTCCGTTTGACTACAGTAATTGACCCTACTGGCGTACCGGTTAGAACCGGGCATTGGGATATCGTAATTCCAAGAGAAAGTCTGGAAGAGTTAGACCGTGATTCAGATCAAACATTCGATGTGCTGATGAATATACCAGAGTTTGATATTGGGGCAGGATTATATGTCGTTGAGTTCAAGACTCTGTCTGAAGAAGCATATCCGAACGAGCAAAATAGGATTACAAGAGAACGCGATGTAGATTTCTTGTATGTCTATGTTAACGAATTCTACGACATGGAAATTAGCATGGATCCAACAGTGGATAATCCAGTGAAAGTTTCAGCTCCAGGAAAGATTGTTAGTTTTGCAGTTAACATTACCAACAATGGTAACGTACTAGATTGGCCTACATTGGATAACCACACATCTCAGTCTCAAGGGAACGATCTGGTATGGAACGAATTACCTGGAATGGGCGCACTTAGTGGCTGGTCTGTAGAGTGGCGTACAATCAAGAAAATCAGTAATGATTTGAGTGTTGATGAAGAGTGTGTTGTAATCAAGGAAGCAATGCCAGCGGCAGATGCAAACCAAGTAGAAATAGATGCATACTATTCAATGGTTGAGGAGATGCAAGACGCAAATAGATGTGCTTACCTCGAGGTAGACGATGTCTACATGGCACCGAAATTGGCGCCATATCAAACCGTAGAAATGATTGCTGTAGTTAAGATTTCAACTACTGCGAAATTAGCAACTCGTAATGTAGGGTTAAAGGTCGTATCAATGGCCGGAGACATGACTGAAGGAGGAGATTATGATTCGTCCCCGTCTTGGCAAGGTGAAGAACTTGACAGCAATGAGTTCATTGTAACTTTGAGCCTAAAAGCACCAGATTTGGTAATTAAAGACATTATAGTTTCAGAATACAGTGCTGAAATTGACTCAACAATCCCAATTGGAATAATCCTGCAGAATGTTGGTAATACCCACGCTACAGATATTGAGATTGTTCTGTGTCAATATGATGATGTCAACAGCCAGTCAATAGTCAATGATATCAAGCGTAACGGTTGTGATGAGGATAGTGTAGTCATGCGTCAAGTAGTTGGTGCATTACTAGCACCTGATGCTTCAGAAGACGCCAAGGAAATTGAGATTTACCTATTGTATCCAGTCGTTGCAGGTAGCAAGGGTGTTTATGTTGTAGTTGATCCAATGAACGAAATTGTTGAGGGCAGTGAGAGTAACAACATCATGGCTGTTTCAGAGCCACTTGAATCTCCAAGTCCGTTCTTCGATGTCGCAGGACAAGTTGTTGGTAAGGCAGCATTACCGTTTATTGTCATCGTATTGACTCTATCATTACTTGGCGTAGTCTACTTCGTAGGTAAAGCTAGAAGAGAAGAAGTCAAGAAGCGAATTGCAGAGCAATCATCTCTAGTAAGCGTCTTGGAATCAGGCGACTGAACAGACTGATTACTTCTTGTAATCGCCTAGCCACCAGTACAGGTCGGAGTTTTCTGGCGTCGCGATAACGTGGCCAGCCTTTTGAGAGATTTGTCTTTGTAATTTGGATTTAACCTCTTCTAATAGTTCTGAAACTTGACGCTGTCCTAATTGCAATTCTTTGCTCAGTAAGTTAAGATCTAGGCGTTTTTCAGGCGCTTCAATTATTGAATGGATCATTGCTCTTTCTTCATATTGTTCAAAGTCACTATCCACGCCTTGAGAAATACGATTTCGAATATGTTGGTGTAGTGAAATCAGGGCATCCCGCTCTGAATCTAGGCGTTCGATAACTTGGTTGAGTTCTGCAAGGTGTCCAACACCCTCGCTTACCGAGATTCTTTTTCTACCACTGACCATTTCCGCAACAGAATGTGTCGCTAGTGGTAACTTACTAGAAAGCCTCATTGGGCCACCGGATGGCAATTTTCTTTGTTCACAATTAAACAAGTCGGGACCAAGGTCAATACGAATTGAAATTGCTTCCTGAACAGTGTATATTGTCCTAGGAGGGCCACCCTTTTCACTGGGAACTTTCAGTTTGGCGACAAAATTACCATTTTCCAATTCTTTTAGATGTTTTTTGATTGCTTGCTGACTGACGCCAATTAAATCTGCTAATTGCATAGGATAGTGAGGTTCTCTGACTAATCGTTCAAGGATTTGTCTGCGAACTTTGTTTTGTAAAAGCCTGAGTGCGAGGTCAATGTCAGCCATATTGCTCAACCTATGGTTCACTAATTGATGAACCTTTTTCAAATCAGCGCTTTGCTTTGTACCACATTACTGCACCAGTGATTAGTGAAATAAATCCAGCAAATAGCAATGAGATTGCTAGTGTGGACTTCAAAGATGCTTCGTAACTCCAATCGACATCAAATTGCTGTAAGGTTTGCGAATCGTCTCCACCAGCAACAAATCGATATTCTCCTGGGACAGGCTGCCAAGTTATCTTACCATTAGAAGAAGGTCCTCCGGCAATCATGTCGATTGAATCTTTTTGGCATTCATAATAATCTCCTTTCAATTCACACTTACTGGCTTCGCTTGCCTCTGCTATACCTATCCAAACGCCTGCTTTTTCCCACATTATCTCAACATCTACGTCGGCAGCAATTGCTTCACTTGGAATCTCTAGAATCTCTCCCGACATCCCCCAATAACAGGTAATTTCATCATCGCCGACGAACGGTAACCCATCCTCCACAGTACATGGCGGTAACATTGCATCAACAGTTTCTGCATCACTCAAGTCTTGAGTAATGCCTAGTGAAGAAAAAATAATTATCAAAACCCCGACAATGACCAGTCCTATTGAGAGAGATTTCTTCACAACATCACCTCAATCTTCATCCCAATCTTTCCATGCACCGGGTTTGGATTCAGATTGTTTGGGTGTATTATTGGCGATTGTACCGCTCCTAGTTTTCTTTATTTGTTCAGATTGGTTTGTAGTAAGGCTTTCACCCTCATCCCAAGAAGCGATTTCTTTAGTATTCGATACTACTTTTTCAGTTTCAGGTTGGCGTATGGTATTGTAATCGGCAAACGGATCTGCAACTCTATTTTGTGCTTCATCAACATCGCCTTTCATTAACGCAAAGACTTGCTCAGTGGTTAACAGAGTTCCTTTTTGTACATCTTCTCGACCATCGACAAATTCTTCAGAATCAGTAATTCCAGTATCCGCAAATGGATTATCAACTTTCTCTACTTGTTGAGATTGTAATTTTGCGATGTTTTCAGGAGTCAAATCAGTTATTGGCATTACTTGACCGTTCGCTCCAACCATCATTACTTTTGGTCCGCCAGAATTTTTATTTGTCAAGTATAGAATAAACGCTAACGGTAATATTACCAAACCAATACAACATGCAGCACCTCCAAACACCAGTGCTGGTTGTTCTAACATCCTCCACTGTGCGCCAGTGGCATCGACTAGCCAGAGGGTTGAATTATCACAATTTGATTCACATTCGACCTCTAATACATACTCGCCCTTTTCTGATACGTCCCACTCCTTGATTATCGTGAATTTACTACCGTCAGAATCCATTGGCGTCCAGTCAGTTTTACAATTACTGGAATCTATGGCATCACCGGCTATATCTGAGCCACTCATCTTTAGGAGGCTAACATTCGATATGTCATCTGAAATAACCACTGCAGAATAACAGCTTTGTCTTAATTCGATAGTTTCAGCACCGCCACCAGTTATTGCGACTTCATTGATTTTTTTTGGACTGGAAGCTTCATCAATTTGGTCCATGTTGGAGAAAATAGCCACAGCACCAATCAATAAACACACAAGGCCGAGTATGGCTACTCGCATTGGCCATGGGTTTGTATTGTTCTGCGCCATAGACACACCTCGACTGAAGTCCTCCATCAATGCTTGTACGATTATGCGAGACCAAGTTCAGCCAATTTTTCGGGCAAGTATGTATCTGTTACGAAATCTAAACCATATTTTGCTAGTGATTGCTGCTCAGCCTTTTTGTTCAATTCCAACATCATGTTTATTTGATCTTGCCACCATGAATCAGCGAATCTTGGATCGGATAGTTCTGCATTAAGTGCCTCAATATCTTTCTTCGAGAGGTCATCACTGGGCAAGTCATAGGCAACGATATCATCAGAAGTAATCCCTAGATATGTTGCGCTTGGGGTTGCCAAATATTCTGAGATATGGGCTGTCTTAATCGCACCATAAGCTATTGAAGCAAAAATTCTGAATGACCATGGATCTCCGTCGAGGAAGACAACTACTGGCAAATCCCATTCTTCACTCATACGCTTGATAATTCTTCTAGTGGACCGTGCTGGCTGACCCTTCAAGTGTAACAATCCACATTTGTAATCCTCATCAAAGCCATTTTCAACCAATCTGTCGAACATACCACCAGTTTCTATTGCCATAAGGAAATTAATATCATGTTCGAGAAATTCAATCTTCTCTAATTCGACATTGTACGGGACACCATATCCAGAATCGCCAACATCATCCCTAGCGTTTATTCTCATCCATTCGCCTCGTCGATTACGTTCTTGCAGAGTTAGATTCCCGATTATTCTAGCACCATCTTCTTCGGGCCTTAGTTTGAAATCTTCTCTTAGACATTTTGTGACAATTTCTAAATCTTCAGCGAGGTTATTTGATTCATTTTGACTGCCAAACTTTCCAAGTCCCCAACTTTCTGAGATGTAGTACATCTCTCTCAGAGTTGATGATTTCCCCGAATCAATCATATCTTCAATGAACTCAATTACATGAAGTGCTCTTAGCAATTGCTTTGCTGAGCCTAAGCTGGTTGCGTCTCTTATCGACTTATTTTTACCATATTTGTAAACTCCAAGTTTTCTGTCAAAACCGATGTTGTTCTTTGTTCTCACTGGCAGAGTCATAGTTGGCGCTTCGCCTTTGACGATTTTATCATACATCTCTGAAACTACTGTTTGCATTGCACTCTTAGTTTCTTCAGCACTCATTCTAGCCGACATTATTGTTCACCTCCAAAGAGAGTTGATTGTCCTGAAGGAGGCTTAACGGCGGGTTCAGGTACAGGTGCAGAAATTATTTCTGAATTATTGGCAACTTCCTCCACATCATCACTATCATTGCCTTCATCGGGATTTCCAGTATTATTAGTAGAGTTTAACTCATCCATAATTTTCTCTTGGTTGCGAATTTCCTCGAGATATTTCTCATCCATTTTCATTGCGCCTATGATTTCTTGACTGCCCCTAAAGAACACATCAGTTTCTGTCCAATCGCCTTTTTCTAACCCCTCTAGGGAATATGTAATGGTGATATTTTCCCCCGGTTGTAATGTTTCTAATTTCCAAGCCCAGACCCCGGTTGCTTCTTTTCTGCCGCCGTGTTCATTGTTTGTCATTGAACCACCGGACTTTTCTGGCCAAGTTGCTAGGATAGTATAGGCTCTTGAACGAGCAGTGTAATTGTAAATCTTGATCGCAACATCGACAGACTTGCTTGCTTTGTTCCATTCAGTGGTGCTTTCACAGATTACTGCGGACATTATCTTGGTAATCGAGCCAGCAAGATTTGGTACAGGTTTGTTTAGAATTTGTGCGGATTTGGCGGCTATCGCCGGCAGAATATCGTTGATTAACTCAAATTTCTCTTTGGTTTTGGCCATCTTCTTCTTCTTTTCAAGGTGCTTTCGAAGGCCACGACCCATTTCCAGCATTGCCTTTCTTACCTCTTCCATAACCTCAGCATTATCTGCTAACGCTTCTTTAGCTTCAGAGGTAAATTGTACATTTGTACTAGCCAAGTGCACCAAGATGGCAGCAGGGCCTTTTGGGACACCTTTACCGCCGGCTTGGTCAAGTCCGTACTGACGCCAGTCAACCGATTCAATTGCTTTAGTCAAGAGGCAACCACCTTGTTGATACATCAATGGAACCCTATTGGCAAATCTTAGAACCTCAACCGGTTTATCTGCTGCCATATTACCTCCAAAAATTAAGCCCACCTCAACTTGGTAAGGATTGCCTTGAGAAACATTTGGCGCTCTTGTCATTGTAATAGCATACCTTGAATCGATAGTCTTTGACAGACCTTTTTTGATTAGCATTTCTTCTATCGGCGATAGACAATTAGTAGGTGGATTGAGTAATTTTACCGGCTTACCATTGAACATTCTCTCGCCTTGGAATGATTCAAGCAAGGCACGTATCTGGTCAGGAGTCATTTGTTTAGGCTTTACTTTTACATCTAATTCAGCAGCAGAACACAACTCTTTTGCAGCCCTTGTGGATACGCCGGAGAAATTAGTTCGCAAGAACACCGATAGTCTTGAATCAGTAGATTCTGTTAGCATTCTCTGTAATTGCCCCAACTCTATTCCATGTGGGTGGGGTTTGATTGACTCAACTTTACCAGGTAGTCTCTCAGTTACTCTCGGCCAGTGGTGAACTTCGCCTTCAGGGTCGGTGAAAGTAATTTCTGCATGAGGATTGACAATACTCGTCATTCGTAGATATTGCCAGACGCTTTGACGTCCTTTCTGATATTTCGCTTTCATTCGAGTGGTTACTTCTAGACCGTGTTTTTTCATTTCACCGTCATCAAGTAGCCATATCTCTCTACCTGCATTGCTCTTTGTCGCTTTATTTTTCCTTGTATCAAGGCCGATATCGACCACCGCGGCAGTAGATTCAGTGGCTATTTTTGATTTTACATGAGTTGGCTTTCCAGTAGTAAGTTGACTATACATTACTACTCCAGTGATTCCAATACCCTGCTGACCTCTTGATTGTCTAATCGCATGAAATCTAGAACCAAACAATAGCTGGCCGAAAACCTTCTCAATACTCTTTTGTGGAATACCCGGGCCATTGTCTTCTACAACCAACTCGATAATGTCCTTTTTTGTGTCTATTTTAGATACCTTGACTTTGATTGAAGGTAAAATCCTCGCTTCCTCACAAGCGTCTAGAGAATTATCAACAGCTTCTTTCACTGCAGTTATCAATGATCTAACCGGTGAATCAAAGCCCAGAAAGTGTTTATTCTTTTCAAAAAACTCCGAAATTGCTACTTGTTTTTGGTTAGATGCTAGTTTTTGTGCTATGCCTGACATTTTTGTCACTCCGTCTCTGGTCCTCCTCGGTCCGAATGACCTCGGGCCAGCAACACGCAACTTCGATTACCGACGGTACATAATAACTAACATGGAAATTATTAGCAAATTGTCGGTTATTGCCCCGTTTCAACTCCACGTTCAAGATTATCCATTACTTGTTTTCCTTTTACAATTAGAAATATAGTGATAATCGATGATAAGCCTATGATTACAAAGTCAAATGGGGTTTTTGCTGCTGTTTCAATACCGTTGCTTGTCACAATGGTTTGTGAGCCCCACCAAGCATACATTATTGCGGGCACAATCATTGCGAAATTTCCTAGAATGAAATCTTTGAATTTTATTCTAGTAGCACCATATGCGTAATTTAATACTCCATACGGAATTACTAGACTAATTCGGGTTAATGTAACTACTTTTGTACCTTGGCTAGTCATTTCATTTTCTAGTGCTTGTAGACTTGGATAGTTTTCTAGGGCTCTTCTAGCATATGGATTCATCCATTTTTTACCAAGAAAGAACGGCGCTATCGCGCCAATCATCGACCCTATCCATGCGATGATTATGCCTGGCCCAAAGCCGTAAATGACTCCTGCTAGATATTTATGAAAACTTGCAGGCAGGGCGATGATTCCAAAAACGATGTATAATAACATAAAAATTGTAATCCCAAGCGTTTCATTGTCAACGAACCAATTTAGATAGTCAACGAATAAATTGACCATCACTTGAGTAAGAGAGATTGTTAATGCTATACCTACTAACACTATTATTGCAGCAATTAACCCAGTGCGCTTCTTCATGATGATCATTCAAAAAGGTCGCTTTGCCACGAGGTGATTTTTCCAGTAAATGCCGAGGCTGCGACTGTCAAGGGGCTTGCAAGGTAGAGTTTACCTGGCCCAGATCGTCCCTGGAAATTGCGATTAATTGCGGAAACGGTCACTTGTTCTGGGGTTATTGATACACCCGGGCCTGCGCCGATACAAGCCCCGCATCCTGGGTCAATCAGTTTCACTCCAACCTTGGAGAATAACTCGTGCCAACCTTTTTTCACAGCCAAATCTTTGACCTGTCCAGAACCATACTGAATGTAGAAATCAACTCCCTCGGTTACAGTTAATCCAGCATCATCAGCAGCCTGACAAACTTGTGCGTAATATGCGATATCATCTTCTTTACCGGCAGTACACGAACCGCCATATGCGATATCAATAGCGACATCGCCAATTTCTACAATCAGTGCACCGTTCGTTGGGTCACTGGGTATTCCTTCATCAGGATTTCCGGGATGGGCTACCATCGGTTCAATGGCCGATAAGTCAATGACGTGTGTTCCACCGTGGTAGTAAGCACCCTCGTCGGGGGTAACTGAATTCTTGACCATTGCCTCAATTGATAAATTTGGCATGGCATTTTTCATCCAATCATACAATGCTTCATCCGGCTCGCAAATACCGGTTCTCGCAGAACATTCTGTTGCCATATTACATAGCGTAGCTCGCTCATCTACCGATAGACTAGCAAGCCCGCTTCCACCAAATTCCATAGAGCGATTCAAAGTCAATTCCTTACGGGCATGGTCCGCTAAAATGTAAAGGATGACATCTTTTGCTGTACATCCAGGATTCAATTGGCCAATCAATTCAAATCTAATCGATTCGGGAACTTTGACAAAGGTGAACCCTGCACTGATTAGATTGGAGTATTCAGTTGCGCCAACCCCCCAAGTCAATGCGTTTGAAGCCCCGCCCATGCAAGTATGTGAGTCGGTAGCTTGCACAAAATCACCAATTTCGATAAACTCTTCTCGGGCAACTTGGTGACAAATTCCTGGTGAAACACCATTTATCGCTGAGTAGTCTCTGACATTCGTATGTTGCTGGAAGGCTTTCTGCAAATCTCGTAAGGTTTGGACTTTATCCATAAACGGAACAAATTTCGGGTTGTGATGTGCATATAGCAAATGGTCCTCAAATACAGCGAATTTGCTAGGATTTGGTAACTGGTAATTTTCACCGTACTCTTCAGACAAAAATGTGTGAACTTGTGCAGTGGTAAATTCATGGGAGTAGCCACCTTGAACTTGAGCGATTACTGGGTCGTCGGGTTTTACGCACTGGCCAGGTAGTTGGCCAACAAGGTTCCTAGCAATGATTTTCTCTGCCATAGTCATAGGTTTTTCATCAGTATCAATCGATGGCAGAGTAATTTCATCATTTTTTAGTGCTTTAGCAAAAGGAAACAAACCCCCTTTTTCAATAATTATTTTTGTCACTTCATCATATTTGTCGGTGAATTCAGACAACAGCAACTGTTCACCATTTTGCAATCTTTCCAACATTGCATAATCCCCCATCAGTTGACCAAGATTGATGTTATTTCTCTCATGGATTGGTGCGAATGATGCGGCAATCACGATACGTATACCTGCCCATCTTTCACACTGTGCTGCAGTTTCTCGACTAGAGCCGGTACCTTTTCTTTGACCAGATACTATCACCTCAAAGTTACCATTGATTAGTGCGTTTTCATTAAACACTCTAAGGCCATTATGTTTCAGACCAGCATAGGCGTTTTTAGCGATCTCTGCAGGTTCGTGGTCAAAACAAACCCATGCGGGAGTCATTACATCAGTATTGATATCATCTAGAAGGTCCTCAGGATTAATATCGCTCATTTTGAGATTTAGGCCATCATACAGTTGCTGTTTTATTAAATCTAAATTCTTAGTTAAGAACAATACTCGCTTCCCTGGTGTTAGGCCGATTTCCTGCTCCCCTCCGCTAACACCCATTGCAATCATTTCGGGCAGGCTTGTTATGTGTATAACCATTGACCTTAATTTGTCATAAACTATATGACCGGCAGGAAAAAAACAACTAAAAAAGCGTGAGTTTTTGTATAATATAATGGATATAATTCTGCCATAAATTTCATATAACCTCGCATAAGGGATTAAGAGTGTTGCCCTATTTTATCATAGGGGGGGAATGACAAATGGATGAACAGCAAGTAGAAGATATCGTAAAATGCAGTGATTGTGGAAGTAGAAGTTTAACTCGAGACGAAACTCGAGGTGAAGTCGTGTGTGACGACTGTGGTCTTGTGTTAGAAGATAATGTCATTGACCAAGGTGCAGAATGGCGTGTATTCTCGCCAGAACAAGGTGATCAAAGGGCAAGAACCGGTGCTCCAATGACCGTTATGCTACACGACAAAGGTCTCTCAACCGATATCGATTGGCAGAATAAGGACTATTCTGGTAAGACCATCAATTCAAGATACCGCTCACAATTTTACCGTATGAGAAAGTGGCAGAAGAGAAGCCGTGTCTCAAATGCGACAGAAAGAAATCTAGCAATGGCATTAGCAGAGTTAGACAGAATGGCAAGTAGACTAGAGTTGCCTAAATCGGTTCGAGAAGCGGCGGCAGTGAACTACAAGAAAGCGGTTGACAAGCGATTGATTAGGGGTCGTTCGATTGAAGGAGTAGCTGCTGCTTCATTGTATGCTGCATGCCGTCAGTGTGGTGTCCCTAGGACGCTAGATGAAATCGGTCAAGCATCTCGTACCGGACGCAAAGAAATCGGTAGAACATACCGTTTCATGGTAAGAGAGTTGAAAATGAAGATTATGCCAACCGGTCCGGAAGATTATATCTCTAGATTCTGTTCAGGTCTTGGACTTGATGCCGAAGTAGAAGCTAAGGCATATGAACTAATCAAGGCCGCTCAAGAAAAAGAATTGACCAGCGGCAGAGGTCCAACAGGTATCGCAGCATCTATCATTTACATCGCTTCCGTGCTCTGTGGTAAGAGAAGAACCCAGAGAGAGGTTGCAGAGGTTGCTGGTGTAACAGAAGTTACCATCAGAAATCGATACAAGGAGCTTATTCAAAACTTGAATATTGAACTCGATATCTAAGCCGGAATTTTGGTTGATTAAAATGAGTAAGAGCCGATCTGAGATTTCTCAGATTGTATTTGAGAAAGTGGCTACATTGCTAGTTGAGGCTTTAGAACGCGGAACCCAGTCATGGCCACTACCTCATCCTCCAATTAAAGACGCAGATTTTCCAGTTATCGAGCCGAATTCTGCTCAAGAACTAATTGAGCAAGGGCTTGGATTACTAAACGTCGATAGAGGATTATTCGAATATAAGCTAAACACTGTAGTCGATTTGGTAGTTCCACATCGCATGAATCTTACCGACGACCCATATGAAGTTCACAAGAAATGGTTAGAAAAGCGTGCTGACATGGTCGCCGAGCGATTGATTTTCTCGATAAACAATGATTGGCTCGCGCAGGCACTTGACCCTCAAGCACCAGATAGCGCTAGGTGGTGGTTGAGTATCGCATTGTTGAATGGGCTTTCCATAGGGCCACTTGGTCAACCGATTCACCAAGGTTACCATTTGCTAGAATCCATTGCTATTGGTGAAAGACCAGGCACATGGCATACTCAGCCCGAAACCGGTCCTCAGAATGTTGATTGGAATCCTGATGCGATAGTTCCTAGAATGACTGGTGTTATCGCTCATGAGTTTGGCATTAAGGCTGCAAGATGGATGCTCAATGAATTAGAGGTTGGTAATGTTGATAGGCGCAGACTGCTCATTGAGTGGATTCGATTATTGATGGAAAGACCAGAGTTAATCGAGCCACTTGGCCTGTTTGACATTCTAACCCGACTAAGTTCTGATACTGATTCCCAAGTAGCGGTTCAGATTGCTAGATGTCTTGCTAAAGCAATTGACCATGATAGAGATGTAGGACATAACTTGGCGAAATTATTGATGTCGAGAAGCGACTTGATGGTTCGCAGAGCAATGGCTGATGTTTTGACACGCTTGTTTAGAAGATTATCTGATGATGCATTGCCGTTTTACAGGCAGCTGAAATCAGATGACGACCCGGATGTACTTGCTGCAGTAAGCACAACCTCATCTGATCTAAGATTCCTTGATATTGAGATGTGGGCAGATGATTTGGTCGAGTTGAGTAAGCATAAGTTACCAATCGTGCGCAGGAATCTTGTTCCCTCGTTGCGAGATTATTTTGAGACATTTCCAGATGATACCAGGAAATTGTTGCCGATTTTATGGCAAGATGGAGACGAGTTGGTTAGAACAAGGATGCGTGAATTATTGGTCAAAATGTCAGATGTTTCAACCGAGCAGTTTGCTGCAAGGATTGCCGATTTAAGAGATCGTGATTGTGATTTAGCACCGCTTTGGCAGTTAATGGAGGCCAGAAGAAAAGACTCATCCAATCCATGGATTGATTGGCTGAATGGGGATGCAGACATGCCAAAATCAAGTCCAAAAAAGCAACACGTTAGTACCATGGAAGAACCCGAATCCCTGCCTGAGTTGAGTGAGGCCCTAGAAACCCTTGATCAAGAATTAGGATTTCTCGACTGATTACTCTTCCTCAGGAAGGTTGCTAAGTGGTCCTGATACAACCAAACTAACGTAAACTGCATTAAGCATAGATAGTGATGCGATAAGCAATAAAATCATTCCAGAGGTTTCTGGTAGGCTATCCTTGAGGTCAGTGTTATTAATTGCCAATACTAATCCAATACAAACAAATGAGAAACTCAGAACTAATTTCCAACTTCTTTTAGGCTCTCGCCATCGATTTATTGATGGAATAATGCCATTTTGTCTAAATGTATACCTAAACCAGCCTACATACAGACAACATAGGCCGCATAAACCAATCAGTCCTCTAGTGAATGAGCTGGCGCCCCAAGGCCCTTCTGGAGCAATGTCAAACATTGTTTGGACGACCATTACCAAGCCAGCGAGAGTAATCCACCGCCACTCTGGAATCGTTGCCATGTGAAGGCCATGATGGGTTATGCTTGAAAGGTTGTACCCTTTGGGATTCTCGATGACAGTTGTTAATGACGCAGTAATCGTTGCTGCAGGATTGGGTAGTAGGATGCTTCCAACCAGCGCCTATTTACCGAAAGAGTCGTTACCACTTGTCGATGTCCCGGCATTTATTCATTTAACACGGGAGGCAGTAAATGCCGGAGTTTCTAGAATCCACATCATAACATCTCCAAGTAAGGATTTCTCCACCTTCTTGGAGAGTAAAGAGCATTATCACTCACTCAAGCCAGAGATCAGTAGCACACTTTTTACTTTGGATGAATCAATAAAATTCTTCATTCATATTCAACATGAACCGCTTGGATTAGGTCATGCTATTCTTCAATCTCTCGATGAAATACAAGGGGCGTATCTTGTGTTACTTGGTGATAATATAATCACTGATAATTTCTCTAGCGTTAGGGATTTTACCGCATCTAATGCCTCTAGAAAGTTAGTCTCAACCTTCAATCAGACAGGTTTGCCATGTGCGGGAGTTTATTCAGTTCCAGATTCGGATGTGAGTAATTATGGAGTGATACAACTAGAAGGGCAGAAAATTACTCAGATAGTTGAAAAGCCCGATATTGATGATGCACCATCAAACAAAGTATTGTGCGGAAGGTACATCTTTACCGCAGACAGTAAGGATTTGCTTGTAGAAAAATTCCCAGTCAATGAATATGGTGAATTTCAAACCATCGAATTACAAAAACATTGGATGAATGGGGAAGGCCTAATCGCAGTAGATATGAGTGACTACCAATGGTATGATTCAGGAAATCCTCTATCTTGGTTAAAATCACAGATTGATTACGGTCTACGCAATCCAGACTATTCTACGCAACTTAGAAATTGGCTTGAATCGAGACTTAACTAACGCTGTCCAGGTTTCCAAAAGGACAACGGTATAGGTAATTGATTATGTACGCAGCGGTTTGCTAGATGATCTGCTCGCTCATTCCATCTGTGACCGCGATGGGCTCTTACGTGGCGCCATTCGATAGTCCGAATATTGTCTACCTCATTCCACAAATTTTGCACAGTTTTCACCAGATTCTTGTTGGCTTTCGCTTTCCAAGTCCCAGTTGCTAGATTTCCAGCGTACTGAGAATCTGTGTAAATTATGGCATTCTGTTCAGTTCCATCGACCAACAACCAACGCAGTGCCATTGCAAATGCAGTTAATTCTGCAGTATTGTTTGAACCGACTTCCGCACCAATGAAATCCTCGTCAGTAGGGTTACAAACCACATGACCCCATGATTCCTCTAAAATTTCTCCGCTGCCCTTCCCAAGACCATTATCGCCAATAACTACGGCCATGCCCCACGCAGCAGGCGTGTCAGAGTTTACATTTTGATTTTCAAGACAAGATCCATCGATGTATATTGCAAGATTATCATCAATGGATGTCAAACTAGTCACTCGCCAATTTCTGCTTTGTATGCAGCGGCATCCATTAGGCTAGTGATCGCATCAATATTGTTTACAGTCATCTTGATTATCCAACCCTCGCCATATGGGCTGGTATTCATGAGTTCTGGAGTGTCTTCTAATTCTTCATTGACTTCAGTTATTTCTCCAGCCAATGGAGCAAAAATTGGCGAGGCAGATTTGACAGACTCTACAACCGCAAACTCCCCCATATCATCAACTACCATTCCACTCTCAGGCAGTTCAATGTAGACAATATCTGTAAGGGCATTTTGAGCGTGATCGGTAATTCCAATTGTTACAGTATCTCCTTCAACTCTGAGCCATTCATGTTCTTTGGTGTAGTACAAACCTTCTGGGACCTCACTCATATTATCGCCTAAACCAATGTAGACATAGAGGATTCTTGAATATTCGCAACAAAACTACTCTTGTTCATTGACGATTTCATCTGCTAATACTTTGCTTTCTAATTCGGCCCATGCATTTCCCACACGGTTATCTCTGCTAAGCTGGTTAACTTCACCACTTACACGTTGCCTTAATTCTGCCTCAGTTTCATTGGGAAATATGGTCGCCAAGAAGGATGTTTCATAATTGAGCAATCTTGACATTACGAGGCATAGTATTCCAGTTATCAAAAACAGGTGTCCTATGCCCAACTCATCAATTACCATGCGTTGTTCAATAATTGCAAAACCGCAAATCAAAATCATCCCGAATCCAGTGCCAAGTAAGATACGATTGGCCGCCTTACTTGCCTCGTCCATGACATCGCTAGCAGCATATTGGTCATGAACTAAACGGCTCTCAATAAGTCTCTCTCATCAGTTTATGAATCTTGTAAGGTAGTAATGCTCGATTTACTGGCGTAACTTCCAGTATTCTACCATCATCTCTTCGTCGGATGTCTTGAAGAAGTGGGTGACGACTTTTTTTGTGCAGTGTTAACAAAGTCGGTTTATCTATTTCCAATGCACCTCTTACACAATTTACGAATTTTTCACTTTCGACCGTGAATTTGCCGATTTCATCTATTACCAAAACCTCACTTTCATTTTTAGCGTATTCAATCGCTGGTATTGCAACTCTTTCTAGAGCCTCTAAATCTAGACCGTAGCCAAGCACCCTTAATCGAGAGTCAAATTCTTTGTGAGCGATTACTCCTTCTTCTCCAGAAATAATGTCAATTACTTTGTAACCCAGCCTTTCGCCACTTTCGATAATTGGTTCAGTACGTAATCCTGCAATAATTGGTTTGCCACTAGGGTTCCCTCTAAGATTTATTTCCTGCGTTCTCTCTTCTGTTAGCATCTCAAGAACTTTCTCCATTACCGCGGATTTACCACTTCTTGGCAACCCGGTAATACCAATCTTTGGATGAATTCCCATCTATTTCACCAACGCTCGTTTATAATCGAATCACTTATCAGTAATAAAGAGTCGTCTTTCCTAAGGTTAGGAGATTGAATTTGTATAAGAGTAAAAAAAACTCAATTAATGCCTAAATTAGAATAAATTTTACCGGAAAATGGTACATTTAGAATATTTATGATAGAAATTTAGTCGACTTGTCGTAAACACTCCAATATTCTTCGACCCACTGATATATTTGCGACAATGTTTCTGTATCGACTTCAGCAATCTTGGCGATTTTTTTTATTATTCGAATTTCTTTTTTGTCATATTCACCATCACAAGCCGAAACCAGAACAGCATCACGCAATGCTAGTTTTTGACCAGCATTGGAAAGGATATCCATACATTTGTCAACCTCCAGTGGATGACTTAAGGTATTTCGAACATCTACTCTCATTTCTGGGTGAAGCATCGATTTTCCCATAATAGATTCAATCATAATCAGTTCTTCTTGAACTAACTCGCCATCAACCGATGCAACGGCGACCATCAATTGGGCGTGTGCTAAACGCTCTTCAATGGTCAAACCATTAACCAGGTCCGGAAACAAAAGTGTCACTCCGCTAGATCATTTAGTATGTCATAGCCAGACTGCATCCAATTATAACCTTCAACAGTCCATTTTAGTAATCTTTCCAGAGCATCTTCTGGGAGTCCAAGGTGTCCAATAATTTCCATTAATACTTCCTTTTCGTCATCATCAACAGTACCATCTGCTGCAGCCATCAAAATAGCGTCTCTTAATGCTAGCCGGCCTGCTTCATCACTTAGACCGGCTAAACATTCGTCCAGCGGAGGAGGAGTTTTCAATGCTTGACGGATCAATTCACGTTGTTTTGGTGATAGTAATGCAGTGCCTAAACGCTGTTCAAACATTGCCATTTCATCCACGGTTAGTTCATTATCTACTCTTGCCATGAAGGCTAATAATCGAGCATACGAGAATCTCTCTTCTCTTGACAACTTGTGAATCGTATCTGGCAGCATGATACTCCGTGTCGCTCATCAGCCAATAACTTCTCGCATGAAATTCATTGAAAAATCCAATTTATCCGATGGTGACTAAATGCCGATTTAATCTTCATAGCCAAACACAAACCAGCGCATACTTGCCCAGGTAAACAATCCCCAAATCAGCACATTTATCGCGAAAATAATTCT
>WTIT01000065.1:29016-53822 GCA_011526375.1 Methanobacteriota archaeon
TAATTAATCATCATTAGTAGTCACATCACTTGGTTTGCCAGTGAGAATAGCGCGCAGTTGTGCGTTATCGTTTTGAATTGCTTCTAATAATTCATACTTACAATTTAGCGAGTCTGCAAGTACTGCCAATGCTTGGGAATCTTTGGGCAAACACTTGCCACCAAATCCTCGGTTCAACCCAAAGATTGGATCTAAGTGAGAATCGCCAATTGGTTGTTCTTGAGGTGTAGTAATCACTTCTCTGATTTTATACCAATCTTCATCGAGTGCTTGACAAATATCATACATTTGATTGGCAAAAACCACCTTGATAGCGTAGAATGTATTCTTGGTGTACTTGATTAATTCAGCTTGAGTTGGAGTGACATGAAATAGATTCTCATTGCGTAAAACTCCGGCATCTTTGTGTTGTTTAAACACCAATTCTGCAACGTCTTTATGATGCGTCCCACAAACTAAAATGTCTTGATTGGCAAAGTCTTCCAATCTTCTTCGCTCCACCAAGAATTCGGGCGAATATGCAATCTTTAGGTTGGGATAACGATGGTGAAATTGCTCAGTAGTTCCCGGAATTACAGTACTTTTGATTACTGCCGTAAAGCCGTCAGGCAATGAGTCTAGGATTTCTTCAACTATGCTCGTATCACAGCCACCGTGAATTGGGTGTGGTGGTGTTGGAACCGCGATGTAAGCGAAGTCAACATTGTCGATAACATCACTGAGACTGGTACCTCTTGCAGGGTCGTGAATGAATAATTCATGTGCTTCGCTGAAGCAGTGTTCAATGGCGCCACCAACCATACCAGCTCCAATAATACCGACCTTCATGTTTACACCATTTTCTCGATTTGACTTGTTAATTATTCATTTGAATGGATTTGGATTCAGTTTCCCTTCTTTTGCCATGATTGAGGCAGCAAGAAGAGACTCAGGCGTTCCACAGTCTACCCATGTTTCCTTGCCAATATTGAGTAGTTCTGCTTGTTCCTTTTCCACATATTTCCTATTGACATCAGTAATGGAAAATTTACCACCATATTCAATTTGACATTTATCGACCAATGACCAAAATTGCTCGTCGTATAGATAGATGCCTCCGATAGCGATGTTGGAGGGCGGATTTTGTGGCTTTTCAACAATATCAACAATCTTTCCAGCATCGTCAAATTTGGCAACGCCAAAGGCTTGAGGTTGTTCTTCATCCCTGCACAACAACAAGCAACCAGGATTTGATTCGTGCTTGGTAAATCTCTCAACATGATCAGCCAATTCAATCGTAGTTATATTATCAGAGAAGTAAACTAGCAGCCGGCAATTTTCGTTATGTGGCCTTGCTAAATTTAACGCCTTAGCGACTCCTTCTGGAGTTTCCTCTAGCACGTAATGAATTTGCTCTCCTGCTAGACCGGAACCTACATGTTTCGCAATTTGTCCAATAAATTGGTTTGAAATTATGGTGATATTCTTTATTCCTGCACGCCTGATGGTTCCTAAAGCATAATCAATCACCGGTCTATCATAGATTGGCAGTAGGGTTTTTTGCGTGATTTTGGTAAAGGGATATAACCGGCTGCCATGGCCACCAGCCACCAAGATTGCCTTTACCTTCATATCTAACTCTAAGTAGGAGTCCTATATTTGGTTTCCTTCATTATTTTCGTATAATTGCTTAACCGCATCATCTCGTTTATTTTTTTCAAACCAGTCGGTTTTGATTAAATCACCTAAATTCTCAACACCTGCTTCGATTAAATCACTATCCATAGATTCGGATTGCTGCCATTGTTTTGCGGAAATCTCCGATTGGATATTATCTGCGTCTCGAATCATGTTCTCGGTATCTGTACTAATTGATTCGATATCGTCATAATCTCGATTAGTCATTGCATCAATTCTTTTTCCATGAGTAGAGAAGTTCTTGTCAGATTTACCAAAAGCAGGCCCTTTTTCATCACCACCCCTAACTCTAAGGTATTCTGAATTAGGATAATTAGACGCTTTCTTATCACTACTATTATCCATTATCTCTTTGTCAGAAAACTCTCTTGCCTGCAAATCATTCAACAAATACTCTATCTTTTTTTGATACATATTCTCGATTGAGTTGTCGGCCATTACAATAGCAATAGGAATCAGAACAATTGAAAGAAAAATTACCGGGTCGGGAATAATAAAACCATGCACTAGGACAATAACCGATGTTACTGAACTGAATATTGCAACTTTGGCTAGGCCTTTGACAATCTTTGCTTGAGACTCCAATAGTGAGACATCAAGTCCATCTTTCATATCTGTCACTTAGCCAATAATTTTATCCAATTTAGCGCCTAAATCAGGATTTTCTAATTCGGATTGTGGCCAATTTAGAGATTTCATTGCTAGTATTTTTCTAGCCTGAATAGAATTATCCATTCTTTCGTGAGCGAATTGTCCCAACAACGCACAGATAAGCAGACATGCCAATCCAAAATACCATGATGTAAGGAAAGTAATTGCAATTGAAATAACGATGATATTGATAATTACAATGATGACTTTCTGCTTCAATTTACGCTCAGAATCTATTGCATCAAGGCAAAGTTGAGCGGCTTGTTTTTTGGTTAAGGTCATAGAAAAACCTCGGTTAGATAGTTATGAAGCAATCATCTTCAACTTCGATAATTGCTCCGCTCATAAGCAAATGCTCAATCGCTTCATCTATCTCTTCAAAGGAGATGCCAGCTTTGTCTAACTCAGTCACAATTACTTCCAAAGTTGCAAAATCTTTGCCCTTTGCCATTTCATCATCAATGACTATCATTAGATTTTGACAAGCAACAGCGAGTAGTGGGTCATCTCCTTGATCATTGGGTAATAAATCTAGGAATGCGCTAACAGGATGTGACTCAGTGAAATCATCATCATTACTAACGGCTCTTGAACCAAGTCCAACAATGCTCTTATCATATTCTATACTAAAACAGTCAAACAGGTTAGTTTGGTTCCCTGGCAGACTCTCATCTGCCGATGTTGAAATTCGATTTTTGATGTCGGTTATCCGCTTTAATCTCTGTTCAGCAGTTTTTAATTCAACTTCTAATTCGCTAGAAATTAAATCTAAACTCGAATTTGCCTGATTCCTTAACCAGTCCTCTAAATTCCAACCAGGATCAATTCCAGCCATGACTTCGCATAGTTTCTGTACCTCTGCTGGCAATGAGTCAACATGTAGCCGGTTGTCCCTCATAAATTAGGTGTAATCTTGACAGCCTATGAAGAATATCATCAAAGTGAAAAATTAACCACGAGATTTTGCTTATGATTCTACAAGTGTATTTGTTGACCGATTTTTCCATTCCTGCTCGAATTGTTGCCATAATTCTTGCTCAACTTGAGCCCTAATCTCTTGCTCAAGCCTAGGGGTCAGTTGTGCAATCAACGCTTCTTGAATTTCAATCGCCATGGAATTAATTGTCCTCGCCTCAGTCTCAGCAATCAATTCATTCCGTTCAATTTCGCTCAACCCTTGCGAAGCAACCTGCTTTTGCTGATTTCTATTGACCTCTGCCAAAACTATCTTTTCAATTTCAGCCATTAATTTACCAACAATGGCCAATTCCCAATTTTCTTTGGGTTGTGGCAGATTTATTTTTGCAGTTTGATTTCGCAGATTTTGTACAATTCTTGCTCTTACTGGATTACCAATTTCAAATTCATGTGCCCCTGAAACAAAACCAACAAGACAATCTAACCACTCATCGTGATTTATTTCTGACCCGCAACCTGGACACCCCGTTAGGGAACCAACTTGCTCTGTGTCATCAGTCTGTTTGTTATTATCATTTCTCATTCTTCTTCTAGCTGGCGCAGACGCCTCTTCTATGTCGAATGAGATATTAGTTCCAAAGGTGCCTTTCCTTGGACTATTATCTATTTCCCTTCCCATCTTTTTCATAACTAACTCAACATTAGAAATTAAAAGATTTATCCCGACAATAATCAATTTTCGCCGATAAGGTGACAATCATGAATAATTCGAGGCAATTATGTTTAGGCTTTCTTGCAGATTATGGTTGTTGACAAAATCAATGTCAATATCTACAGTATCTTCATTGTCAATTATGTCAAGCATATTTGTAGCTACTCTAGATATTTCGTCAACTATGGTTATCGATGCCATTTTAGCAGATCGGGAAAGTGGGTTTAAGTCCACTACAATAACTGTCTTACCCATCTTTACCAATGCCTCACATCTGTCTCCATCTTCCAATGGAACCAAAATGACATCACTAGTGTATATTCCATCATGACAGCATTTTGCCCGAGGGCCTTCTAATCCGGGGATTTTTGAATCGGGTTTTTCACCTAAAATTTTAGTTGAAAGATTGTGTTCTAGTTTAATCCTCTCGAGGTGTTCTAACATTACGGATATCCTCTTTTCTGTCCGGTAAAAAATATTGATTTCAACCGGGCAGTCGAGGTATTGAGCTATCTGTAACAACTCTTTGCCAGCGAGAGCTGCTGTATTGCCATTGACTGTGATAATCGGGCGCTTTGCCGCCTTTAGATGTGCTAGAGCATTCTTTGTGGCAAGATAGGCGTTATCAGACGTTTTCTCACCAAGTAGATAATCGAATGCTTCACCACGTCCATGGGCAATCAAAGCACTGTCTGCTAACATGCCTTTCTCAGCGGCTAGTTCCAGCTTATGCCTTTTCAACAATGATTCGTATCTCGGGTGACTCTTATCGGCGGTGAATTCCCCCATTCAATCACCAATAATCATTGAAATATCGAGCGGTTTCACTCCTCTATTAATTGCGCTAGTTGAAATTACATCGACACCGCACTCAAACCATTCGTCTAGTGTATCAAATGTAATATTACCACTTGCTTCTAAGAATACAGTATTTCGTAGTCCCATGTCCTCTAACTGGATTACCATATCTTTGCATCTTTCGGGACCAAAATTATCTAACATTATCACCGGTTTTGTCTCAACATTTTCATGGGTTTGTTGCCAAATTGCAGCCGCAGTAATAGCCTCCTTTTCAGTGCGCACTTCAATCTCAATGAATGATTGCAGTTGAGTTAAATCTAGCGAAGTGATAAGCTCAGCAATTTTTTTGTCATTACTATCGCCAAAACTTCCCATTGATGCCAAATCGTTTTCTTTAATCATCAACGCATCTTTTCTTGTCAGTCTATGAGTTAATCCACCGCCCAAATGAACAGCCCACTTATCGAGCAAGCCCCATGTAGTTTTTCGAGTACAAGCAATCTGTTTTGCAGCCTTGCTTGCCCATTTTTTAGTTTCTGTAGCGATCCCAGATAAGTGCCCAAGGATATTCAATACACTTCTTTCGATTAACAAAACCGTTTCTCGACAACCGGTTAAATTAGCAATTTCTTCGCCGTTAGAGACTTTTTTACCATCTGAGGCACGCCAGTTAATTTGTACAGATGGGGCCCAAATTTGGATTAGGTGGTCAACCATTGCAGTACCAGCAATAATTCCATCACCTTTGGCCAAAATAGTTGCATCAATGGATTCACTTGAGCCGAAGAAAGGACTGTCAATATCGTCATCGGCAAGAATTGCAGATACCCATCTATCCATGCTTGATAAGAGCATTCTACTCACACCATCTTCAGCAGTCCAAAGGAGATGTCCTCTGTCGTGTGGCAATGCAGTACTACCGGCCATGATTCGCCTAACAGTTACTTGACTTTCAATTACACCCATAATTTTCTAGTTGTTTATCACGATTTGATAAGATGTTTCAAAACAATTGAATCACTCGCAATAATATGGAGAAAGAGTGTGTATCACACATTGGTGGGCACATAACTCTGTTTTTCACAGTAGAAAAAGAAGGTCGATTACTTCGTAATCAAGGCAGTCGCGGGGTTGGCATTAACATCCAACACGGAGTAAAAGTCAAACTATCAACAAAAAAAGACACCACTAACATCAAGGATACTACAATCACAGTCAATGATTTGAACGGTAATTTGATGCCAAATTCGGATACGTTTTATCGAGATTTAATCGATGATTTGGTTTATGCCAAATTAATTGACGATGATATTGCATTTGACATCTCTATCTCTCTAGAATTACCAACCAGCCAAGGTTTTGGCATGTCAGCCGCAGGTTTAATCGCAGCTGCCATGGCTTTTCGTGAATACTCAAAACGAGGTAATGCTGACCAATATTACCGAATTTGTCACAGAATTGAGCGACAGCATGGTTCCGGTTTGGGTGATGTGTTAGGAATATATGCTGGCGGTGTTGAGATTAGATTACAACCTGGTGCGCCAGGTGCGTCGGGGACCAGTCTAGGTTTCAAATGTAAACAACCGATAATTTTAGTTTGGCAACCAGAAGAAACCCGACACACTTCAAAGTACATTAATGATGCAAAATGGCAAGACAAAATCACTAAAGCAGGCCATAAGGCACTGAATAACATAAAATCAGGTCCTTGGAATCATTCCCGCTGGAAAGATATCCTAGACCAGTCAAGAAATTTTTGCCAAGACTCAGAATTAATTTTCGAGGCAGAACGTAAGCAATTATTGGATAATGCAAGAAAAGTAGTTCGAGCATTAGATTTACACCCATTCGTTAGCATTAGGCTGTGTATGTTAGGGACGTCTTGTGTAATATTGCCACGGAAATTGGAACGCATGCTCTCATTAGATGAATTGAATTCACTTCATCAAAAGTTTACTGAAATAGGTTTAGATTCACTTATCACAGGTATAGATTCATGATTAGCCCATTTTTGACAAATCGAGATTTTCAGCATCGAGCATAAGGCATCCTGGAATGAACAGATTTTCACTAAATCCATGCCGATATACGACAGCACCACTACCCCATTCTTCGATATATCTCGACATTTGCTTGCTCATCTTCTTTCTTTGAAATGAAACATCAGCTCCATAGAAGTGCTTTGCATCAATCCATGCGACTGGTTGCCCATTAATCTCGACATGATCGAGGAATAAAATATCAGGAGTATTTATTGGTCTTCCATGTTCTAGCCTTTGCTCAGAAACCATCTCATTTTGTCGCCTAATTCTTACACCTCTGGATTCAAACCAATCAGCAAGAATCTCCTCAAATAAATCAGCCCTGGTATGGGTTTCAGATTGGTCGACATTGGAAACCCTGTCAGCAGCTTCGGCCTTTTCAAACTCCTCCTGTTCTCGCTTTTTCATTTTACTAGGGTCCCTAAGGCATTCTTTGATTCGGGATTTAGACCATCTTTTCTCAGCGAGAATAACGCGAAAAATATTCATTGGCGGAAAATCAAACCTCTTTGAAAGGTCGACAACGCTTACTCCTTCATGGTACAATCTAGACAAGGATTTGGCTTTAGATTTCAATCTTCCATGACTGTATACTGTTTTTTGTTGAAGTAATGCCGATCGTAAGGATAATGCTTGATCTAAAGTCATATTTTTGCCATCAACAAATTGGCCGATTTCATCTACTCGGCTATCTTCAAGCCAGCCAAATTCGCCCTTTTTCACTACAAACTTTGCTAATGTCTCCTCATCTTTTAGTGGGACTGGATTAGTTTGCCATTCAAATATGTGGTGTTTAGGTTCTGGCAATTCATCTGGAAAACCCATTACTGGTTCTTTTCGATCAAACCTTTGGTTTGCTTTGGCTTCTACTTCCTTGATGTAGTCTTTACTTCTTTCAAGCAATACTGATTTTTTTGTTGTACCGTAACGTTTAGGCCTGTGGCTTCGTTGTGACCGGGGTTTTTTGTGTGGTTGATTAGTTGTCACATTTGCCTCTTATCGGCGACATCATTTGAACTATCGGTTAACCGGTTGAACTCATTGACTACTATTGCTTAAGCTGAATTCACTCACACCATACTTCGTAAGGTCATCAAAAATTTGTGTTACAATTCTTCGTGTAATTCGACTACCAATGCCTAAAACTCGACTGAACCGCGTTATGTCCCACCATGCTGTGATTTCAACACCCCCTTGTTCACTCAGAAGTACTGTAATATCAACTGTTAACATCTTTATCGCTAATGCAGAAGTTCGGCCATTTATCTTTTGACCTTGCCAATTCATTACAATTTGACAGAATTCGGGATTGCTTCCTTTATTGATTTTGGATATTATCCACATGTCCTCAATCAATTGTTGTGCAACTACTCTGTGAAGATCTATCCGCTGATTTTCCTTCAAGATACCATGTTCCTCAGATAAGATTCGATTAGCAAATTGGTTCCACATTGGCCAATAATCTAAGTTGATGAGATTATTTTGTATGTTATTCAATTCGTCTAGTCGCATTGACTTCCTCAGCACCATGTTGGGTCGCTGCATAACTACCACACTTAGGCAAAAATTATGCTTGGACTGAGCGGTAAAGCGGAATTTTCTCTACCGTCAGTTCCTTGATATTGGTCTGCATTGACTATCTCAACTTCATTCAATCCAAGTTCTTGAGCAATGAATGATGCTCTATCTGAGAGGATATTGGCTTCATTGATATTGTCAAGGATTAATGCTTTTGTTTTATCATCCCACTTGAAGACTTGAGAAAGCATTTTCTTATTCCAATATGATAAGATTTGGCCCATATTTGCTTCATTAACAAAATCCATTTGTTTTAATTCCTGAATAAATTGCTTCACATTTCCACCGTTGTTTAGATAGGTAATTGCTTCCCTTGAGAGGGTATTTTTCCATTCTGGGGAAATAATCAAAGTCAATTTTTCTGCCTTACTTTGTAGATGCTTCTCGGCGATACCCTTGACTTTGCGAGCACTTTCTAACACTCCTCGCATGATGAATTCATAATCTAGTATACTCTTTTCTTGATCAGAAACCGAGCCAACATCTTTCATTTCTGATGCGGAAACCATATTTTCTAGCCCTAAACATTTACCCCACTCTTCAGCTAAATGAGGAGTTGAAACAGAAATAAGATAGGTCCATGATTCAAGAACAGTTCGGCCTACTATGGAATTATCTCCGCCTCTTCTAGTATACCAATTGATATCTTTAATTAATTCATAATGAGAAATTTCAACCGCTCTTCGTAAGTCATAATTGGCCATTGCTGTGTTGAACTCTGCCACTCTTTGTTTGAGTCTAGCTACCAACCATTCATCGATTGCAGAGTTTTTGTTACCCCAATTTAGCAACATTTCTGGCATTGTTCGAAGTTGCAACATAACTCTGTAGTTCGCCTCTAATGCAACGTCAGACCAATCCATTCCAGCAGTCGGGTTTGCAGCAAAAAGGATGAACAATCTAACGGTATCGGCACCATATTTCTCAATCATTTCTTCAGGAGATACTGTATTGCCTAGAGATTTACTCATTTTTGCTGACCGCATCGACAATGCATCACCACACTGCGGGCAGGGCATTCCAGCATGGTCAACACTAAGAGTAATGGAACATGAATCACAATATGGAGCAGATTTGTTGACCATGCCTTGACAAAGTAATTCATTGAACGGCTCGTTAATGGAATGGAGCCCTAAGTCGCGTAGAGCCTTGGTCCAAAATCTAGCATAGATTAAGTGCATTTGAGCATGTTCAATACCACCACAATAAAAGTCAACATTCATCCAATGATTTGCTAGGTCTGCGGAAAAAGGTTGTTCGTTATTTTTGGCATCTGTGAACCTTAGGAAATACCAAGATGAATCTACGAAGGTGTCCATTGTGTCGGTTTCCCTTCGAGCATCTTTACCACAAGTAGGGCATTTAACCTGTTTAAAGTCCGCTGACGTTTCAAGTGGATTGCCTTTACCAAATACAATATCCCGAGGTAACTCAACCGGTAAGTCTTGCTCTGGAACGGGGACAGCGCCACATTCATCGCAGTGAATAATTGGAATTGGAGTGCCCCAATATCGCTGCCTTGAAATTAACCAAGGTCTAATCTTCCAGTTGAGTTTTCTCTCACCTTTGTTAATGCTAACCAATTCGTCGATCACTGCCGTAATCGCTGCATCGCCATAAAGGCCGTCAAACTCTTCTCTTCCAGTATTTACCATCCAACCATATTCGGTTTCAGCTTTGGCAGGTTCTTGACTTGCATCACCGTTTTCAGACATTACTAAAGCTCGCTTTATTGGAATAGAGAATTTCTTGGCAAAATCGAAATCGCGCTCATCATGAGCAGGAACAGCCATTACCGCGCCGGTTCCATATGATGCGATGACAAAATTACCACTCCAAATAGGTATTTTTTCTCCTGTTAAAGGATGAATCGCATTCTTACCTAGCGGAACACCTTTTTTCTTGTTCATATTCTTGATTCTGTCAAATTCGGCCATCACAGAGACTTCATCATGTAAAGCTTGCCAATCAGCCTCAAATTCAGTTCCGGAAACTAATTTCTTTGCCAATTCGTGTTCAGGAGCAAGGGTCACAAATGTAACTCCAAACAAAGTGTCAGGTCGAGTTGTGAATACTGTAATAGTTTCATCAGATTCCTCAATTTCGAAGGTAATCTCTGCTCCTTCAGAACGTCCCAACCAATCTTTCTGCATTGCAGCAACATTCTCAGGAAACTGAATTTCATCTAAACCATCAACAAGTTCTTGCGCGTATTTTGGAATATCGAGGAACCATTGACTCATTTCCTTTTGAATTACCGGGCCATTACACCGCCAACATCTTCCTGCCTTTACTTGCTCGTTAGCAAGTACTGTATTACACGGGTTACACCAGTTTACGGGTGCGAACTCTTGAAATGCGAGGCCATTTTCATAAAATTTGGTGAAAAACCACTGATTCCACTTGTAGTAATTAGGGTCGTGGCTTTTTACCATCCGATTCCAATCGTATGAGAATCCCATACGCTTGATTTGCTTGGTGATTGATGCCATGTTTTTTTCAGTAATATCATGGGGGTGGCCACCCTCTTTTATTGCCGCATTTTCTGCTGGCATTCCGAAGGAATCGAATCCCATTGGATAGAGCACTTCATAACCCATCATTCTCTTGTAACGAGCAACTGCATCGCCAATGGAGTAGTTTCTTACATGACCCATGTGCATTTTACCAGAGGGATATGGATACATTTCAAGACAATAAAAAGAGGGCTTTTCATCATTCATTTCAGCAACGAATACTTTCTCAGCATCCCATCTCTTCTGCCAATAATCTTCATCAACACTTTCGATGCTGTAACTCAAATCATCACCTCCTATCCGCTACAGGTTAGCCACAGTAGGTTGCCATTTCAAACCCACTATTGAAGAACTGAATCAATGTAGGGTTTCTATGGCCCGAAGAATCGAGGTTCGAGCCCCATCCAGAATTGATTTAGCAGGCGGATGGACGGATGTTCCAATCTATTGCAGCAAAAAACCCGGCGAAGTAGTAAACATTGCCATCAATCAATATGTTAGGTCTGAAATGGTAATAGATGATGATAGAAAATTATCGGTATCATATTCAACAGATATGCCCACAGGTTCCGGTTTAGGGACCAGTGGAGCCATGAATGTAGGTTTCATTACAACAATAATGGGCGCCGCCCAAGACTCAGTCAAAACAGCGGAAATAGCTTACCAATTCGAAGCTTTGCTTGGAAACAAAGGAGGCCGACAAGACCAGTGGGCAAGTGCTCTTGGGGGAGTCAATCACCTCACTTTCGTTGATGAATCAGTGACGGCTGAAACAATCACTCCATCCGCAGAATTTTGTCAATGGCTCGAAAATAATCTCTTATTGTTTAATAGTCATATTACTCATGTTTCAGGAGATCTACACAAGAGTGTCTGGCAACGTTTTGAAGATGGTGATAAAGAAATCACCAGGGGCTTAGACATGATTCGAGATGCTGGGTTATTGATGGCTAAGGGCATGAAATCAGAATCTAAGGATGATGTGATTAATGCTATGAGGAAAAATTCGGCTGGTGTAGATATACTGGGCCTTGAATTACACGAACCATTTAGACACGCCTTGACATTACTTGCTCAGAAAAACAAAATTAGCGCTTGGAAGGCAATGGGTGCTGGTGGTGGTGGAGTGGTTGGTCTGATAGTTTCATCACCAGAATACGCCGACGAGATTACCCAGCAGCTAAGCGAAAAAGGCTGGTCTAACATTCCATGGAAGATAGATAGAGAGGGAGTGATTAGAAAGGAAGTCAATCTCTAATCTTGTTGTAGTCAATATCTGTTTCAAGTAAGAATAAGGCTTCTTTGGTTAGTTTATACCGGTTCTTAATGCCCATTTTTCGCTTTTCAACCAAGCCATATTTTTGTAGAGTTCTAAGATGGTGTGAGATGAGTTGTTGACTCTTTTCCAATTTCTTTGCAAGTTCTGATTGAGTAGGGAATTCACCTACTTGATGTTCATCATCAAGTAGTGTCAAAATCTTACCTTGCAGGCTTTTTGGATCAGGGGATAGCGGCGGTACAGGTAAGTCATCAGGGTTCATTCCAGGATATAGAGAATTATTCAATGGATAGTATCTAACGAACCGGCCGTCATTGATTCGCCAAATCAATTCTTGATTTTCTAGTAGCCTGAGATGGTGGGTTATCTGCCCGTTACTCATGTTTAATGCTGCCATTAGGGCTCTAAAATGGCAACCGGGATTAGCGGTTAGGTAACCTATTAGGCGACCTCTTTGGAACCTTCCATCAGAAGTCTCATGGGTTTTTCCAACTAGCGCCAGCATCCACAAACCGGCAGATGTCGCTGGTATTCTTATGCTCTCTGTGTTGGATATAAACACCAACAGTCCGAGTAGAACTGAGGAACTTGCAACTCCATAAACCGCAATTTCCGCAATCTCTACCGAATCATCCTCTGTGATCGTAGAGGAGTCCAAATCTAGCTCTTCTTTGATAGGATTTTCTTCGGTAAAGATTTCATCGATGGTAATTATAGGAAGGCCAAATTGGGCACAAAAACTTGTATCAAATGGGTGTTCTAGTGCCTTATATTCGCCAAACCACCCTTCTTTTGGCAACCAGTTATCTTGGGTGCCATCTGGCTGTAAGATATATGCTGAGTTTGGTGCACTTATCAACCAGCAGTGATTATTGTTATACTCGATCTTATCCCAGGTACCAGAGATAGAGTGGATGAGTTCTGGATTCACAGTTGTTGCTCCTGAATCGATGTATAACTCATCAAATGCAGTAAATGTGTGTTCAAAATTTACCTTGTAACTAACTGAAACACTGTTAGCAGATTCTAATTCTGGTAGGGTGATTTTTTGTTGTAAACGATATACATCATCTGTTAATGTGATGAAGTTACCACTGTTATATTCACAAAATTCTGTATCATGGCTATACTCGGTTGCTGAATGAACAGTAACATCGATGACTAGCATGCATTTTGCAATAATTCTAATGTGTTGGTCGCTAGCAATATCTAGAGTTGTATAGAGTGAAGAATCAGCAATTGTATTGTCAAGAGCCAACACAATATCGTTTCTAAGACATCTAGCGAGGTTGTTTGGAACTTCTTGGAAGAAATCTAGAGTTAAAAATCTGTTATTTTCTTCAACTATGATGGTATACTTACCAGAATCAATCATACATCCTTCATTATCGGTCAACTGCCAATCAAAGATGTCGACTAGATTGTTGTTAATTGCCTCTGAATTTTCGGATTGAGCGCAGAGATCAATCGCTGAATCAACGACTGTGTGCCCTAAGTCATTAACAACATATAATTCTAAATCACAATTTTGTTGGAGATTTTGGTTAATCAATTCACCCTGTATGCGCAACGACGGGTTTTGTTCTTCTTCGCTTAATTCGTAATCAAGATGAACCAGATTATATGTTGACTCTTGGGCTTCAGAATCAAGATTAATTTCTCGTAATTCTGTTGAATCAATTATTTGTTTTTCATAGTCTCCAAGGATATAGGCAGATATTTCCCCGTTCGAAACTAACCATGAATTATCCAAGACAAGATTAGCAGAGTAGATATTTTCACTGGGATGAAGGGTAGTAGTCCCTTTGAGACAATCATCGTAAATCGCTCTTTTGTCATCATTTTCGATTAAAATTGTGCACTCTGTATTTGCTAAATCTAAATCAAACGAGTTAGGGTTATACAACAATAATTGCAAGAAATGGGCGTTGTTTGTATCGCTTTCTAAGTCAATTAAGTTGTATTTTAGCTCGATTTCTTGGGGAAGACTACTGTTGCCATAAAAAGTAAAATCGCTACTATCGCTGATGTCTAAGGTGCTGTGCTTAACTGTGAGTCGATATGTTCCAGTATGCAGATCCTGTCCTTGATTATCTTTGAAGTTCCACTCATGGCTCATCAACGGGATGGTTTCACCGCTATCAATCTGCAGTGATTGAACCTGATTTCTACATCTACTCTCAGACGAGAAGACTAACGCATTGTTATCATCAAATATTTCAAAAATGAAGTCACAAGATGGGTTGTTTTGAATTTCGGCAGTGGATGATGGATTAAATAGGATAGATGAAATCAAAATACTGTCTCCAGTGATATAATATTCATCAAAGCCTTCATCGTTTAATTCAATGGTAATCGAGGTTCCGTTATCAGAATCAGCGCTTGAGTGTGGAATCAATGAAAAAAGAATCAGTCCGGCGACCAGGGCTATCGCAAATCTCTGAGCCCCGGCCATGGTACACAGTATGACTCATCATTTGAAAGGGCAGCGGTCCTCAGCGGGATTGAGGCTACTGATATGACAAGACCGAGATTGGTTTTTGAAAACGAAAAAATCTTGGTCTTTCAACAACAATTAGGTGAGTGGGACAATCTAAATCATCTGATAGTCTGTAGGACGACGAATAATGCTTGTATTATCGATCCATTCGATGGCAAATATTGGCATGAGTTTTGCCAATCCGAAAATTATTCACTCGCCGAAATATGGCTCACACATAGCCATTGGGACCATACTAAAGGAGTTGAAGAGTTACTTCAAATATCTTCGAGCCAAATCAAGGTTCGATGTCATTTTTTGGAACAAGAACGCGGATATCAGCAAGATGATGTTATTTGGTGGCACCATGAAGAATTTAGTTCAATCAACCAACAAATAGGCGTTGTATCTTTCTCAATACACTGTACTCCTGGCCACACCCCCGGTCATGTGACTATTATAGGGAACGGCATAGTAGTTACCGGAGATTGCTTGTTTTTGGGTCGGTGCGGCAGAACAGATTTGTTTGGTGGCAACCAAAGTAAGCAACGAAAATCGTTGCTATATTTACGAGGTTTTCTTTTGGAACTGGATACTAGTTATGTTGTTCTACCCGGTCATCAATATGAGTTATCGGACGGATCAAATCCAACAGTGCTGAATTTATCGGAATTCATGGCCAACAATGAAGCCTTGAATTCAATAGATGATGACAGTGAATGGAACAGTCTACCGTTTTTGTCATTTGATGACAACCTTGCAGAACAAGCAAGACGTCAGAGAGCAAGAAATTCATAGGATATCATCAAGATTTACCATATTTGGAATAGCCTCATCTTGAGCTTGTTGTTGCTGAATTTCATATTGTTTCCACTGTGGCATTTCAGCAGGATTATCCCCCGTCCAACCAAGAGCCCGAGCCTCATCGAGTTGACCATTTGCCACATAATAATCAATCCAAGCAGTTCGTCGTTCATCTTCTTCTGAAAATGCTGAATTAACCATTGCTTCATCAATTCTTTCTTTGCGAGATTTGCTTTTTGCTAAGGTCTTTGAAAATTGAGCAACTATGATTATGGAAAGTAGAATCATGATTGCAATTCCCATGTAGACTAGGGTTGGCTCAGTGCTACTTGCCGCTGATTCGCTATCAGAACCGCCATTTTGTTGCGGTTCTGTGATTTTACATGTTACTGATCCAGGTCTTCCTTCGAATATATCGGGGTCATATGGACAAGGATCTGAAGTATCACTAGTTCCATCACTATCTGAATCAAGGCAACCAAATACATCGCGATAGGAAGTACCGATATCTTCCGGACAATCGTCGGGCTGGTAAGCGCCGCTGGTGAAGTTATCTCCGTAACCATCACCATCAAAATCGCTCCATTGCGTTGCTTCTAGAGGAAAATCATCACTGTTATTGTCGCCATAACCGTCACCGTCTTGGTCACTCCATTCATCAGGTAGCGTTGGAAAAGCATCGCCTTTTTGTTCACGCAACTCGATGATTCGTTGCTCATCATCTTGATCTTCGATGAAGGTTATTGTCCAAAGGTAGTTGTCACCATAACCATCACCGTCGGCATCCTTCCATTGTTCGCCATCCTCCGGGAACACATCATCAACATCAGCCCAACCATCTCCGTCAGTATCAAGGCAACCAAATCGGTTATTTTCATCCGATGTTCCAAATGTGTCTGGGCAGTCATCGCCTCCAGGTTTGTTTACTTCGTCTCCGTAACCATCTCCGTCACGGTCAGACCATTGCAGTGGGTTTTGTGGAAACGCATCTTCTGGGTCAACAAATCCATCACCATCGCTATCCGGACATCCTCTTGAGATGGGATTTGCTGAGTTACCCGCTTGGGTTGGACATATATCGCCATTTATTGAACCAGTGCCGTTATTATCGCCGAATCCATCACCATCAAAATCAGACCATTGTGTTGGGTCAAACTTGAACGCATCGCCGTTATTTCCTGCGGCATTATCGCCATATCCATCACCATCTGTGTCTTTACATTGAGTAGGGTCATCGGGGAAAATGTCAGGATTGTTACCAGATTGGTTATCTCCGCCACAATCTTGGGAATCACCGTCTCGGTTAGCCCATTGAGTGTCATCGTTTGGAAACGGATCTCCCTGGTTTGAATATCCATCGCCATCACTATCAAGACATCCTATTCTATCGATTGTAGATGAACCGGATTCGTCAGGACATTCATCAGGATTGTTACCATCTTGGTTGTCTCCGTAGCCATCACCATCTCTATCACACCATTGAGTAGGGTCAAGAGGAACGCCGTCAGCCTGACAGTATCCAGTAGATGAGATTGGGCCCCAATTGGCAGTCGGGTCTGAGTATGAGTCGCCATCAGTATCTATACAACCATATCTGTCAGCGGTTGAATTTCCATAAACGGTAGGACATGCATCTGCATCATCTCCTGCTTGGTTATCGCCCCACCAATCACCATCACTATCGATCCATTGGTAATGGTTTAGAGGGAATTGATCAACTTGGGTAGCATCAGAGATAATTTCGCCCGGCCAGGTTGAATCTCTAAATTCATCCCATGCTTGATCAACGTAATTATCGCCCCATCCGTCACTATCAGTATCATTCCATTGAGTAGGATTGTTTGGAAACGCATCACCTCGTTGGTTGATGTGGAAGAATGTATTGACAACTTCATAGTAATATTCATCGCCATACCCGTCGCCGTCACTATCCTTCCATTGCTCTGGGTCATTGGGCGCCCAATCGCCAGCGTCTGACCATCCATCACCATCACTATCCGGGCATCCGAATCGGTCTTGTGTCGATGTGCCAAATTGGCTTACACAAGCATCAGGCGTGGTTGCAGGATCTGGATTATCCCCGTAACCATCACTATCAGTGTCATTCCATTGGGTGCCATCATAGGGAAACGCATCAACAACACCATCTCCTTGATCGGAGGTATTGTATCCGTCATTATCTTCATCTAAATCGGCAATCCAATAGTGAATTCCCTCGTCATTTCTTCCATAAGTTGTGACAATTTTGCTTCCATCCGATGACCAAGTTAGGCCATTTACTTGTCCGCAGTTATTTCCTCCACAGCCATTTGGTGCAGGGGCTCCGAAAAAGTCGACTAGTTGACCAGAATCAGTGCTGTGAATTTTTACTGAACCACCATCACCTTGGTAGTATGAATGACCGTTAGCGATTTGCTTTGAATCACTTGAGAAATCAGCGGATAAGCAAGACGAGGTCGTTGGGTTTTCCCAAATACGAGTCCATGCCGAATTGACAAATTTGTACATGTCTAAACTCGCTCCAGCACCTTCCCAAGCACCGCACATTGAGATATAGTTGCCATCAGGTGACCAATCAATGTCATTTATCCCTGATGGTGGGCTACTTATCGAATAATCCGTGGCTCTTGTAGCTAAATCGACGATGTAGAAATCACCATTAGCGGCAACAGCAATCTTTGTTCCATCTGGCGAAAATGTTGATGCGTAAAACCGGTCTTCTCCGTTTGGATTGATACCGTTACCAAGTTGTTGTCCATTGCTTGTTTGAATTATGATTACTTGGCCATTGGTTCCGCCGTTGCCAGATCTTCCAATTGAAACAGCAACTAAGGAACTATCAGGCGAAAATTCGACATCGTATACATAATCTCCACTTCCTACATCGACGCTAATTTTTCCGTGGATTGAAGTCATGCTAGACGGGTTATATAGCTCGATAGAATCATCATCTAGGCCAGCGGCAATCATAGAATTATCTGGTGAATAAGCTACAGAAGTAACCTCGCCACCACTTATTGCCTGCGCAGATCGAACATTGACATGAGTAGTTGAGTTCCAAACCCTTACCCATCCATCTTCATCACCAGTGACCACAAATTCGTCGTCGCTAGATAAATCCACGTCGTTATAATCTTGATTTGACGATATGGTGAACTCATTTTGGAAGTTAGGGTTGTTTGCTGACCATCCGTCATTGTAATCCGATATACCGTCTCCGTCTCGGTCAGGGCAACCAGTTCTGTCTACAGTCGAGGTGCCGGATGCCCATATACAGTCATCTGTAGAATCGCTTACTCCGTCGCCATCTGAGTCCGCTGATACGGTAATTGGGAGAGTGGCTAAGATTAACAGCAAAAGGGCTGCAAATACCTTGCCCCTTGAATCCATAACCATCGGAATGTTGGCCAAATAAAGGTATTATGGTTAAATTGCTCTTACAATAAGTCAGCAATAAATCACAATTGCTTAGTTATAGTAAAATCTCGGGAGATTGTGAGCGCAGGCATTTCAAAGGTCAATGTACCAGTTCAAGAGCGCGTTATGCTGCACTTATTGGAGAATGACACTCAGGCAGACAGATACTTTGTCGGTCCTGAATTAACTAGGCCTGGTATTGCTGAATCATGTGCCTTACATCCGCCAAATGTTAGTAGAACAATGAGAGATTTACTCAAAAAAAGTATGGTTTCAGAACATACGAGAAACATCAAGGGAGACGACCGCCGTCAAAAAACTTGGCAACTTACTGAAGAGGGGAGAATCAAAGCTATGCTAATCAAACAAAAACTCTCATCAATCATGGTTGTAATTCGTGATAGTAATGGAGATTTGCTAGAACTTGAATCGGCAAGTGTTCCAAGTAGATTAGACGCCAATATTTCATTACTCCAGGTTTTAATGCACGCTCAGCATGAGGGCGTCTTAACTTATGGCGACATTAGATTTGGCGCCATAACCAATCAAGGTGATGATAATCAAACGAATCCTCCTGGACGCTTGAAAGCACTTACTGGCGTCCATGCAACATATAACAATCAACCACCCCAGACACGTGTTGTTCACGGTCGAACAGAACAGTCTACTGTCCTTGAAAATTGGTTCAATGAACGAAAGCCGTGCATGGTCGTTCACGGTATAGCAGGAATTGGTAAGTCGACACTAGTGGCTCACTGGCTCAATCGACAAATGGAAAAAACTCCCAATTTGTCAGTTTGTTGGTACCCGTGTCAACCTTGGGATACATCTTTGGGATTAGCTACTAGTCTTTTACATCGATTTGGAATTGATGAATCACATGATCCATACAATTTGATTGAAACTTTACCACTCAATCCAGGCGGTCAAGTAGATGTTGACATGCTGAGAAGAAGGCTACTTGCCTACCTTACCGATGCTCGAACCATTCGAGAACGTTTCAAGGATGAGGTAGGAGGCCCGCCACCATATTGGTTGATTGTATTAGATGATGTACACCATATTGAAGAAAAATCAGCAAAATTACTCGGAGCGATGCTGCAAATCTCACAGCAGTCGCCTTTGCGAATAATCATGATTTCTCGAAGTCGTCCCTCAGTTTACGACCGCAGAGATGTACATACCAGAGATTTAGTTTCAGAGTTGGCCCTCAAAGGATTATCGATAAAGGAAATGGAAGATTGGATGAATGAATTAGAGATCTCAGAAGATTTAGATTCAGTATTCAAAAAAACCGGCGGCCACCCGTTAGCATTGGAATTATTCGAACTGTATGGCCAGTCTGTGCACATTGATTGGTTGCAGTTCCTTGATGATGAGATTCTTTTCAAATTACCAGAAGATGAGAAGCGATTGTTGACTAATTTAGCAAACTATGACAAGCCATTACCATGGAAAGAATTAGCACAACAGTCTGAGTGGTCTGGTCCACCACCCAAGGCCTTGATTTCATATGGAATATTAATTGAATTAGATGACGGAATGTGGCTTCATGAAGCCCTGAGAGAGAGATTACTGAGAGATATTAACTCAGATTAGAAATCATCAGCAGTCATATGCTGGTCAATCCAATTTAGTAGCGCAGGTTTGGGCATAGCACCGCTTTGTTTTGCTACTAGGTTTCCGTTGTGATATAGGAACAATGCTGGAATTCCTCTTACCCCTAATTTACCGGCATTAGCTGGATTTGAATCAGTATCTACCTTGGCGATTAGGATTTCCCTTTCAGTAGCTACTTGTTCCAACACAGGGGCAAGCGCCTTACAAGGACCACACCACGGTGCCCAGAAATCTACTAGCACCCACTCGCTGTCCTTGATTGAATTTTCGTACTCAGAATCAGTAACAGTTCTTACTTCACCCATGTTCTCACTAATACACCCTATGGCAGGAGCATTATGAGACTTTGTGCGGCAAAAAATACAGTTTTTTGCACAATGCTCTTGAGAATCCGTGATTTGGCTCGAATCGTTCACATGATAATCGCACCCAGTATTCTGACCGCAGACCTATCAAATTTGGCAGAATCTTGCAAAGAAGCAGTAGATGCAGGTCTAGACAGACTTCACCTAGATGTGATGGATGGAAATTTTGTCCCAAATATGACCTTTGGCCCACCAGTAATCAAATCTTTGCGAAATGCCCTACCAGATCATGTAATTTTCGATGCACACCTAATGATAACTAACGCTGAAGATTGCTACATGGATTATATCGATGCGGGTTGCAATCACCTATCTGTGCATGTTGAGGCAGCAACCCACCTTCACAGATTGGTAACAGCAATTAGAGATGCAGGAGCAACTGTCGGAGTAGTACTCAATCCAGCAACATCACTTGATGCGATTACCGAAATATTGCCGGAAATTGATTTAGTGCTTGTTATGAGTGTTAATCCAGGTTTTGGCGGCCAATCGTTCATCTCATCTGTTGAAGGTAAAATTAGACGTTTGAAATCCTTAATCGATGAGCAGGTAGAAAACGGTGGCAGGCCAGTTCAAATCCAAATTGATGGCGGAATAAAGGCTCACAATATTGCGACGGTTGGTGAGTGGGGTGTGTCGAATTGCGTTGTTGGTTCTGGACTGTTCAACGACAGAGGCACCGTCAAAGAGAACTTAGCAATTCTACAAACAGCCCTTGAAGTATGATTCAGTTAAGGTGACAGTGTGCGAATCCTCGTTGTTTCACTGATGTATCCTTTGCCAACGAACGTAGCAAGAGGAACATTTGTTAGCGATAACGTAGAATTATTGAGGGCACAGGGCCACGAAGTTAAGGTGATCAATCCATTACCAAGGATGCTCAAATACCAAGAAACAAGACGTTCTACCCTTACTGGTGTCGCTAAAGCCCCAGTAAAATTTCAGCATGGGGAGGTTGATGTTTTTGCTCCAAGGTTTTGGGGTCTGCCAGGCCACCCTTATCCATCAATCACTATTGGTAGTATGAAGCGAATGGCAAAAAAAGTATCCAATTGGCTCAATGACTGGCAACCGCAGCTAATCATCTGTCACACAATATGGCCAGTTGCAGAGTTGTCCAGTCGTTTAGCAAAGCAAATGCAGATTCCATGGGTTGCCGTAGTTCATGGTCATGATTTTGATGTTGGACTACAAGATTCAAACATCGCAGCACACATCTCGCGCTTGGCCAAACAAGCAGACCAAGTCGTCACAGTATCACAGCGGCTCTCAGACATAGCACAACGGGAGCAAATAGACAATTGCAGTGTCATCAGGTGTCATACGGCAGTAGAGGATGAATGGCTTACGGAGCCGAAGAATTGGCGTGGTCGTTGGCGAAAAGAAAAACTCGACATCTTGTTCCCCGCAGATCCAAGAAGACCAGAGAAAAATCACTATCTTGCTTTGCAAACAGGTGAAGAGTTGGAGAATAGAGGTTGGATTATTGGTATTACTACATTGCGTCAACAGCCGCGGACAATAGTTTGGGATAGAATGCTAGTAGCCAATGTGACATTAATTACCTCATTGCGTGAATCTGGTCCGTTAGTCGCTAGAGAATCACTAGCCTGTGGCACACCTGTGGTATCAGTAAATGTCGGAGATGTCAAGGATTATTTGCCGGGATTTTGTCTTGTTGATGATTACGATCCAGTAAGATTGGCCGATGCCATCGAATTAGCACTTCAACACGATTGGCAAAAGAAATTCCACATGCCCGAGGTTTATTCATTGGATTATGTCAGTAATCAGTGGCAAGCATTGCTTTCCAACCTCGTGGAACAAACATGAATAAAACTAGACCACTTAGGGCTAGTAATGAATTTGTAGCAAACCCAAAACAGGTTATTGATACTAAAGTGACTGCGGCGAAGAAGTCAGTTTTTCGTTGTCGAACAATTAGCCATAATTTGGCTAAATGGAGAGATGAGAAAAGTAGGAATGCTGAAGTCAATGTTGATGCTATTGCTGCAGCATAAAGTCCCCAGGTTGGTGAAGTTGCCATCGAACCTATTAGAAGGAATCCGATTATGCATCCAAACACAACCACAAATCCGATGAACAGAGTAAATTTCCAAGGATTTTCTCCTGCTTGTAGAGCCGTGTAACTAGGAGTAGCGAGCAGTGTTAGACACCATCCAATCAACAATATCATGAATAATTCAACGGCTGAAGGACCTATACTACCGTCGGTATATTGCTCAGGAAAGGCGATAGGAAGTAGAAACTGTATCAACAAAGCACCGCCAAACAAACCTATTGGCAATATTGCAAAACATAAGTCGAGAGACTTTTCAATCGAAGCAAAGAATTTCTTTTCATCATTTCTTCGTTGCCCCAAAATTGGTAATAACGCCGCACGCAAGGCCTGCGGCACAACTAAACCAGCTAACCATGCAATCTGAGCAACGTGGAATAATGCTGCTGAATCTACTCCCATGGTCCCAGCAACTATGAATTTCTCAATCCTGATAACATAGGGTAGAATACCAAGGGTTATGGCAAACGGGAGTGATTGCAATATCAGTGATTTGTTATCTATCCAACACTCATCAAGGTCTTGCCAACTCGAATCGTTCGCAGTAGGCTTCAATGTAAATCTAGCAAACCCGACTGCTGAGATTAGTCCGAGTAATGCCCCAACAAAGAATGCAATAGCATAACTTTCAACTGAATCACTACCAAAGTAATACAATGTTAGGTAACCTGCTACTGCACCTATTCTTTCAATGACTTTTGTGCATGCCTCCATCCATGCATAACCAGCAGCCCGCAAACCAGATCTTGGTGCATAGGAGAAAATGTGGGCTAGTGCTACTAACATACAGGTCACAATTACCGGCAAAAACGCTGTCCAATCATCAACAATAATTGTGACACCTAGCAATGCGATAACAACGAATGGAATCATACAGACGAATTGAATTCGATAAATACGCCAAATTGCCTCCCAGATTTTATTGACGCAATTAGCCCCATCGCGAGTTAATATCGTGGGTAGTCCCAAATCAATGATGAGAAATGTAGTTGCAAAGACATCAAGTGCAATAATGAATATTCCATAGTCTTCGGTAATCAAGGCCCTTGTTAGCACAACTTGGCCAATAAGTGCCAAGAAAACGGCAAATATGTCAGCACCAATCAGCCAACTAGAATCGCGACCCATATTTAGGTCACGACCAGTTTGATTGGTCGTCGCCTCGGACATAATCCTGCCTAAACCTGTTTCATTTGAAAGATACTCTATACCACATGTTCAAATGATGGTTTTGTAAGGCATTGTCGAGGTGCGACGATGGTAGATGCTAGTTGGGTAGAGGCTGAAGTGTTGAAGGCAGTTCCTAATGCTGTGGTAGAAGTAATTGATTTGCACGGCTCAGGCGACCACTTCCACGTTAGAGTAATCTCGGAAGAATTCGAAGGCGTAAGGCCGCTTCAGCGCCAAAAGCGAGTTCTTGCAGTAATGAAGCAACATATCCCGCATCCCGTTCATGCACTTGACCTAAAGTGCATGACTCCAAAGCAAGCTGAAACTGCAGGCGATACTGCATTTGACCCTCACGGTGGCGGACAAGGCGTTCACATCAAAAGAATCATGAAAAATAAGGAGTGAAAAATATGGATTGGACAGAAGAAGAATTGCAAGCAATAGTAGACGAACATGCATTGGTATTGTTCATGAAAGGAACACCTAACAATGCACAATGTGGATTTTCCAACCGTGCTGCACAAGTATTACAGCAACTTGGTGAACCATTCGCTGCAGTCAATATTTTGACCGACCCAAGAGCAATTCCATCTGTTTGCGCTTGGTCTGACTTCCCAACTATGCCACAAGTTTTCGTTCACGGTGAATTAATTGGTGGCTCAGATATTGCTCTTGAGATGCTACAAGATGGTAGCCT
>WTIT01000047.1 GCA_011526375.1 Methanobacteriota archaeon
GCTTGCATTGCCTCAGCGATCTTGAGGAAACCTGCAACATTAGCACCAAAGACGTAATCGCCTTCTCTACCGTACTTCTTTGCAGTCTCGGAAGCATTCTTGTGAATGTTTACCATGATATTCTCAAGTCTCTGGTCAACTTCTTCTCTAGTCCATGATAGTCTTAGCGAATTCTGTGACATTTCTAGACCAGAGGTTGCGACACCGCCGGCGTTACTGGCTTTACCTGGGGCGAATAGTACACCGTTCTTGTGGAAGACTTCTACTGCCTCAGGAGTACAAGGCATGTTTGCACCTTCTCCAACTGCAATGACGTTATTGTCAACCAACATTTGAGCCTCTGCACCATTCAATTCATTTTGTGTAGCGCAAGGTAGGGCAACATCGACATTAACTCCCCAAAGTCCGTTTGGGGTTGGTTCTGGAGCTGATGCTGTGAAGGTAACACCTTCGTGAGCGTCGGCGTATTCTGAAATTCTGCCTCTTCGGTTGTTTTTCAAATCCATAATCCAAGCAAGCTTTTCTCGGTCAATTCCTGCTGGGTCATGAATCCAGCCACTGGAATCGGACATAGTAACTGGTACTCCACCAAGATCCAATACCTTCTCACAAGCGAACTGTGCGACATTTCCTGAACCACTAATTGATACTGTGGCTCCTTCGAATGACTTACCCTTAGTTGCCAGCATTTCTCTAGCGAAGTAAACCAAACCATAGCCCGTTGCCTCTGGTCGAATCAGTGAACCACCGTATGACAATCCCTTACCGGTTAGAACTCCGGCTTGGAAATCGTTTCGAAGTTTCTTGTACATACCAAACATGTAACCAATTTCTCTACCACCAACACCGATATCTCCGGCTGGTACGTCACAATCTTGTCCTATGTGGCGCCATAACTCCATCATGAAAGATTGACAGAATCTCATTACTTCATCATCAGACTTGCCCTTAGGGTCAAAGTCTGAACCACCTTTTCCACCACCCATTGGAAGACCAGTTAAGGAATTCTTGAAAATTTGCTCGAATGCTAAGAACTTCAAAATTGAAGCGTTAACGCTTGGATGGAATCTAAGTCCGCCTTTGTAAGGCCCTATTGCGCCGTTGAATTGGATTCTAAAGCCGCGATTTACTTGGACATTACCTGCATCATCGACCCATGGGACTCTAAAGTGAATTAGTCGGTCTGGCTCAACAACACGCTCTACAATAGATGTGTACTCAGGGTGTGCTTCAAGTACAGGCTCTAATGATTCTAGAACCTCAAGCACAGCTTGATGGAATTCAGGTTGATTTGGATCTCTTGACTTTACTTTCTCATATATATTCTTGATAACGCTCATTACGACACCTAGACACTTTGTGTTGGCCATTCCAAATTTTACCCCTTTCTAATGGTTACCCCGTTATGGAGAGGTTATGCGTGGGTTTCAATTGAATGGGCAAACGGTGTTAAAGCGGTTTAGTCGCTCGATTCTACGGTTTCCATTGTCATCGATTTCGGACATCGATCTTATGGATTCTTCAATCATTGCGTGCTGGTCTGATTGTAAGCCAATTATTTTTCTAAGAACATCCAACATTGACCATTCATCTTCAGATATTACTTCATCATCGAGTGCAGCAATCAACGCACTTTGGTATGTTGTAACATCACCAAGGTGATGACCAGAATAATCTTCATCTAGTTCGTCAAAAGGATTCTTTTCTTCTCCTCTAACAATCGATAGACATTCAGCTGTATCTCCTGGTGATACACCGAGAGCATTAGCCAATACATGTAATATTGTTGCTTCGTCATCGGTAACGATTTCATCTTCCATGGCTATTTCTAGCGTCTTTAGGTATAGATACAAGCCACGACTTGGTGTTACGCTCATAATACATTGTAATGGTTGAAAGTATATCATTCTATCACATCAATGACAATTTGAATTTGATTATTCATGCCACTGCGAGGCATAAGATTGAATAATAGTGGCTTGTTAGGTTGTGTTACGTGTGTGTTACAAATTGTCACCAAAATGAATACATTTATATGCTGACTACACTACCGTAAGTCGAGGAAGACACATGGGAGCACCAAGCACACACATTTCCCTTCGTATCAATGAAGAGGATTTGATGCTACTAGATGCTAAGATTGGTCAACTTGGCGCCAGAAACAGATCTGATGTCGTCAGACTTGCCATTCAAGAATACTTGAGAGGCCAACCCAGACTTCCAGATATGGATACAATTAAGATTCCTTTAGGCAGAAGAGACAAGGTGAATCTTGAGATGCTATACGAGCTTGAAGGAACAAGCAAAGAACAAGCAGCACTTGAAGGACTGAAACTGTACATTAAGCAATCAGTCACAAGGGCAGAAGAAACAATACAACTCGAAAAGGCACTGGAGGAATCTAGAGCCTTAACGATTAGAAGCAAAGAATACCAAGAATAAGGTGAGAGTGCAGAGGGGATGGGAAAATGAAGCATAACGAAAATAACAATCGTGATGCTACCCTCGGTGGCGATGGAGATAGATCCAACTTCATCACCATCAACAATTTGCGGATACGTGCCCGCCTCGCACGTGATGGATCTGAAGGAGAAGGAACACCCAATAGTGGCCCTCCTTTTTCCCCCCACGGAGGCGGCTGGGGGGATTCAAATTCCACCCCAGCAAGCTGATTGGTGGTTCCCACGTGTCCAGACCCCCACTTTACTGGGCACAATTTACTCGATTTAGTGCAGCCGCGAGGCCAATCCTTTAGAGTCGCCGACTTTCCATGTGAGTTATGGCGGGAAATAATACCAACTCAGGGGGTGGTGATTTCCCGTTTTTAGCCCACGATAGTCCTCGTCCTGGTCAAATTGATATGATTAGAGAATGTCGTGAATCACTACGTAACAAAGGACATCATCTAGCAGCAGCCCCGACAGGTATTGGTAAAACTGCTGCATCAATTGCTGCAGCACTCGAAATTGCTATGAATTCCTCAGTAAAACCTCACATCTTATTCCTTACAGGTCGACAATCTCAACACAAAATTGTGATTGATACTGTTAGAAAAATTAACAAAAAGCCGAATAATAGTTTCAGAGATATCAAGGTAGTCGACATAATTGGTAGAGAATCAATGTGTGAGGTTGTTGACATACAAACGGGTAGGTGCCTATGCGAGCAAGGTTCTAGCGAATCCGCCCGTTCTAGGCTAAAAGAAGATGTTAGGAATTACATATTACAATCACCTAGGCACGTGTTTGAAGTTGTTGAGAAATCCAAAACATTCGGCGTATGCGCTTGGCAAACTTGTCGAAGTGCAGTCAAGGATTGCGACATCTTAGTTTGTGACTATAATCATGTATTTGCCGAGCAGGTCAGAGAAAATTCTCTACCATCTATGGGCATTTCTCTACAAAATTCCATCATTATTGTCGATGAGGCACACAATTTACCCGACAGAATTAGAATGAGCATGGAACGAGTAATTACTCCGATAATTGTTAGAAATGCTGCAATGGAATTGGAAGAGTTCATGGGCAGTGTTGAAAATATTGCGATGAAAAACTCTGCTGCCAATAATCCAACTCAACTACTTGATGATATTAATTGGACATTTGAAGTGATTAAACTGTTTAGATTCAAGATGGCCAATTACTTTAGAACTTTGCATGAGAAAGTAAGCGAAGATGAGGAACTACTAGTCAATATTGACGAATTTACCAAGTTGATTTACTCAGCATGTGATGACTATGAAGGTGTTTCGGGCCAGATGAAACTTGATTCCAATGCCGATTTTACGGCAAAAGCCCCAACACAAAACAGACTAGAGAGATTAGTACAAACGCTTAGTCAGGTGAGTGTAGAGGTTGAAGAGGACGAGGATTCAAGCGAACCCGATGCACATAGGATCGCTCACATTATCGAATCGATAATTAGATTTGGGAATACATCTGCCTTGTGCATGGTTTTTTCCCCAAAGGGCAAAGAAGGAAAAATTACCACTCACCTGCTTGACCCGGGAGTATTATCAGGCCCATTATTTGCTAGAACAGCGGGCTCTATACTAATGTCTGGGACACTCTATCCGCCGGAAATGTATGCTGATATACTCGCTTTGCCAAAGAATTTGACCACAAAAACCTCGTATGTATCGCCGTTCGCAGGTGAAAGAAGACCTGTTCTAATTGCGAGAGATGTAACGACGAAATACACAGAAAGGTCTGAAAATATGTGGAATAAAATGAGGGCCCATATTCAGGCATTAATCGATGGAAGTGAAGGCCACATTGCAGTTTTCTGCCCATCCTATAGATTGATGGATGAGATACTAGGGGAAGTATTCTTCAAAGGAGTTAGCAAAGTAGTTGAATCTAGAGATTGGTCAAAAGATGACATTGACAGAGTGGTTACAAAATTGAAGAATGAGCGCAATATTGGCAATCGTGTTCTGTTGTGTGGCGTCTTTGGTGCACGCCTATCAGAAGGAATCGACTACGATGATGGCGTGCTTGACTCAGTGGTTTGTATCGGTATTCCTAACCCACCACCATCGGTGTTGTCAAATTCGTTGAAGGAATATATTTCTGATAAATTTGGCCGCCAAAACTCATGGCGTTATACAGTAACACAGCCAGCAATAAATGCCATATTACAAGCGATGGGTAGGCCAATAAGATCAATTGAAGATAGGGCGCTAATCTTGCTTTTGGATAATCGTAATGACAACCGCACCTACCGTGAATGTTATCCCACAGCGATGAAAATGAACACATCAAACGATGCCAATTCGACAAAAGCCTTTGCCAGTAGATTTTTCCGAAGAGTCAAACGATTATGAGATCAAAATAAAAAGGTTCATTGATGTATGACGCTGAGGCATCGGCATGACAGACTGGAAATTGGTCGACATCTCTGACACCAAACCTACAACAATTGTCGATGAAATAGACAATTTAGATGCGGGGGGTCTACAAACTGAAGTGGATAACCTGCATGCTAATTTTTGGCAAGAAGCAAATCACCTAAAAGAAGTAGAAAATCGTCACCTGCAAGTCTTAGTCACCTCAGGAATGATACCAGAGGATCATATTGCTAATACTGAACCAAGTCGTAAACTGGATTGGTTCGTAACTGAATTAAACGGCAGATTCAACCCTGATGGTTTGTCAATACCTCTGAAAGGATTGGAAATTGGAGACATTGAGATATATCAGATGAAAACCGACAACGATACTCAAATTAAATTGAAATTAATCGAAAAAGATGGGCAAGAGCTCGAACGAGTTTTGAACATTCCAGCAGACGGTAGCGAATCCGCTGTCGAAGCCAACTTCTTCAACAACAGACTTTACCTAAGGTGGTAATGTATCATCTGTTTGGTATTGCACCAAGTGAAGAAATCTCTTGAATCATCTTATCGAGAGCCAACTGCGCAGCTTGTTGATGTTGGGCGCCCATTTCATCACGACTATATCTCGCCATCTCAAACATGTTGTCTAGGGCTAATAATGCGTCATCTGAAATCTGCGGCATCGCTTGTCTAATTGCGACCTCAAACTCCCTCACTGTTTCGAAGTCTCTACGCAAGAAACCATTTTGCTGTAACACGCCGCACAGGCCTTGGTAACAGTTGAAAATTGCTTCCCTAATCGAGTCACCTGCTGCAAGTAATTCTGCAGTATATGCGAATACTTCGGCAGCTTCCTGCAGTAATTCACCACTTACTTTTCTACGATAATATACCACACCTGCGCCAATAGCAATTGCAGCTAATAGCATCAAGATGTAAGCCCATGTCGGGATTTCAACTTCCTCTTCATCGAATTTGTATTTTGGATTAAATTCTTCAGATGAACGTAGAATTTCAAATTGGTCTTTACTGTTCTCCGAGAGAATTGGATCATTAATTATTGCATCAACATAGACATAGCCCCAGCGATCGTAATCACCGTATGGCGGGTCCGAATTGAACTCAAATTCTGCTACACCAGATGGATCTGTTACTACAGTTAACGGGCTGGCTAGTTGACCATTTGATTCGTTCTTCAGCGTGTAAGTGATTGCTACACCTGGGACTCCCAGTTTAGTATCGTTGGCGATTATGGTAATGCTGCCAAATACATCATTATTACCACTCTCTTCTATCTGAGCGATTTCCCATTCAAAGTCGACATTTATCTTGATGAAGAGTTGTCTGCTTACCGATTGACTGTTAAGATATAGAGAGTTATTCTGTAGCACATCAATGTGTATGTATTGAATGCCTGGTTGGAAAAATTCTGGTGCAACTGTGTCAATGGTGAAATTACCATTAAACCAACTGATTTTCACCATGTCTGACGGGATACATCTTGCACCTTCTCTTTGTGAAGCACAATCTGAACCATTACCAACATTCATGATCAAATTCTCAAATATTTCTCCAGTTCCACCTATTTCTGAAATCGACCCAGTTATTTCGATTGGTCCGAATGTTCCGTCTGACCGAATCGCCACTGTAGTTGACGAGGAATCAATCGATATCTCAAGGTCAGCCCATACGTAACCAATCAACTTCTCATCTGTTCCAACATGCGAAAATGTACCAGGGAATACAACATCTATTTCGTGTAAACCTCTGGTTAAATCTTGAGTTGCAAAGATTATGACATTCCAGTTACCATCATCACCAGTTTGTGTGGTAGCAACTAATTCGCCGTCAAGATAGATTTCTAGAAGTTCATTTTCTAGTCCTTCATTGGTCAATGAATCAATGTCAAATAATCTACCAGATAATTCCCAAAGTTCTCCTCTAGTAACTTGTGAGTTGCTATCAAATGAGACAGTTATGTCTGCCCTGTGTGCTAGGAAGAAAGTAGCGTTTGTACTGTTTGCACGATAGTAACCTTGACTTCCCGAATAAGCAGTGATAGTTCTGTTACCAAATTCGAACAAATCGCTAACCGTCCAAAGATAGGTAAATTCTCCATTGGAATCGGTTACAAGCGAAGTAATCGTTATTCCATCAATAATCAACTCTACTTGATGTCCTGCAATTGGATTTATTTGATTGTCAGCAACGCTGCCTGTGATGCTAATATTCTGACCAACCGCAACTGTTTCTGGTATGTCAACAGTCAAAACAATGTGGCTAAATATATTCCAAGTTGCATTGGTATAACTTGGTAGGTAGAATGTACTACCATTGAACCTAATTTCTAACAGAACTGGTCCCAATGCCGCATCAGCAGGTACAGGATAAACCGCGGTGAATAATCCGTTCTCATCAGTTTCCACATTGGTCATGAAATTACCATCCAACCAAACTTCAATCGTTAGGTTTGGCAGCGGATTGTCGACTATGTCTAGCAATAATCCTTCAATTGTCATTACCTCTTCACGGTTAACATCGCCGCCCGCAGTCAACAAGGTGATTTGAGTTGGAACACTAATGTTGAATGGAACCGTTGTTGATGTTGGCATGTAATACTCCGGGTTAGAAGGCTCACCAACACCAATAGGGTCGACCCAATCTCTACCACCAAAGAATTCTACAGTTATTGTGTGTGGTCCGGCAGATATGTCTTCTGGCAATGGATATCCAAGACTGAATTGTCCGGTAAATGCGTCGGTTTCGATACTAGCTACAGAATTACCATCGACCATTAAATGCACTACTGCAGCAGAAGGTACGCCCATAATCTCTAGGCTTTGCCCTAAATCATCCAAAAGTGTGCCATTAACAGTTAGATAATCTCCAGCAACCAAACTTTCTGGATACTCGGAGATAGTGATGTTGGTTTGAGCAAGAACAACAAATGATGAATTTGACTCAGAGCCCAGTAAACCAGTTGTTCCAGAGGTACCCGAGAAAATCGCATTGACGTCTTTGACTCCTACTGTCATGTTAGCAGGTGTAGGCAGTGTTCCATATGCTGAGCCGTTTTCTGCAGTAGTAAGAATTGTAGTTATATCTGTTCCATTGAGTGTGATAATGATCAATTGTCCTTCAACTGGCTCACCTGTGTTGTCTAGTAAAATAACTTGAATCTCAACGTCATTACCTCTTTCCACACGGTCATTCAAACTCGGTAAACCTTGTAGGTCAAGAACTGGATCAACGAATCTAATTTCTGTAAACCCTCTACTATCAAACAATGCGGTGGTGTTACTACCTAGATAGAAATTTACTGCCGGTATATATGTAGCAGATAGGGTATTGTTGCCAGCAGCAAAATTAGGCGATAATTGGATTGAAGCATTCCAGAATCCTCCTGTTCCAACAACTCCACCACTTACTGTGAAACCTACAGTTTCGCCATTTATCTCAAACAGAATGTTAGCAGGTAGTACAGTACCATCGATTTGCTCTAATCCACTACCATTATCGGAAGTTATCTGTCCAGAAATATTGAATGTCTCACCAGCAACTGGGTTTGCAGCAATATCATCGACAACCAAGAATGTTAACGACCGCACGTTTATTGTTGAGAAATTCGCACTTGTACCTAGTAAATCAGAACTGCCGATGAAGGTTATTTGTACCGTTGTCAAGCCTAGTGGCTGGGTAAATGGTATCGTATGAGTAATATTTGCCTGACCTTCTCCATTGGTCTGTACTATACCTATTGGGGTTCCTCTGAACTCGTAGGTAACATCGTATCCTGATAACGGTTGGAATAAATTAGATGATTCAACCAGTCGAGAGGTAATATTGACACTATCTCCACGATTTACCACAACTGCATTTAGCGGTTGGATAGATTCAAATTGCGTAACACCGAAAACAAATACTGGTGTTTCAACCGATGACTCAAGATAAAATGGTGAAGAACCTTCAACGACGGAAATTACCAATGTCTTGGCACCTCGAATAGTACCATTGTTCAAGGTATCAGTTGGAACTGACATGTTAAATGAACCGTTGGTAGTAGTAGTGTAAGAACTAACTAGGGTTTCATTTTCGTTATTTAGCCAGTTTGCTTCCAGTTTAACAGAGTCAATTAGCAATCTACTGTTATCATCAGCATCGATTACTTGGCCAACTACATTAAAGTCAACTCCTGCTATTACACTGGTTGGAATTGAGTCGATTCTTATGTCAGTATTGCCCTGAATAGTGATATTCAAGCTCGTGCTGTTACCGAAATGCCTCGAGTTACCGATGGCTAAAGGATCGGTCAGGTCATCTGCCACATAGACAAGAATCTCGTAGGAACCTGGTGCGATACCGGAAGCAGGCCATGTTAGGTTGGCTGTACCGTTTTCATCAGTAACCGAGGTGCCCATTGAAACATTCGATGAATTGTAATCAAAGTAGAACTCGACATTGACACCATCAAGCAAGCTTAGGTCTGCCAAATCAGCAACTGTTACTGACAGTTCGACATCGGTATCTGTTAGAGTGGTGATGTCTCTATCTTCAAACAAACTTACAACAAACTCGGATTCTATACCAACCAAGACTGTTGGGGTTGGAAGTGATGATATTGTCCCTGTAGCCTCGTCAAATACTGCTTCTTCTGATGCGTAATATGGCCCACCTTCAGGTTGTTGAGTATAGAAATCGAATCGAATCTCAACTTCATAACCATTTGAAGGTAAACTTGTTGGAATGGTGATATTTTCACTAAACGTTGAAGTTTGGTTATCAACTACCCCTTGTGCTAAATCGATATTTCTACCATCTTCGGTTACTAAGACCATGATATATTGGGAAATATTGTCACCAAGTATTGGGGTTTGGTAAACAGCGTCATAAATTGAACCGTTAATCCACAGCGAGTCACCCAGGTGTGTCCAATCTTGAGTAATAGAGATGTTCCAGCCAATTTCTGCTTTAACTCTCAATAATCCGCTTCCTGATGATGGAGCATAATCGTCACTACCATTGTATGAGACTGCGATGACATAGTCATCAGCTGCAAGGTTGCCATCAAGATTGATTATTTGCTGATGCTGTCCAGAAAGGTTGGAAGTTGTGTTGAACCAAGTGTTGTTGAACAAGAAGTCAAAATCACCAACCGTCGAGATTACACTTTCTCCCCTATGGTCAGAAATTGATAAACCGAACACTCCGTCAAATCCTCGCAATTGTGGACTAGATTCAAATTCAAACTGCAAGAAACTCTGTAGCCGGTATGGTGCTCCGGTTGATAGATTAGCATCATCTGTGGCCGGAATTGTTGATGGAATAAATCTGAGTCTTACTTCAACCTCACCAGCACCAAAGGTTGCTAACTGTGCAGTAAGTTGTTGTTGAACTGCAAAGGTACCGTTAACTGAAACGTTGAATATGTCACTCCATTCATCAAAGGTACCATTTTCTCGCATAGATAATACAAGTTGTCCAGCCATGTCGACAGGAGTTGGTCCGAGAGACCTAGCCGTACCATTGACCCAGACATCTTGGTTTACTACAAACACACTTTTGTCTGCTAGCGGACCCTCAATGGTAGCCGTTAGATTAGGTGCCTCACGTACATCTAGAGTTAATGACAGCCTTGATGGTCTTAGATGGTGCTCTGGAACCGCAATTACTGGGTCAAATTGTTCAACCCACCCTTCAAACCATAATTCAGCGTTAATTACGCCCAATGTTTCAGTCTCGTCCAATTCTACATTGATTGACCATGAGCCTGACGGAGTTACAATTCCACTGAGATTGTTTGTCCCGTTGAAACTGGAAACAAATGTCAAGAAGATGTTGGGGGGCTCACCAGCAAAAGCATAACTTTCTGGCGAATTTTCGTACTCAATCTGTCCTTGAATAGTTGTTGTTGAACCTGCTCCTACCACCGGAGAGCCAATTGCATCCGGGAATTCATGAATGATTGATGAATCTTCTGTGAGATTAATCCAATTTTCAAAAATGATGACATCAGATGGTATCAATTCAAACGCTCCATGTTTCATCAATAGAGTGTACACTCCTGGATCTAACGAAATTGCAAGAGTGCCACTGAATGAGAAATTACCATCTTGGTCTGTGGTTACATCTGCAACAAGCATCTCTTCAACTAATTCTGCTTGAGGATTCGATAATGGCACCAAATAAGCAGTTAGATCATAATCACCTATTGGCGTTGAGTTATCTGCATAAACAAACTGACCAGAGAAGTCAAAGACATCTGTCAAATCTCTGTCGATAGTTAAGGGAGTTATTGATTGATTTAGAATTGTGAAATTCTCTGAAGGTGGACAGGAGTCAAATGGTATCCAGCCCATGTCTACCTCACCAGCACCATTATCGAACGATAACTTGACTTCTCCCCAAGATGAGTAGTCGCCTGTAGATACTGTATATCCGGCGCCATTCCATTGCCCGCCAACATATCCAGTGACATATCGAGCAGGTAGACCTGCAATCCTAGCCATAGTGACGAATGCTGCGTTATAATCAGTACACTGCCCAAAACCGTTCTGTAGAACATAAGAAGTGACATCCTGTCCAGTTGGCCTAGGAGCAGGTGTGTGGAATAAGCTAAAATCGAATGTTTCATTACCGAGGCGCAAGAAATCACTCAAGGTTTTAGCGATTGTGTAAGCATCTTGTGAGCTTGCGTTCTGGATTATTGAATCAACAGTTTGAGTTACGAAAAACTCTGTTGATTGTGGGTCGTTGAAGGAAGATGGAACAATTAATTGATAATCAAAATCCTGAGAAATAATTGTATTTGGTGCCAGTGTATCCCAATCAAAGAAGTATTCTTCCTGCCTTAGATTTAATCTGAAGACCTCACCAAAATCAATGTTCACATTGTGTGTGTCATTAGAACGCTGTAGAACTGTTGCAGGGTCTGACCAGAATGTAATATTACGATAATATGAGGACACAGGCAGGTTACCGGTTCCTAGTGGTTCTCGGTAATTTATTTCCCAGTCAAGAGTGCCGTTTGAGAAACTACCGTCAGGAAGTTGTGTCGTATTATCGACATTCGGAAGTAGACGAGCATAGGGGTGTACTTCAGCTAGGTTTGCATATGTTGAACCTGTGTAAAAGTCGTTGGTGTTGAGCCTCCAACGGTGAATTTGACTCGTATCGACAGCCCCTGTGGTGTTATTAGCCCAGAAAACTACTCCATTCTCAACGATATCATCTGTCGGATCGAAGGGGTCGAATGGTGCGTTAGCACACAAGGTACCCCAAAATGCAACTGGACATTCATCACCATCCAGCATTCCGCCACCATCTGTATCCGGATTTGTCCAATCTGTACCGGTTAGATTCTCAATTGCATCAGGAATTCCATCACCATCAAAATCTTCAGGCAATACGTCGTCAAGAGGATTTGATTCTGGATTAGTGCCATCGGAATACTCTGTCCTATCGTCAACACCACCACTGTCAGTATCAAACTCGGAAGGGTTGGTAACCCAAGCATCGGTGCTGCCATTTCCAATACCAATCCATATCAAATCACAACCCGTAGTATCTTCAAAGTAGTTGTTTAGAGTGTCACCATCATCGTCTAACAAATTATTACACGGCTCGTTGGGGTCTGTGAAATCAAACACCTCGTCAAAATCACTAACCCCATCTGCATCGGTGTCAACTAAATTCGGATTAGAAAACCAGCCAAACACACCTAAGATTTCCTCCCAATCTGCTAAGCCATCTCCATCTGAATCCTCGTAGTCGTCATCACAATACTGCTGAGTTGTCGTTATTGTACCTGCAGCTGTTGCATCAGTGTGGCAAAATGAGCCATTACGATTCAAGACTTGATTCACCCCTACCGGTGGACTTGCAGAAACGCCGACTAGATCTAATCCAGAAATTGAGACATAGGTGAAAGATGATAATGTACCCGACTGGTTATACCAGCCTTCTCCTCCATTTGGATTGAAACCTGAAGCGTCTTGAAGCGATAGTAATGAATTACCTGAATTCCAATTCGTGATTAATGTTTCAAAATTGATAAACGAGTCACAAGGGTCTGTACCATGAGTTACATTCAACTCATCACCGTCGTTAACTCCACCGAAATCTGAATCAGCAACATTCCACAATGTACAGGACAGATTCTCTTCCCAATTTTGAATGCCATCTTGGTCGGCATCTCCAGAATCTTCCTTTCGTGTTGGGTCTGTTTCACCTGGGTCTAGGACACCATTGCTGTTGTTATCTTCCTCTCCGTCATCAAGGGCATCACCATCTGTATTGTTATTTCTTGGATCGCTGGCTTGAGCAGGGTCACCATACAGGCCATTTACTTCAACACCATCTGGAATACCATCATTATCGGTGTCGGACGAAGTCGGGTCTGTCAACAAAACAAGCGCTTCATATGAATCATTTAATCCATCATTATCACTGTCCGCGCGCTGAGGATTGGTTGAGGTAATACCATCTACCTCTGCAGTTAGAGTTGCACAACCACCTGGTCCTACGCCTGTCACCGGATCACATGGTGATGTCGTTTCGGTAGGATTGCCGTTGGGGCCTGGCCTAAAACAAGGAATTGAGCCACACATCGTATCCCATGACGGATTGATATATTCAAGCAGATTGTTCAAACCGTCACCGTCCGGATCACCATTTGGACCATCGAAGTTAGACGCTGAAGTTGCATTTAGACCATTAGCTGCTTCCCAACCATCAGGCATTCCATCACCATCAGTATCCCAACCATTGACATCTTCATCGATAAGACCGTCACCGTCATCATCGTTAGACGAACAATCAGCATCACCATCACCGTCTGGATCAGCAGAATCGACTAGACCATCTTGATCGTCATCAAAGCCATTTGCACAAATGTTGCCAACTGGGTCTTCATCGCAAAGAATTGTGTTGCCATTTCCATCACTGCCTGCATCTCCACAGCCAGGTCTAAGATACTGGAGCGAGCCTTCTTCATTCCAATCGCTAACTGGCACGGTACCATTCCACCAGATACCATTGTCTAGCGTGTTTGGTGTAGCAGGGTTGTCCCAACCTGATGGCATGTTGTAAGTATATTCTTGAAGATTTGACATACCATCGCCATCAGGGTCACCTACTGCACCATCATCATTGGCGCTTGATAGTGGGTCAAGACCATATTTCCACTCCCAACCGTCTGGCAAGCCATCATTATCTGTGTCTGGGTCATTAGGAAATGAATTGATTAGATACTCTAAACCATAGGTCAAACCATCACCATCTTGGTCAGTGTTTGAAGCACTTGCATCGATAGCGAAGAAATTGATTGAAGCTATCGTTGACAACAGCATCAATGCGATCAGTGACAGAGATTTTACAGCATCAACATGTTTGACGATTTGCAAATTCGCCGCGGGCTCAGAGATTATTGAACGCTTACGCATGTTACCAACATGTTCCGCCTGTTTTTATGCTTCATAAGGCAAATGGTACGATGTTCATACAACGAGTCTTAATGACACTAAATTATTGAATCAAATTGAATCTAATTCATCAAGTAATTCGATGTCATCATTCTGCTCCATTACCGGTTCTGGAATGTCCATTTGAACTTCCTCTTCTAGTTTCATTTCTTCTTCTGCTGGAACCTCGACGACGCTTGCAGCACTAGAATCATAACGACCTCTTCGATACACTGCAAGGATGAATAACAACACAAGTCCGGCACCAAGAGCGAGCGTTTGTGGCTCTGGATCGTAAATCTCATTCATGAAACAGCTAAGCCCTGTACATTCAGTCTTGAAGTTGAATTTTGATAATTGAGTATAATCTGAACTGTATGGCACTTCATCATCCAATGGCGTTACCTTGAGGACAAATTCGACATCAGTACCATCTTTTAGGTTAGATGGAGCTGTTAACTCAACGAAGAAGTCTTTGCTAGTATAGGCTGGCAGAGTGACTAACAAGAATCCTCCACCGACTTGTGAGGATGTTACAGCAATCTCCCCGTCCCATCCATTTGGCTCTTCTAGTTCAATTACTACGTCGAGAGGTATGTTGTTATCATTAGAAATCCTAAATTCGATATTTCTGGTTTCATCTGAAGAAAATCGGGTGTATTCGCTCTTTTGAGTGATTGGCAGACGTCCAGGTTGTACATCCTCTTCAACCATCACAGTAACGGGTAAATCGAAATATCTCGCTTCATCAGAGTCGACTCCTTCTTCTGATACCCTCAAGTATACGGTTTGATTTCCTGCTTCAACATTTTCAGGTAACACAATTCCTAACACGATGTCTTCATATGTATCTGCAGCTAAATTAATAACAATAATATCATTGCCTTGATTATCAGTTATGGTGTAATCCCAAGAACTGTAACCCATATCTGCGTCAATATTTCTCTCCAAATCTTTTGGATTTACCAACCGCCATGTAGTCTCACCAGCTAGATCGCTAGTATCAGAAACCCTAACGGTGTAACTAAGGGATTGACCAGGTTCTATTGGACCAACGGTACCTAGGTCACCACCATCGCTGTCAGAGATTACTTCGGCTAAAATTCCAAAGGTTCGATGAACGGTAAATTTGCTCTCCGTTTGCAAATTTGAATCTCCGGAACTGGTTGTGTCAAAGGACACCATGCCAATATCCTGTGCATCTCTGTCAACTGGTGGATAGATTTCCATTCTAATGGTAAGAACATCACCTGAACCAATGTCTGGAGTAACGGAATTTATCCCTTCCTCAATCAGTTCCATTCCAGTATCGTTATCGAAGAATTTGTACTGCCAAGAGGTTGGCATTTCGTTAACTCTAATGAAGAATGAATCGGTATCAAAACCAGAATTGAAGATATCAACGTAAAAATCGCCTATTTCATCAGAGTCGACATAATGAGACAGTGTTTCGTCATAGAATTCTGGTCTTGTTGAATCTGAAATTTGAATTTGATGTTCTTCATCCTCATAGATTGAAACACGAGGTGGAGCATAAACACCGACTTCCTCAATGCTAAGGATAATTTCTACCACCGCAACCTCAGTAACTGTACCATCTATATCAGCAAATGCTCGAGCTTCAACTTCGAGTTTTTCAGGGGCGTTGGATAAATCTCCTTCAGGAACATCAATTTGTAAAATTGGTCTTGCTGATGAACTACCGCCTTGCAAAGAATAGCCCTGTGGTTTATCCCAAATTGGGTCAGACCATGACGATGGCAAAGAGCGGGCAAGGTCAAACACGACTTCTAAGTCAGATGAAGTTGAACCAGTGTGCTCGACTAAGAATTCGACGCTAGAGGTTTGACCTGGGGCAATCAATACCGTATCAGGTTGGTTAGATGGCAAAGTAAGATAAATTCCGTGTTCCATGAATTCTAGTCCTTGGTGTTCAAACAGTACTGTGTGACCTTGAATATCCTTAATTTCTAGGATTACATCATAATCACCGGGTTCTATCCCTTGGTCGAAGGTGTAGGTGAAATTACCAACTAAACCGTTGTTATCTAGTGTCAAATCGTCATCCTCAAACTCCTCGTTAAAGATTGTAGTAGCGCCTTCATTAGTGCTCATTATCAGATTGACGCTTTCGATGTCATCTCTACCAAAAGCATCCTTGACTTGCAGGGTAAACTGCATTTCTCTGAATTCTTGACGGTGATTTGGATACCACTCTAAGACCTCATTATCGGTCCATCCAGAGCCCGGCATGTGGACCTTGACCGCTGAATTGGCTAGTGCGTTAGCTTTAACTTCAAGTTTTGAGAAACTGCTTGTAGAGTCAATGTCACCGAATTGAACTTCTACGTCGCAATTTGCATCACCACCAGTAATACCACCGCCACCTTGGCAACCATCAATTGTCGCATCAATTTCAAGTCCTAATTTCTTACCGTTTTCTACTAGGAAACCTCCTTGATCAATTTCGAAATTTATTTGATTTACTGCGTAAGAACAGGATCCTCCGCCAATACCACCAAAGCCACCGCCTTCGGTACAGGGGTCGTCTAATTCCAAGACGACTTGCTCTACTGTTGAACTGCCCGACATTAGTTTGAATGTTACATCAGTAGTTGCTCCATCGTTTCCAGTAAATTTCAGGTAAATGCTCAACTCGATGTAATTGTTTGCACCTTCACCATAGAATCGAATGTCGCTAATCATTTCATTGGTGTAAAATTCAACAGTAGAAAGAACACTCAATTCTTCGGAGGAACCATCAGGTTCTGCGGTTGAAATAGAACCATCTCCACCAGATTCAGAGGTTGAAGAACCAATAAATAGGTCGTAGGATTCGTTTGATGAACTTGAAGAGAATACCTGTGAATCACCCAAAACGGCTTGCTGAGTTGGTCCACCTGAACTGATTAGCGGCGCTAATGAAGTGAGAATAAGCAGTACAATGGCAGATGAAATTAGCCGGCCGCCAACGTCGTCATCTTTGCGTCTCATAGTGTTCACACGGCCCGCTGGTAATAGGACGGTTAAACGGTTTTGGGTTCTTGTTTCA